>CAXNEW010000010.1:0-47726 GCA_964201665.1 Bdellovibrionota bacterium
AAATTCCGCAGGAATGAATCCTGGAACTGGCAAATTTGTGAAACCCTGGGGGGTGGCGTCATGATCGAGTTTAGAGAGTGAAAATTTAACTCGGCTTCTTTGAGAAAGTCCAAGAGACAGATCCTGGTTTTCTCGATTCAGTTTAAGCAAACCACCATCGGTATCTTGAGAGCCCAGTACAAACTCGATGCGTGAGGGGTTTCGGGTTGACGGCAGATTCTCTCGGGTAGTGGGTTCTCGAATAACTTCAGCCCATGTGTCATTTAGAATACCCGAGGGCACAATTTCAGAGGCTTTTTTGATTTCAACTGCCGAATTTCGATTTCTTGAAAGCCAGTTTTGCCCATCAAAAATTTCAAGAGTGCGCATTGGAATGAGGCCATTTGGAAAAAAGTAGTCAAAAGATTGCCTCGCGTTTTTAGGCGGCAAAAAGATTCGCAACTGTACTTTAGGATTGGCCTCTTGCCATTGGGAATTCGGTACAAGACTCAACTCACCACTAAAACCCACAGTGGACGCTTGCGAACCCATTCCAAAGCCACTTCCGCCAAAGAGGGCCGCAATTTTTGACCTCGGAATTAGCGGAAAAAAAACAAAAGATAAAACCACAATCGAAAGAACTAAGCCGATTTGAATCACATTTATCGCAAAAGGAGCGGGCTTTAGATTGGGATTGTAATGTGCCTCAAGGGTCGCTTTAAAAAATTGTAAAACTGAGACAATCAAAATGCAAAAAATTAAAATACCAGTGTGAAATTCAGGCGACAGTGTCGCCCCAAGAAGGGCCATAACAAAAACAAGCGCCGACCTAAATCCCTCAACGCGCTTGGTGTGAACTTGTAAAAAGAGAAGACTTTGTGTGAGTAAAATTATGTGGCCCGAAACAACGACGGGGTGCCAGCCTGTTTTTTTGTACACAAAATAAGCCAGAGGGATGAGTAAAAGAAGGAGTGGAAACAAAAGGGCTTCAGGGACTCCCCAGTTTTTAATTTTTAACAGCCTCACGAAAAAAAATTTGCAAACAGCTGCCAGTGCGGGAAACAAAATCCAGAGAGGGTCGATTTCAGAAGTTGAGGCCAATGACAAAACCCCAAAAATTTCGGCAAGAACCAAAAGTTTGACCTTAAATCTAATCACAAAGGACCTTCAGGTGGCAGCAGGCTTAGCCGGTTTAGCGTGTCCTGTGTGCTGTTACTTTTTGAATTTTGGGGTGCAGGAAAATTTATACGAGTGCGGCTGGAAAAACGAGAATCAAGTAAACAAAAAGTTGCGAGTTTAATAAGTTTTTCGCTCGACTTTTCAGAAAAATCAAAACAAAGTGGTGGAATCTGGAGCCGATTGGCGTCGGTCGAATTTCGTTTGACGATATCGCCACTATCTAAATTCGATTTTAAAACTAAAACTTGGCGCATGTCTGTGGTGAAATCACCTTGGACGACTCCGTCATAGTCTGCCAAATCTAACGACGGTTTTGCCTGGGCAGAGTTTCGTTCTGGTTTTTTGCTTTCAATTTCTCTCAAAAGTGAACGATCAAAGGTTTTTTCTGGCCAGATCAATCGCTCTCCTGAATTGTTAAAAAAGAAAAACTTTTTTGTGAACGAAAAAGGGGCCTCGGTTGCAATGTAAAGAGATTGCCAAACGTGGGACCCTCTTTGAGGGAGTTTTTCAGTGGGCCTTAAACGAAGACTCTTAAAGGGGCCTAAGTAGGGAATTTTGAGTGCAATTACACAATGAGAAGTCTGCCATTCCCCAACTTCTAAACCCAAAAGCGGAAGAGGGGTTGGGTTTTTAATTTCCCAAATATCTTCGGGCGTTTCTTTTGCAAATGCCGGGCCGAGTATACGTGAAATTTTAATTTTATAAAAAGCGAGGTCTGAAAATAAACTCGATAAAAAAACTGAGGCCAAAAGAAACGAAGACAAAAAATAGAGAATGTTGTTGTCGGTTGTCATTGTTACGGTGACCACGAAGATCGTGAAAATCAAAAACCACCTACCACCGGGAGTTACAAAAATAGCGTAACGAGGTTTTGACTTTCGCGGGGTCTTAAAAAAGAAAAATGAATTCGAAATTTCCACAAAAATTATAGGGGACTGGGCTTGCTCTCAATAATTTCATTTACCAACTTAATTTTAAGTGGGTAGTGGGTTTCACCCGATTTCAAGGTCAAGCGGTGTGCAAGGACTGGAGCTGCGGAGTCTGAAATGTCTTCGGGCAATACAAAATCTCGTCCTCTTAGCCAGGCAAGGGCACGGCAAACCTTACTCCACTGTAATAGAGCTCGCGTGGAGGCGCCGTTTTCAATTCTAGGATCGCTGCGCGTGGCAATGCCAACGGAAAGCATAAACCGACTTAGGCTCTCATCAAGACCAAGGGTTTGGATGGTGTTTTGAAGTGCGCTTAATTCCTCCAGGCTAGACGGCCCCGCGGGCTTAGCTTTGGTGACCGGAGTCGATTTAAGAATATCGAGTTCGGTTGTGGGACTCGGATAGGTCATGCCAATGGCAACCGAAAAACGATCTAATTGGCTTTCGGTTAGTTGAAAAACCCCAATTGATTCGGAAGGATTTTGCGTGGCAATAAGATGAAAGGGTTGGGGTAACAGGTGGGTGGTGCCGTCAATGCTGACACTGCCCTCGGCCATAGATTCTAAAAGAGCAGATTGCGTTCTCGGGCTTGCTCGATTGATTTCATCGGCCAAAACAAAATTTGAAAAAATTGGCCCGGGCCTGAATACAAGGTCTGTTCGTGATTTGGGATCAAGGCGAAGGGTGCCCGTTATTTCGCTTGGCAAAAGATCGCTTGTCATCTGAATTCGACGGAATTGGGCAGCAAAGCAATCTGAAAAACTTTTAGCGAGAGTCGTTTTTCCAGCTCCGGGAGGCCCTTCAAGTAAAATATGTCCACCCGAAATTATGCCTGCTAATGCCATTTCAGTTACTTCTTGCTGGCCCTGAACTTTGCTTTCAATGAAGTGAACTAAGGAATCCCCGTTGACCGGAAGATCTTGCTGCGATTGCTTAGTTTGTTTTAAAAGTGGAAATCCCATGTTCAATTTATCGGAAAGGTATCGGTTTAAAGTTAAAGGGTTATCCAACAATTTTTTGGCGCTTAAATGGGGAAGCTGGGAATTGGTTTTCAAGCTATTTGGGGTCAATCTGGAAATTACACAAAATTCCAAAAAGGGGAGAAAAAATGAGATCAAAGATTTTAAAAATTTTAAGCTTTGTGGCTGTAGTGACTTTAGTTTTAGGAGCGGTAAGTTCGTGCGGCACCCGTGACGAGCCGACTCCTGCGGCTACCCCCACGCTTCCCACCTCACTTTCTTTGGCAATTTAAGACTAGGATTTGAAAATGAAAAAAATTAAAAGAGTTTCAGTTTTTTCTACTTTGTTGAGTTTTGCGGCGTTTGCCGATGAAACCAGCTACCAAACCTGTGTTGCCGAAGTTTCTGCTAAGTCTACAACGTGTACGACTGAGGCAAACTTGCCAACGACGGGCACCACGCTTTTTAAAAACGGAAAAAATGCAATCTGTGATTTGAATTACCACGCTCTAGAAAACGTGAATCACATGCTTTGCTTTTTAAAGCACAAACTCGATTTTAATGGAGCCGTCGCTACGGGCTCGAGCACGGTTGATTCGGTTGCCTATACATGGACCCTCGAAACCACGGGCCTTGAGGCTTTTGCAACAACCGCCGGATACACTAACAAACTTTCAGTTAAAGCCGATGATAAAACTCAAATGACAATGTGGTGGGACGGAAAAGATGAGGCCTCAAAGGGCTATATGATTTCAAATAAATTGGGAGTCACATTAAGCAATGAACTCGCAATTTATGTGCAGTGGGACAAAACCACTGAAGCCCAGTGGGTTCGTTATATTCGCGGAACTTGGGATGCCGCTGTTAACACCGAGGGGCCCATGGATTTGAATGATGCCACAATTAATCGAGGCAAATATGGCTTCATGAAATTCAATACAACCAACAATACCGTAAACAATCTGGAAATTGTTGATGTCGTGAATCCAGCGGGCGCAACTCAGGCTTGTAATCTGTGGAGAATTTGGGGCGATACAGACACGACATTGGCCATGGGTTACAGAATGTTAACTAATGCCACAAACACTTCTAAGGTGTTTGGGATTCTTGATCCCACCGCTCGCAATACTTACGACATGACGACGGGGACAGATTCTGGAGATATCGCTGCTTTGACTGATGTTGTTGCAGAAGTCACCGGCCCCGGAGATTTTTCACGTTCTTGTAATGACGTTTACGGTTACCGCGCGGGCTACTCCACCTCACTTTTTGAAGCCAATGCCGATAGCGTCCGTTTGACCTTCACCAAAACTCCAACGGACACCTTTGGTGACGCTGTTCCGACCCGCTAAATCGCGAACTCCTTGCTCGTACCCAACGGTGTTCGTGCAAAATCGCCAAAGTTTCGTGCACGAACACCCTTTGCTCCGACACCAGGGTGTTCAAGCCAACGGTGTTCATGCGCCAAATTGCTTTTGCTATCGCTAAACAGTCTTTGATCCTGCCTAACCCATCCCTTATTCTTGAGTTATATGAGACTTCCTCTTCAATTTGACTGCAAAACCTCAGCCTCGGGTGATTTTTCTAAAAACTGGAATTCTCAGGCCCCCACCGAATCAGTCAATGTGGCCATACCTCCAGAGTTTGGTGGGCATGGTGGCGGATTCAGTCCCGAAGATCTTTTTCAAATGGCTCTTTGTAACTGCTTTTTGGCTACCTTCAAGGTTTATGCCCAAAACTCAAAACTCACATTCGAAAAAATTGAAATTGAAAGTCATCTCATTGTGGATAAAGACGGGAAAACTCTGCAGCCGGTTATGAAGTCATTTTCGGCAAAGGTAAAAATTTACGGCGCGAACAATGTAGACCGAGCCAAATTGCTAGCCGAAAAAGCAATAAGTTCGGGTTTTATTTTGAATTCGGTAAAGACTGAAAGAATTTTCGAGGTTTCGGTTGAATGAACATTTAGGCCTTTGGTTTTTGCAGCTAGCAGCGACTGCAATTTTGGTAGGTTTTATTTGGGTCATTCAGTGGGTGGTTTATCCGGGATTTTCTAAAGTCGGAAGTGATCACTTCAAAAGCTATCACGCGTTTTATACCCGAAGGGTTTCGCTACTCGTGTTTTTGTTTATGGTTACTGAGCTGGCAATAGCGATTTGGATTTTCAAACGAGACCCTGGGCTTTTGTGGGCCCAACTCAATATAGCCTCAGTTTTTGTAGTATGGATAATCACCGCCGCGTGGGCTGGCCCCTTGCACACGAGGCTAGCGAGTGGAGCCCCAATAGAAAAAATTCAACCTCGGCTATTGGTTTCAAATTTTCTACGAAGCGCAGTTTGGACATTGAGACTAGCAGCCCTGGTCTGGGTACTCATTTTGGCGAATCCTGTTTAAAAATCCGTTCTGCGAATTTTCGCACGAACACCGTTTGCTCGAACACCCGGGTGTCGGAGCCGACGGTGTTCGTGCAACACCAACCAAGTTTGCACGAACACTTTTGGAAGCAAGCGGTCGCGAAGCTAGAGCAAGTTTTTCCCATTTGTGCCAACGCACAAATCAACAACAGAGGCGCGGTTACTTAATATTGCGGCAGCAATTTTGTGCGATGCGGGCGTGAGTTCAACAAAGCCCCCCGAAGGGAGGGCGACTTGAACGGAACGCGAGCCGGAGGCTTTCTTGAGCAAACAGCCGAGCGCGATAAAGATTCATCGCTGCGCTCTGAATGACCTTCGAACGAGATTCGGAAAAGACCAAGCTCGCGTTTGGGGCGACGTATTTTTTTTGCTATCGCCTGTGGCAATTTTCGAGGAGTCCCGGAGTGTGGCCGGAGGCCACATGAGGACACGACGAGGAAATTGATACAGCGAGAGCAAAAAAAGGACTAGCCCCTATGGGGAGATGCGGTAGATCATTCTTGGGAAGGGTATACACTCGCGCACATGTTCGGTGCCGCAAATCCAGCCGGTTACACGTTCAACACCCATGCCAAATCCGGCATGCGGGACTCCACCAAACCTACGAAGGTCGAGGTACCACTGAAAAACTTTAGGATCGAGTTTGTGCTCTTCAATTTTTTTCTGCAAAACCTCAATTCGCTCTTCGCGCTGACCGCCACCAATAATTTCTCCGTATCCATCAGGCGCAAGCAAATCACACGACAGCGTGTACTCAGGCTGCTCAGGATCTTCTTTCATGTAAAAAGCTTTTATGGCAGTCGGAAATCCATGCACAAAAAGTGGTCTGTCAAAACGAGCCGACAAAATTGTTTCGTCGCCTCCGCCAAAATCCATTCCTTTTTGAAAATTATCTTTTGAATCTTTAACTAAAATTTCTGCGGCTTCTTTGTAATGAATTCTTGGAAAAGGTTTTTTTACTGTTTCGAGTTTGCTTAAATCGCGGCCAAGAGTTTGAAGTTCAAGCTGCCGATTTTTCAAAACGCGTCCCACAATATGGCAAATCATTTCTTCAGCGAGTTCCATATTGCCTGCTAAATCCATAAAGGCGACTTCGGGTTCAACCATCCAGAATTCAGTTAGATGTCTTCGAGTTTTTGATTTTTCTGCTCTAAAGGTGGGGCCAAAAACATAAACTTTTCCGAAAGCCATCGCGCCGGCTTCGCCATAAAGTTGGCCGCTTTGTGTGAGGTAGGCCGTTCCTTCATCAAAGTATTTGACGTCAAAAAGATTCGTGGTGCCCTCGCAGGCGCTCGGTGTAAAAATTGGAGCATCGAATCCGATGAATCCTTGATTATCAAAAAATTCTCGTGTTGCAGCAATCACTTCTGAGCGAATGCGCAAAATTGCATTTTGCAATTTTGAACGTATCCATAGATGTCGGTTATCTAGCAAAAACGCAGGACCATGTTCTTTGGGGGTGATTGGATAATCCACCGCTTTTGATAAAAGTTTGAGGCCCTTAAGTTGTAACTCCCATCCGCCTGGCGCTTTGGGTGCTCGCGAAAGAGTGCCGCTAACTTCAACAGCACTTTCTTGTGTGAGTTCATCAAAAATTTTGATGGCCTCATCGGGTGTGGAGCCCGGAAACAGCACGCATTGAATAATTCCCGTGCCGTCGCGGAAAAGCAAAAATCGCACCTTTCCACTTGAGCGGGTGTTGTAAACCCAGCCCTTAAGTGTGACGGAGTCATTTTCCTGACGTTTGTTTTGAAAAATTTGGTCGATGTAAAGATCGGGTCTCATGGCAATGTTTCTATCTCGAATGTAAATTAAAGACTACACGGTGTTTTATCGCACCGGTTTATTTAAATTGGGGGAGAAAATTTTTATGATGTTTATTTTGGTGTCCATGGGGCGGGCCTTTGTGAGACTAGCTATTATTGTTGCCGTCGTAACTGCACTCGGACAGGTGCCTTTTAAGGGCAAAAGCCTCGAAAACCATTACCACGATGGGGTGAATTCGGGTGAATTTCAGACCTTCTTTTGGGCCCTAGCCACACCCGTGACTTGGACGGCCGAGAAGGTGGCGGATCTATTTCAAAAAACCAGCGAACCCTTAGCAAGGTGAGCTGGATTGCCGCAGACTAAGCACCGCGGACTTTTCCGACGAGCGTCGCATCAACTCATTTACTCCGGTCCTCGTGTGGCCTCCGGCCACAGTCCGGTCCTCATAAAAGAGTAGCCGCGCCTCACGTCAAAAAATTCCGCTTAAGCTACTCGATTGTTTGGTTTCGACTCAGAAATCCGCACGAACACTTTTTGCTCGAACACCCAGGTGTTCAAGTAAAAAGTGTTCGTGCGCAGAACAACGGTTAAAGCCTTATTTATTTTCGGCGTGTTTGGCGTCGGCTTTTTTCTCGTCGCCTTGGGTGTCGGTGCTGCTTAATGACCCACAATTTGCGTAGTCGCCGGATTCAATGCATGCGCAGATGCGGTTTGAAGCTGCATCAACATTCTCTCCTGCTTTGGCCTCATCGGCTGCATAAACAGAAAATGCAAAAGAGCCCATCGCTAAAGCGCTCGTTACAATTAGTTTTCGTACAAATGTCATAAATATCCCCCTACCTTCATTAATGCATTCTTCATGCCAACTTAATGGGGCCTTAACATTGGAGTTAAATTATTGAATATAATCAGTTTTTAACCATTGCGAACTATGGTCCTGGAGGCCAAAACTGTCCAAAATTTGGTCACCTGGCTAAATTTCTGATCGGAAACAGTGGCAGGAAGCTCAGTATCCTCGCTGAAATCCATGGCGAACTTGCACGAAGACCGTTGGCTCGAACATCCGGGTGTTCGAGCCAACGGTCTTCGTGCAAGTTCGGCTAACGGGGGGAAGTTAGACTCCCCTCTCCTGTGCTACCGGAACTTCTCTAAAATTCGATTCTGAATTGCCTGAAGCCGGGCTGAGATTCTTTTGTGCAGGGCTGAGGCTGAGTAGTCCTCTAGCGGGTTCTCAAAAGACTCAACTTCTATTCCTAGCATGGGTATTCGGAATTCAGTTGGGCTCCAATCTAGGTACTCCAAAACCTCTAAATTTTCTGGAAGGCAGGTTTTGCTAGGATGCAGGTAACTGTATTTCTCGAAGCCAATTGAGAGTGACCGGGCACCGACCCCAAACTGCAATGCGCGGGCATGTTCTTGTGATAACAAACTCGATGAAATCCAGTTATCGATGTCCTGAGAGTTTTCGAGTTTAAATTCACCGCCAGATTGGCTGTTCCAATGACTATAAGCATATTCAAAGTGGTGCCCTATTTTGCCGAAAATCTTAGGACTCCAAAACAAATTCACTTTAAATTCATCGGTCCGAGTGGCCTCGAAAAAAATATCGAACCTGGGGCCTGTCGACTTTTCAGCACTGGTTGAGTCTACGGGAAAATTTGGCAATTTAGATCCAACAAAATTCTCAAATGCGACCGAGGTGCTGTTATTAAACTGATTTGAGAACAGGTGGCCCACGATATCCCGAGCTGGCGCCGAAACCTGTAAAAAGTAAGTCAGTGTATCTTTTTTAAATGGGGCCGAAGTCCACCGACAAACTTTTCGTTCAGGTTTTAGCAATGAGTAAATGACTTCATGAAAAATAAGTCCAGGCCTTGAGCCCGAATCGAGTCTCTCCCAGTTTTCACGGATAATTCGAATCACCCGGTTTTTCCGAACCGCCAAAAGATAGCGAGGGGCGCCATTGAAATCTATCGGACCCGCTTCGGTGGGAATCGGCAAGAGTAGTCGGGGTAGCATTGCCCACGAAAAACTTTCTATTGCAATCAGCAGGCTTCTCGCCGTAACTGGATTTAGTTTAAAAATATCCTCCAATTTGTTTGCAACAGCTACGAGGGTTTGCTCATCTTCTATGTTTGCAAGGGCTTTAAGAACCCTATCGTTAAAGGAGTTATTTGATCGACGATTGCTGTCAAACTTTGGATTAAGTTCAATTCCCGATTCTACAAAATCCAATAAATAAAGTTTGTTTTGAATCTCAATGGCTTCGCCGCCGTTACCAACCCCAGTTTCACCTCCAGGCAAAGTGATTGCCGAAAAGGGAGTCGCCTCTCGCTCTAAACCTTCGGCAAAAGAGAACGAAACTGATACAGTCATGAAAGTTAAAGTAAGCAGTGCATTTTTTATTTTAGACATTTGAATTTTCCTTTGGGTTCTTCGTTTTTCTTGACGTTTTTTCTAGGTTAAAAATTTGAAAATTAAATTGATAAACAGAATCGTGCGGGGAGTTTTGTGAAACCAAGTTGTAAAGGTCTTCGCAAAAATCATCTACCATAGATTTTATTTTGGGAAGATCAGACTTTTTAATTGTCAGTGTGCGAGCAACGAAATTTCTTTCCGTTATGGGTTGATTTTCGAGGGCCTCCAAGCCTCGATGAATCATTTGATTGTGAAACTGTCGAATATAGGAATTGGGAACTTCAGTCGGAGTGTGAATCCGAGAGGTTATTTTTTTAAACCCAAGTTTTGCGGTCTTTTGAATTAATCCGAGTCTCTCAAGCAACGAAAAACTGTTTTCGACCTGAAAGGTTTGAAGGCCCAATCTTTCGGCGAGTACTGCAGCTGTTGGAGTGATCCCCGGCAGCGAACAAAATTCGAGAATGGCAACTGAATACCAGTTAGAAATATACTGGAATTTGTCGAGTTCAAGGGGGACAGGAAAACTAAGTGAAGATTTTTTGTTCAGGTAGGCTTCAATTTGCTTTTTAGCTTCGGGCCTTTTTGCTGTACCCCACTCCACAAGTTTGACGAAATAATCTTGCCGGCGTCGATCCTTCGGAAACAAACGGGGCGCAACAGTTTGGGCCAGCGCGGGCGATAAGTTTTTTTGGTATCGAAGAATTCTTGAGAGTTGGGCCGGATCCAGTGTGAGGTCTCGCGCAAAAGCCCGCAACGAGTATTTGGGATTCTGTTGTGATCTCTTGGCAAACTCTTGTGAGATAAGGCCCGCATAAACTTTGGTTGATATTTTCTCGGTTTCGGAATCCGGAATTTTTAAAGGTCTCATAGACCTTAGGGCTAGTTCACCTCAAAAAGAAGTTCAAGGCGTTGGACAACAAAAGAGTTGTCCCTGGACAACAGCGCATCGGGTTTGCACGAACACCAAAGTACACGAGCACCACGGTGTTCGTGCAAACGGGGTGGGTGCGGGCCAAATTAATGGCAATTGGAAGACCTTGGTTCCAATTGATTTTTTCGGGGGGGGGGGTAAACTAATTCCCTATGAACAATAAGAAACATTTACTTTTAAGTCTTGGAATCGTTTTCTCCGTCAACGCTTTTTCTCAGCACACCGGCAAAAACAGTGAAAAAGAAGCAGAAGCGCCATCGACGGAAAAGAAAACATCAGTGGATTCTAAATTCTATGCGCAAATTCCGATTGCGGGTTTGGCCGGGGAAGATGGATTTTTTAACAAAGACGAGCCTTACGCCTTTTTAGAATTGGAACGAAATGAAATTGCTGGATTTGATCAATGGAAGTCGGGCCTTATGTTTAAACCAGGAAAGGTGTCTTCAGATGTTACTGAACCCCTAAATCCTCCGTATTGCCGGATCGAGCGTGACAACGAAAGTAAGATTAGTTGTTTTGATGCGTCAGAACCCTGTGCCGTTTATGACCCAGTTGCAGGAAAATATGTTGAAAGAAAAGAGCCATTGAAGGCCCGCCGGAGCGAATCGATAACAAGTGCAACAGTTCCAAAAGTCATGAGACCTTTCGATCCCCTTTTCAGAATTTCAAAACCAGAGGTTGTTGATAATCGGCTCGAGGTCACTTTTTACGTAATGATTGATGTCAAATCGCAAAAGGGAACTGCTTCGCAACAAAGTGCAAAAGTTAAATGTGTTGGATCCTTGCCCACTTCCGATTTGTTTAAGAAGACAGGCGAGGCTTCTGTCTCCGATGTTTTGGATCTACTAAAAACAACGGGATTTGCAAATTCAGGAAAAGTTTACAGAGTAGGCAAAAACTAAACACAAGCACGAAGACCGTTTGCACGAACACCAAAGTGCTCGAGCACCACGGTGTTCGTGCAAACTTAAGTTGAAAGAGGCATCTTCGGTACTCGAGCCCATCGGTGTTCGTGCACAATTGATCGCCTTAATTCTGTCAAAGAAATGGCAAACCTGAATTTAAGTTCAAATTGAGTTTTCTAGGGCCGCGGAAAAAATAAATCCCTATGAACATAGAAAAAATAATTTGCGTGGGTTTGGGTTTGTTTTTTTTAAATCCAGTATTTTCACAGGACCCTCACACAGCAAAGCCGAAAACGGAAAGGGATGAGGCTCTTTTTGGAGGTTCAACTCGACCGGGACCTCCTTATAATCCCAAAATGTCTTTTCCTGGAAAAAATGTAGATTCAAAAAACTATTCTGAAATGCCCCTCAATAGCCTGACCGGCAAAAATGGTTTTAAGAAACATCCGACGATTGATGAAAACAAAGACTATGCCTACTTACTTCTTCAAAGGGAAGAAAAGGTTGACTTCGAAAAATCAACTATACTTTATTTTCACAAAGGTAAAGTAACTCGTGACACTGACAAAATTCCAAAAATCCCTTACTGCCAGGTTCGAAGGGAAGCCCAACTGACCTGCCAAGAACCTTGCATGCCGTATTACGATCCTTCTTCTGGACTTTTTGTAAGGTCAAAAATTACAAAGGAATCGGTAGCTCGAGCTCTCGTTCCCACAGAAATTGTGCCTGATTCCCCATTATGGCGACTGGATAACACTTGGACTGAGGGAGGCGAAATGAAGTTTGTTTTGCATATTCCAATCGAAGTAACCTTGGCTGACGGAAAACAAAGTACCCAAGAAGCTATGGTGTTTTGCCATGGACCTGCTCCCACTAAATCCGAATTCTTTAAACAATATGGAGTGGGGTCCCTTGCCGATGTCTTGGATATTTTGAGAGAGACCGGTTTTGCAAGCTCGGGTCAGGTTCTAAAAGTGTCTAACTAGATTTAGTCGAGAAAATTAAAAAAGCGGGAGGGCGCACTACGTTTCGCCCTCCCGCTTTGATTTTTAAGGCGGTTTAAATCGAAAGTGGCATCTTCAGATACCGAATCCCGTTGCCTTCGGGCGCTGGCAATCGACCGGCATCAATGTTGACCTGAAGGCTGGGCAACAGAAGTCTTGGAACTGCTAGATTTTGATCACGTCCGTCTCGCATTTTTTTGTACTCATCCAGAGTCGTGGAGCCTTTCAGTTGAATGTTCAACTTTTTCTCTTCACCAACCGTGGTTTCCCATGCGGCCTCGCGGGTCCCCCCGCCCTTGTAATCGTGTCCGACAAAAACTCGAGTTGAATCAGGCAGAGTAAATATTTTCTGTGTAACCGATTCCCACAAATGTTGAGAGCTTCCTTTTGGAAAATCACACCTTCCTGTCCCCGTGTCTGGCATAAAAATGAGGTCGCCTACAAAAACCGCATCACCAACTAAAAAGCTTGTACATGCGGGGGTGTGGCCAGGAGTGGGAATGACTTTAAGTTCCAAAGAACCCACCTTTAAATTTTCCCCATCTTTAAGAAGTCGATCAAACTGCTTTCCATTTGGAATAAATTTTTCAGGCAAATTGTAAATTTTCTTAAAAACCTCTTGCACCCCTAAAATTCGTTCCGAAACTGCGATCTGAATTTTTGGAAAATGCTTTTTAAGTTCCTGAGCGCCCGTTAAGTGATCGGCGTGAGCATGGGTTTCAAGGGTGAAATGCAAATTCAATTTTTGTTCTTTCAAAAAAGAAACAAGAATGTCGATACTTTTTGTCGAGATTTTTGACCCGTTAGGCTCGTAGTCAAGAACCGAATCAATGACCACAGCGTCTAAACTGTTGGGATCATAAACTACATAAGTTACTGTTGAAGTGAACTCGTCAAAAAAGGCTTTAATCTGATTTGTGTTATGAAGCATGTAAGGCTCCTTTCGAAATTTTAATGATTTCCATTACGGAAATGACAGTCGCCATGGCAATTACAAAATACCCAAAAACGGATTTCAGTTTCTCAGCGCTTAATTGATTGCGAAGTCTCGTTCCAACGCCAAAACCCACCAACGAAATCAAAAGAATAGGCCCGAGAATTGAAAGTTCCTGGTAAAGACGGCTGGGTCCCAAAGATAAAAATACTCCAGCTGTAGATTGAATTCCCATAATAAAAAGGGAAGTCACAATTGCCTTTTTAATGTCCAAACCACCTGCCAAAACAAGGGCGGGTACAATCAGAAAGCCTCCACCAGCTCCCGAAAAACCTGCCAAAATTCCAATCAGAAATCCTGATACAACTAAATAAACTTTAGGGTTCAATCTTGATCCGAATTTTCCTGATTTATTAGTAATTTTTTTGGGTGGCCAAATCATATTTCGCCCGGCATTGAACATAATGGTGACAAACAAAAACATAATAAGAGAGCTTTTTTGAATAATGAATCCAGTAGAAAAAACCGGAAGAGTGGCGGGCACTTTGGGTAACAAAATTGTTCGAGCAAAATAAATGCCAAGGGCTCCAGGGGCTGCAATTAAAAATGCATACAAATAGTGAATGGATTTGTTGAAAACGTTCCTAAGGCTACCAACAAAAGACAAAAATCCAATGACAACTAAAGACAAAAGAGGGGCATGAGTTGGTGAAATTTTAAAAAAATAAACCAAAATTGGAACCGTCAATAGGGCCCCGCCACCGCCCATGAGACTCAAAATCGCTCCCATGACAAAGGTAAAAATGTATCCGATTCCAAGTATGGCCACGTTTATTGTGCCAATCTTTTTTCGATTTCAAAGCCACCAAACATCGCGCCTAAAAATAGAACTCCAGGAATTCCTAAATAAAAAGCATTCACGAGTGCGGGTCCCGGACAAATTCCCAAAATTCCCCAACCCAAGCCAAATATAAGCGACCCAACAAAAAGTCTTTTGTTAAGGGGCCTAGTGGGAGGATGTCCAAAGGGAATTCCAAGGAAAGTTTTTTCGCGTCGCCGAAGGATTAAAAACGACACCCCATAAATTAGGGTTGCCACTGACAGAACAACCAAAAGCCCAGGACTCCAATTTTTGCCGCCCAAATCCAAAAAGTTCTGCACAATCCGGGGATCAGCCATTCCCGAAGCCCCCAAACCGATGGCAAAAAGAACTCCCGAAAAAAAATAGGTAAAATTTTTCATAAAATCCTTTGAAGAAAGAATTGCACAACCATGGCAACGCTCATAAAAACTAAAACTGAGACAATTGACCGAGGTGAAACACGCCCAAGTCCGCAAACTCCGTGTCCGCTCGTACAGCCACCCGCAAGGCGCGCACCAAAGCCCACGGCGATTTCCGCAAGTGGCCAAAGCCAAAGGCGGGGCTCTATCTCTTGAGTCAAGGGCGCCTGGTGATCAGAAAAACTGTACCAAATGATGCCGCCTAAAATGATTCCAAGAACAAACATGAGGCCCGTGCGGCCATCCCGAGTTTTGAGTCGGGTTGAGGAACTTGCATAGCCACTAATTCCAGCAATTCGCCCCTCCATCAGTAATGGAATCGCAGAGCCAATCCCTATTAAAGTTCCACCCAGAATTTGATTTGCAAAATCCATTTGAATTTCCCTTTTTTTCGGCAGCCTATTAAACCCGACAAAGGCAGCCTGGGTTTCAACCGTCGGAAGTCAAGATACTCCTACTCTTTATGCTGAGATCAAGAAAGTAAAGGCGAGAAAGCGTAGGTCAAAATAAAATCTAAAATAATAATCCAAATAGAGTTAGCTACTACTGCATCAGTTGTGCTTAAGCCCACTCCCTCTGCCCCAAATCCACATCTAAACCCCAGTGTTGCACTAATGATAGGAATACTCGCACCAAAAAAAACAGCTTTAGTGCCGCAAAGTACAAAATCCCAGACATCGACAAATAAAAACAATCCCTGAAAAAAGGACCCGGTAGAAAAACTCAAAACGGTTACGGCTGCAAAGAGCCCACCCACCACTGACAAAAACAAGCTGATCATTGAAAGTAGAAAATTAGAAACCGCCGAGGCTATGACCCGCGGACTTACGAAAAGATCGATGGGATTTAAACCCAGTAAACGATAAGCATCGAGTTGTTCTGTGGTTTTCATGGCCGCCAGCTCCGAAGCAAGAGAGGCTCCCATTTTCGATGTAATCAACAACGCTGTAATTGCGGGCGCCAATTCGCGCGCAAGCATGATCATAGCGAAACTTGGAATCATAGAATCATTCTGAATCACAAGTTTCATGTGATAGCTGTACTCCAGCATCATGATGATTCCGACGAAAGTTACGCACAAACAGATAATCCCAAACGAACCCACACCAAATTCGTAGGTTTGCACCATCACTTCACGAAAAGAAAATTTTCGTCTCAAAATTGAGCGAAAAGTCTCGCCAGCAATTTTTAAAACAGCAAGGGGCAGCGGCAGGCTCGAAATTTTTTGTAAATTCATGGTCCCCTCGAGAGTCCGTTGTAAATCCAGCTTACGACAAAATCGCCAAGAACAATCGAAACCATACTTTGCACAGCAGTTGTTCTAACTGCGCGGCCCACGCCTTGGGTGCCGCCGCTTGTCCAGTATCCGTTGGCACAACAAATGTGTCCCATGAGGGCGCCAAAAACGACGGACTTAATCACCGCCAGACCCACCGCCGACCCTGTCGTGTATTGCGGAATCATGAGCAGATATTGTTCGGGAGATAATCCTGCCGAGGCCCATGCAGCAAGTATTCCGCCTGTGACTGAAATCACCAAGCCAAATGCCAAAAGCAAAATCGAACTAATGATGACAGCATAAAATCGTGGCACGACTAAAAAAGCCAAAGGATTCACACCCAAACATCGAATGGCTTCAATCTGGTCAGTAACTTTCATTGTGCCCAGTTCGGCCGAAGTAAATGCTCCCACTTTACCTGCCAACATAAATGCAATTAGTATAGGGCCCACTTCGCGAAGCGTGCCCGAAGTGGCCAGGCCTCCGAGAGTGGTTTCGGCGCCGAAGTCTTTTAGCTGTAAATGAAACTGCACGGCCATAATAGCGCCTGTAAACATGCCTGCCGTGAGAGTCGTTGGAAGTGATCTCCATCCCACTTGTGCGAGTTGAATGATAAATTCTCGACTCTCAAATCTTTCCCGAAAACTTGTTTTTAAAACCGTCATCAAAAACTGGATATGTTCACCCAGTGTTTCTAGACCGGCATTCAAGGCTTTCATCGGGTTTTGTCCTCTCGAATATCAGCTAAAAAATCGCGAGTGAGTTGCACTGTAGACTTCCGGATTTCATCCGGAGTACCCATATCCACCACCCTACCCGCATCCAAAACTGCAATTCGATCGGCTGTTTCGAGAGCATTTCTCATGTCGTGCGAAACAACAATTGCAGTTTTACCCAAATTTTTTGAGACATTTTCTATGAGCTTATGAACATTGCGTGAAGTTACGGGATCAAGGCCGGTCGTGGGTTCGTCGTACAAAACGTAGTCGGGATCAACAACAAGAGTGCGCGCAAGAGCCAGTCGTTTTTGTTCGCCATAACTTAATTGTGGTGGGTAGCGCGAGCTCACCACTTCTATTAAATTTTCGAGGTTGACTTCCTTAAGTATTTTTAGGGTTCTTGCAATTTGTTCTTTCAACGGTAAATCTCGAATTCCAAAAGTTACGTTTTCAAAAACCGTTCGAGAATCTAAGAGTGCTGGCAACTGAAATACCAATCCGCATTTTTTTCGAATCGGGCCAAACTGACTTTCAGTTAGTGTGTGCAAAGGTTGATTGTCTAAAAATATTTCACCCGAGTCAGGTTTTAACAAACCCACCAACTGTTTAAGAGAAACACTTTTGCCGGTGCCCGATCGTCCAAGAAGAAAATAAATTTCTCCTTTTTTGACTTCAAAGCTTAGGCCGTTAAGAACTTTCTTGGGGCCAAAGGCTTTGAAAACCGACTTAAAGGCAATCATAAAAATTCCCCAGTGAGACTCGAATAATTTTTGGCTCCGGGGCTTACGAGTTTTTTATCAACTAAAAAGTGAATGTTTGGGCCCCAATCGCGTGCTCTGTCGGGGTCATTGGTTACAATTACCACCAAAGCATTGCTGCCTTTTAAGAGTGCCGAAATAAGTTCAGACATGATTTTTGATGTGATGGGATCAAGCCCCGCTGTTGGGTCGTCCAAAAATATAAATTCGGGATTCAAAATTAAGGTTCTTGCGAGTCCCAATCGTTTCTGCATTCCGCCTGAAAGCTCATGGGGGTAAACTTGGGCCGAGGCCTCGAGTCCCACTTTTTTTAACCAATCTTGAGCAAGGTCTTTCCGTTCACTTTCTGCCACTTCGGGAAATCTCTGTCGGTGCGGAAAAAGTAAATTTTCAACAACTCTCAAGCTGCTAAAAAGGGCATTGTTTTGAAAGGCAAAACCCATTTGTGAAAGTAATTTCAAGTCCTGAAGTTCTTCACCTAGCCACAAAGATTTGTTTGCAATTTTGAGAGAACCCTTCAGCGGCCGCCAAACCCCACCAAGAGTTTTTAAAAGTGTTGATTTTCCTTGCCCCGAAGGACCCATGATGACGTGGAGGCTGGGAGCCTCCCAAGACAGACTCACGTCCTCAAAAAGTACAGGCCCCAAGGGACTTTGGCCTTGGCGTTGGAGAATATTCAGGGCCTCAATTTTTTTCTCCATTGTTTGTTCATTATAGCGATGGGTTTTTTAAAAACTACCTTGGCTAAAACTAAGCTCCCGATTAAGGAACAGGGGTGTCCGCAGATGTTAAAAACTCTTCAAATCCTGTTCAAAAAACTTCCACACCGGTGTACCGCGAGGCCATGGATAAGGGCCTAGAAGGGGTCATTGCCTGCTCGACGGCTATCAGCAGTATTATTGGCGATACTCTTCAGTATCGTGGGTACACGATCGATGATCTCTACCAAAAGGGCAGTTTCGAAGAGGTTGTTTTTTTGCTTTGGAAAGGAAAACTGCCTTCCGAATCAGATTTTCAGAAATTTAAAACCGAACTTTTAAAAGCTCAGATTTTAAATGAATCTGAAAAAGCCTGGGTCACTCAGGTTGCTCAGATTTTTCCAAAATCTGCACACCCTATGGACTTTCTAAGAACAGCTGTTTCGGGCCTCGCCTTTTTTGATTCGGATGTCCCTGATATCGGCCTTGAGTCCACTGAAAGAAAAGCTGTGAGGCTTGTAGCCAAAATGGGAAGTCTGGTTGCCAACTTTGATCGCTTAAGAAACGGAAAAAGTTTTGTTCAGGCTGATCCTTCGCAAACAATTGCCTTTAATTTTTTAAAGTTATTACACGATCGGGTTCCTTCGCCCGAAGATGTGAGTGTCTTTGATAAATGTCTAATTTTGCATGCCGATCATGAAATTAACTGCAGCACTTTTTCGGCTCGAGTCACAACTTCAAGTTTGAGCGATATTCATTCCGCAATTGTAAGTGCTATTGGCGCCCTTAGGGGGCCCCTTCATGGCGGAGCCAACGAGCAAGTCATTCGAATGCTGCAGGCAATCGGAACCCTCGACCAAGCAGTGCCCTTTATTGAAGAAGCTCTTTTGGGCAAAAAAAAGATTATGGGAATTGGGCACCGCGTCTACAAAAACGGTGACCCACGAGCTCGATTGCTGCGTGGCATAAGCGAAAAACTCACTCAAAAAATTGGGCGGCCTGAGTTGTTTGAGATGAGTGTTTTGATAGACGACACCCTTCAAAATCGTAAAGGTCTCATGCCAAATGTTGATTTTTATTCGGCAACTGTCTATTTCGCCTTAGGGATTCCAACCGATCTTTTTACCCCAGTGTTTGCAGTCAGTCGGGTTTCGGGGTGGTCAGCCCATGTGATGGAGCAGTACCAAAATAATCGGATTTATCGGCCCCGCGGCGAATATATTGGACCTAAAGACCTCAAGATTCAGCGTTAGTTCGAGGGCCTCTGCCCCTTTCAAGCTTGCAGCCGCCTAAAGTCCTAAATTTATTTTAAAAATCCACCGAAACACTAAAGGAGATGTCCAGAATTTTAGGTTACCTTTTGGGTGGCATTTTAATAATCATTGGCGGATTGGGTTTTATTTATTTTGGCCCGCCCCAAATAACAAAACATATTACGCGAACCCAATTTTTTAAAAATTTTTTAGGACCCAAACTCGACAAAATTTTTCTTATTGATCAAAGCAATTCTTTTTCCATTGGCCATCTTGATGAAACCGAAGGTGATTTAACCTATCGACCCTCAAGTGAACTCGTATTTTTGCCTGCGCGCGAAGGCCAAAGGCTTTTTGGGGGAACGCTTGTAAGTACAGGCCCAAATTCCAAAGGCACCATCACTCTTATCGATGATTCCGAACTT
Source organism: Bdellovibrionota bacterium (assembly GCA_964201665.1). GTDB lineage: Bacteria > Bdellovibrionota > UBA2428 > UBA2428 > UBA2428 > CAXNEW01. The sequence goes on from CAXNEW010000010.1 coordinate 19,833, forward strand.
GTTCTTGAAGAAAACAGCACGATCCTGCTTGAGATCCCTGAGGATTTCGAAATTTCTGGAGCCATGGATTTACAGGTTCTCTCCGGATCCGTTTCGGCCGAAAGAAAACAAGAAGGCACCGCTGCTGCAAAATCAATCAAAGTAAATCTCGTCAACACCGCAGGCCAACGGCAAGAGCTCAAACGAGAAAAACTTGTGATTGTTGCCAAAGATCAAATCGCCCAGCCGAAACAAGAAGAGATCGCTAAAGACGAGCCTGTAATTGCTTCTAACCTCCAAGGAATTCCAACTGCCGGCGCAGCACAGGCTGCGCCTCCATCTGAACTTTCTCTTGAGTCGATTCAGTCGAATTTAAGCGTCGATCAACTCGGGCCGCTAAGTTTAGATTCTGGAGAGTCTTCAGCGCTTTCAACTGGAGAGCTAGGACTCAACGAGGAAAATCGTGAACCCGCATCGATCCCTGAAATCCAGCCTGATTGGCCGACTGCAATTGAGCCAAGGCTTGTTAAAAAGCGCGAACCCAAGCGTGTCATTCGCATTCGGCAGTTTGACCCTCCGCCTGAGGAAAGCGATTTAGCTCGTGCAATATTTGCGTTGAACCAGGGCAAAAGGTCCCTTTCGCAAAGGTATTTGGCACGGGCTCTCACTCGAAAGGATTACTATACCGGCACCCTAAATCCTGCCACCCGTATTGCTCTTGAGGGGGTTTTAGAGAATTACTTAGCCGCGAAAGACTGCGAACTCGCATCCTATTTTTTTGCAAATGCCGAACGAGCTTTTTCACAAAATGAGTCGGGTTCGTCTTGGATTAAGCTTCAAAAGGTTCGATTAATTCGACAGTGTTCCTCACAAAAATAAATAACTTATTCTTTATGGCCCTAAAAGATGAGAAACCTAGCAAATTGCCTTATGATTTTAGGATCTCGTGATTATTCCGCAAAAGCTTTTCAAATCTAGAACAAATATTTTTAGAATATTGTTTTGTGGAGTTATTTTTTGTTTCAATTGTTCAGTCGCAAACTCCCAAACTCAAATTCAAAAATACCAAGTTGAAAAGGTAAGTTTTCAGTACAAAACCAATTACAAGGGGGACGATCGTTGTCTTAAATGGTTTCCGTTGAGTCCGAAAGAAAAATATCCACTTCAATATGACGAAAAGGGCGAACCCTATTTAATGGTTTCATTGAAGGCACGAGTCGAGGGGGATTGTGCCGTTAATTTTGAACCCGCCGAATTGGTACAAGAAAGTCCTAGCCTCAATCCAAATCATTTAAGCTTTACCGTGCGGGTTGTGCCACCCGTGACTCTTATTAAAGTCGAGGGACCCAATTTTAAGGATGATTTAGTGATTGAGGCCCCTCTGAAAAAATTTGAGGACCTCGGTTTTTTTACATTTTTCTCAAAAAGCCACGTCCATTTCGAAACTCGATATAGTCAGTTAATTACTGACAATCCCGAAGCTGTTTCGAACTCGGCCGTGTTAAACGGAAAAATTCCTTTGATTCCCGTTTTTGGCGGATTTCTTGCTTTACCCTTTCCCTATATTCCCGGAGTTTTTGCGGGCTTCGGGATGTATCAAAGTTTAGGAAATTTTTTAAATCAAGGAACAGTCCCCATTCAGATGAGTGAGATCGCTTTTGACTTGAGGTATTCTTGGACGGGGCAAGAATCTTGGGGCCGCCCGACATTTGCCCTTGTTGGTGATTACCGAGGTAAAAATTTGTATCAACGAGCCCTTTCTGAATCAGACAAACCCTTTTTGTCAGGGGCGATAACACTTGCGGGGTTTGGAACAGATATTTCCTGGTTTTTTGGAGGAGTCATGGCCCCCTGGGAATCTTTTTGGTCACGATTCGGCACCCGGGTGGCTTGGAGATTGTATCTTCCCTACAATTTAGGTGGGACCCAAGTTTCAGGAAATCTCATTGATGTTTGTTTAGACTACAGAATTTCAGACAAGTGGGCTGTTGGACTTGGGTATTCTAGGGCAGGTACTTCATTGATTTCTCCACTTTTAGAAAACGCAACAATTAACGAATCCATGACCTCCTATTTTTTCCGTCTGTCGCTTGTCCCATTCATAAAAACTGCAAAGGATTCTCGTGGTACTCGTTAAAAGGAATCGGATTTTATTTAGTGTTTTTCTTCTACTTGTGGCCGTGGGGCCCTATTCATTTTCTCAGGCTTTGGCTCAGAATTCTGAAGTGGTTTCCAAGATTTCATTTGAGTCCGAAAAACGTTGGGAGGCGGCTCGCTGGTATGCCATTGGACGCTGGGTAGCTCCAAACAGAATCCAGTGGGTTGGAGGCGGCCAAAGTTTGTTAGAATTTTCTTCGGCCACTTGTCTCAGCAAAGAAAACTATGTTGGGCAGATCGTGCGCAGTCAAAATTCATCCAAACAGGATGAAGTTCTAGAGGTTTTTCAGCAAAAAGATTTTTTTGCCTTAGAGTTACCCACAGACCTTTCAAAAGAAAAATTAAAAGTCACCTCAGGTCAAAAACTTAAAGTTGATTTGCAGATTCCCTGCGAAATCGAGATTGAAGTTCAGTATGCCTGGGTTAAAACTCAGCCCTCTGAAACAAAAGTAAGTCCACTTGTATTCTTGTCTCCGACTCGAAATTTATATTTTGGATATGAATTTGAGATTTTGATTCCCAATGTAAAACCCGAAGGACTCGCTGATGTTCAGCTCGATATTTTAGGTGGTTATGCCCGAGCAAAATTTCCAAGTGTAGCCTCTACGGGAGTTTGTGATTTGAACCTATTTCCAGTTGCACGCGCTCGTGGTGAATGGTTGCCCTTTACACATTACTGGGGAATGAATTTAAGCCTTGAACAAGTCATGGCTTCGTGGGGCGGGGCAAAAACAGATGCTGGAAATCAAAGCGCCCTTTATTCGGACTGGTCTTTGGGCACCTTTCTAGAAGATTTTTATCCAGTCTTTGATAGCATTCAAGTTAGATTGGGGCTGAGCTATTTAGAGCATTCGGGTGACGACAATCCCCTCATTCCAACTCTACTACCGGCCAACAAAAATGCCGCTTTTCTTGTCGGAACTCTCACAACTGGAATCTATTTTTCGGATCGATGGTTGTTGGGGGGAGATTTCACGTACGGGCCGCCTGTAAATTTTAAAGGCAATGGAAAACAAAGTTACCTTTCGGTTCTGGGTAGGGTCGGAATGCGCGTAACAGGTTTTCTGTTTTTACTTTCAGAGACAGGATTCAAAACCTATACAACTTCAGGCAGTCCCAGTGACTCCGTCATTCAGGCTCACGTCGGGATTCGCCTCGATTTGTAGATCCTGGCCAAAACCCGTTTTGGAATTTCCAAAAAGAGCTATCCAATGTTTAAAATGACGACGACCGCGTGTCACAAATTTTTCTTTTTTCTGTTTGTCGTTTTCTGCGATTCCCTCAAGGGGAACCAATCCCCAGTTCATATTGAGCGGCTGAAAATTTTTTGCTTTTCCAAAAACCAGAGCATGAGCCAAGCTGCCAATAGCCGTTGAAGCTGGAGGTAGGGGAAACTCCTTTTGTTGTTCGGCAGTTTGTCCGCTTTCCAGCTTAAGGCAAAGGAGTCGAGCTACCAGGGCGCCAATGGCGCAGGATTCAAGATAACCCTCCACTCCAGTAATTTGGCCCGCAAAATAAATGTTTTTTTCTTTCTTAAGTTGAAAATTGGAATCCAATACTAAGGGTGAATGAATGTAGGTGTTACGATGAAGACTTCCAAATCGATAAAATTCAGCACTTTCTAATCCTGGAATCATAGAAAAGACTTTTTTCTGCTCGGGGTACTTAAGTTTTGTTTGAAAGCCTACCAAATTCCAGGCCCGGCCTTCCGAATCTTCTTTTCTGAGTTGCACAACCGCAAATGGTTTTCCGCCGGTCTTGGGGTCAGTCAGGCCTACAGGTTTCATGGGTCCAAAGGCCAGAGTCATGGGGCCGCGTTCTAAAAGGGCTTCGATAGGCTGGCAGCCCTGAAAATAAATGGGTTTTTCGAATTCGTGGAAGGGAACTTTTTCAGCTCCTCCGAGAGCTTCTAAAAATTGAAAATATTGCTCCTGGTTAAAGGGGCAGTTGAGGTAGTCACCGTCGCTGGGTCCGCAAAGGGATTTGTCATTCCGATTTTGTGCAAAGGCAATTTCTTTATTGATGCTATCGCCAGCAATTATGGGCGCAATGGCATCATAAAAATACAATTGATCGCCTATGAGAGGTTTAAGGCTTTGAGCAAGGGACTCCTCGGTGAGCGGGCCTGTTGCAATCACGATAGGAAGTGAAAAATTTTGGGTTTGAGGGTCCCGCAGGTCATCAATGGACTCCACCGAAACTTGGTGAATTTCTACAAGGGGATGAGAGCTGAGGGCCGCTGTGACAGCAGTAGAAAATTGTTCTCGATCAACAGCAAGGGCCTGCCCCGCTGGGACTTGGGCTTTAAATGCACACGATAAAATTAACGAATCTAAATTCTTAAGTTCCTCTTTTAAAAATCCAGGTGCACTTGAGGGGTCTAAAGATTTAAGGCTGTTGCTGCATACCAGTTCAGCAAACTGGGCGCCTGTGTGGGCTTTACTTTTTTTAAGTGGCCTTTGCTCGAGTAAGGCGACTCTGTGACCCCTCTCGGCCAATTGCCAGGCGCATTCAGAGCCAGCAAGACCCGCGCCAATGACGACCACTTCTGCGCTCGAGTTTTGAAAAAGTTCTGCTAATTTTTTGTTTGTAAAATCCATTGTTTTGGGAACTGAGCGCTATAACAAAGCATAACCAAATGTGGCAGCAAAATTCTTAAGTGAAAAATGCTACCAGAGCTGTTAGCTCATAAAGCTGTGAATCGCGGTTCTTCGGCGTCTACACCCTTACCAGGGGCCACTCATTTTGAAGTCTGGGTGCTCGTGTGGTCGTTTTTTGCCTATGGTGTTGCAAGGGTTGCTTCAGATTTCGGAATATCCTTTTTATATCAGTCACTTGGTCTTGATTCCCAAGAAACCCTAGGTTCGCATTTTGGGATTCAAATTTGGGTCCAGATTTTTTGTTTGGCCTTATCCTTGTTGCTCGGAAAGGGGCTCAATCATTTTTCCAACCCCACACATCAGGCCCGGGGCAAAATTCAAAACCTTAAAAAATTGCAGATTTTCAAGAATTTTTTAAAAAACCAATCTGAAAAACTCAAGGGAGTTGATTGGGCTTGGTTTCAGGACTCCCTCTTTTGGGTCCTTCTCATGGTGGCCGGTGTGATCAGCTTAGGATCATTTTCGGGCTTGGTAAGTTTGGAGGGATTCGGTCTGAATCTAGGAACACAGTTGGGTTTGAACTGGGCGCTATTCTTTAGCGTCGATGTGATGACTTTTTGTTTATTTTATTTTCTCCTAAGAAAATTCGTAATTTTTTCGTTTTCAAAATTTCAAATTTTGGGTGAGTCAAAAAACGGTTGGGTAATCAGTCTAGGCTTTGAGTTTTTCGTTTGGGCCCAGGTTCTAAATTTAGGATTCTTTAGTCTTTCATGGCCACTTGTAATTAATTTGAGCTTTGCTTCTGCGTTGGCAGTTTTTCACGGATTCGCTTCACTGGGGCCCCGAAAAGAGAAATCGGTCATTCGCATTTTTACTCTCATTTTAGCCAATCTTTTTATTTTTGGCCTACCTCTTGGGGATTGGGAAGCCATAAGTGTTTTTAAGGTCTTTGAAGGACCCCTTTTGCATCAGGTTCATTCACAACTGGGCATTTTTGAGCATTGTCCAATTCCGTCCATTTTTGCCTTAATGATGTTTTCTGGAATTGGAATTTTTTGGCTCGATTCCAGAAAATGGCCCCGGTTGTGGCAAAATAATTTTTGATTTTCCTCGATTCAGCTCAAAATCCGCGTCGCGATCACCCTAAATTTTAATCTTGAAAACCTACTCGGCGCGTCAGCATTTCGTAAATATTTTATCGTGTTAGAATCGCCTCATGGATTTTGTTTCAAGTTCTTTTGCAAATACAACAACCCCGGTTACTGGCAGTGCCGTAGACCTGGCGTTAGGAACGGGGCCGATAGTTCAAGCCGTATTGTTTTGTTTGATCGCGGCGTCTTTTTTTTCTTGGGCAATTATTTTTGCCAAATGGAATACATTTAGAAAGGCCCGGTCAGAATCCAAAAGTTTTCTTGATTTGTTTTGGAACTCCAAATCTCTCGAAAACATTTTTACGGAGTCTCGAAATTTTTCAGCGAGCCCGGTCTCCAATGTTTTTCGGACGGGTTATATTGAGTATCAAAAACTTGCTACCAAAGCTCACGAGAAAGCCGTGCCCAATGAGTCGATTGCCCATGAAGGCCTCGAAAATGTGGAACGTGCTTTAAAAAAAGCCTCAACAACTGAACTTCTGCGACTCGAAAAACTGATTGGGCATTTAGGAACAATTGCCTCGGTGGCTCCTTTTGTGGGACTTTTTGGTACCGTTTGGGGAATTATGAATAGCTTTCAGGGGTTGGCCTCGGGTGGGCCCGCAACAATTCAAAGAGTGGCCCCTGGAATTTCAGAAGCCTTGATTGCAACTGCGGTGGGATTGGCTGCGGCGATTCCAGCAGTAGTTGCATACAACCAATTTGCGGGGCGACTCAGATACGTGCGCGCAGAAATTGATGGTTTCTGTACGGATTTTACTAATATTTTAAGGCGTAATTATTTAGGTTCTTGAATTAGGGAGATAAATTTTGGCATTTTCGACACAAGGTAGTGGTGGTGACGATTTTACTCCGCTTGCCGAGATCAACATCATTCCCTTAGTTGACGTGATGCTGGTTCTTTTAATTATTTCAATGGTGACCACGCCCTTCCTTGAACAGGGAATAAACGTAGAATTGCCAGTGGCGTCTGGTCAGCCCTTACAAAAAAGTCAGGCAGAAGATCCCATAATTTTGTTTATTTCGAGAGATCGAAATATTCGAATCGGAGATAAACCCGTCACTCGCCGAGATCTCGTGAGTCGTATTGAAAAGCTTTTTGAAAAGCGCCAAGACAAAGAGCTTTTTGTTAGAGCCGACAAAGAAGTTCCCTATGGAGTGGTTGCAGAAATCATTTCTGAAGTTCAGGCAAAGGGGGTTGCTCGCTTGGGGTTGGTAACCCAGAATCCATAGGAGTCCGCCCCAGTGCGTGACCCAGCCTTTAACCACGAGCTTCGAGAAAAAATTGTTGCTCATCAGATTCCATTGCCTCCGCTTCCAAAAAACATTTTCAAGAAAAAGCTAAAAGATGATTTTCCCCGAGGATTAAAATTTTCGGCTTGGTTGCATTTCGGTATTCTCGCCACAGCCTTTTTTTTATCGTTATTAAATCGATTGCTGGGTTGGGATTCTGAGCGAGAGGCCCGTCTAAAAATGAATCAAATGGCGAAGACAGCGATACGGGTGGATGTCGTGAATCTTCCAAAGTTAAAGTTATCTGAACTTTCTAAAATCGATTTAACTGAAGAAATAGTACCTGAGTCTAAAATCGAAACCGTAGAAAAAGAAAAAACGCCTACTGAAGTTTCAAAGGGGACTATGGTTGATAAAACTCAATCCAGTGTTGAAGTTGCGCCTGCAGCGCCCAATACAGCATCAAAAAATAGGCTCAAAGCCCTTAGAGATAGCTTGAAGGCCGAGCAGCGACGCAAAGAATTGGCTGAAGAGCTCAAAGCCGGAGCCCAGAAAAAGAGCGGAAGAGCTGAACTCGCAGGGAATATTTTGTCAGAGGGCTATTCGTTGACGGGTGATTTGGCTACTGAGCAGGATGCTTTCCAAGGAAAAATTCAGGCTCATCTTTTAAAAAATTGGTCTGTACCCGCCTGGATGAATGCCTCTACATTAAAAAGTATTGTTCTACTGAAAGTTGCACCCGACGGGCGAATTATTGAAAAGCAATTCCTCAAAAGTAGTGGAGATGCCGTTTTCGATGCAGCCGTAGAGCGTGCAGTGGAGTTGTCTGACCCGTTGCCTGCCCCACCAGAGTCTTTGAAAAGAAATTTTTTAGAGGAGGGAATAGAATGTTCGTTTCCACGTTAAGGTTTTCTATTTTAGTTTTTGTTTTGCAAAATTCTGGAGTTTCAAATGCTCAGGTGACTACCCCTTTGGCAAGCCCTGTTTCCTCCCAGTCGTCCTTGACTGCACCTCCAACATCATCGCCCTCAGGACGTATTTACATTTCAGTTGGCGATCCAAAAGTAAAAAAAGTACTTTTGGCTATTGAACCCACCGAGGGAGGTGGCGAAGTGGGTCGGCAGTTTAATTCCACCCTCATTTCTGACCTGTCATTCACGGATTATTTTGAGTTTTTGCCTCCCGGAAAAATGCCCACCACAGCGGGCGATATGAAAGCTTATAAATCTCTTGGAGTTGAGTTTTTGATTTCTTCTAAAATGGCGAGTTCGGGCGGCAAACATCAAGGCGAATTGCGCCTTTTCGACGTTGCACGGGGAGAGCAGATTTTAGGTCGCGTTTATCCACTGGTGGGGTCAGCTCCACAACCCGGGCGCGAAATTGCCCACTACGCGGGTAACGATGTGATTGGAGTTTTAACCGGAGAGCCTGGAATTTTTCGTTCTCGCATTTTAATGAGCTGCGGAAATAAGCGTAAAGAAATTTACATCATGGATTTTGATGGACAAAACTTTCGGCCCCTCACCCAAGATGGGTATTTCGCTCTTTCGCCCTCATGGGCTCCTGATGGTTACCGTATTTTGTTTACCTCTTATAAGGCAGCAGTGAGAGGAGGTTTTGTGAATCCTAACCTTTATATGTTGGACACCCGTAATAATTCTCGAAAGCCCCTCAGCGCAGCTAAAGGCTTAAATACGGGGGGGGCTTTTCATCCAATTGAAAATAAAGTGGCCTACACCTATTCGCAAAATGGTAAACCTGAAATCTATTTACTTGATTTAGACAAAAATATTCGGACCCCCGTAACCCGAACACTGTTTTTTAGTGTTGAGCCCTCGTGGTCTCCGGATGGGAACCGACTTTCGTTTTCGAGCAGTAAAACAGGAAAGCCCCATATCTGGGTTGCCAATTCTGATGGGTCCAATGCCAAAAGGCTCACCTTTGCTGGGGAATACAATAGCTCGCCTGATTGGTCTCCGCGTGGTGATAAAATTGTTTTTTCAGGTCAAGAAAACATGGGAAACAATTTCAATATTTTTATGATTGATCCTTCAGGTTCAAATTTAGTTCGATTAACTGACGACGTGACTTCCAATGAAAATCCAAGTTTTTCGCCTGATGGCCGACTTTTGGCATTCTCAAGCAATCGAGAGGGATCCTATCGAATTTACATTATGACGGCACTGGGCACCCAAATACGTGCCTTAACTCCAAAAAACGTGGGGCACTGTAAGCAACCCTCGTGGTCACCACGACTGTAGACGTGGGGATCATTGGCGGTGGACGACTGCCTTAAGAGTGGCTAAATCGAAGCCATGATTGATGAAGACATCAAAAAACTCGACGAAATTGCAAAAAAAATGGAGGGTTCAGACCTTCCCCTAGAAAAAAGCATGGACCTATTCCAAGAGGGAATTGCATTGGTCAAAAAATGCACAGAAGTCCTTCAAAAAGCAGAGTTGCGTGTGAAAGAGATTATTGAAACGTCATCAGGAAAATTTGAAGAGACACCCTTAAAGTAAATATGGATTCTTTAGTTTTTGGGCAAGAATTTCTAAAAAAAATTCGTGAAAAAATTGATACTGAATTTCAAAGTTCCGATGTTTTAAAAACATGGGATCCAGTTGTGTTGTCTGGGGCTAAATATTGTTTGGTTGGAGCCGGAAAGGCCGTAAGGCCTGCACTTTGCTGGTGGGCCTATTCAGTTTTTTCGGCTGAAAATGAATTTCAAACTTCACCTAAATTAATTTCCAATGCGGCTCTGGCTTTGGAATTTATTCATACTTATTCACTTATCCATGATGATTTACCTGCCATGGACAACGATGATTTCCGCAGGGGGAAACCCACTCTTCATCGAACTCACTCCGAAGCCCACGCAATTCTTACGGGCGATGCCCTCCTCACGGGCGCCTTTGAATTGATTTTATCTTTCGTTGAGAATCCTGCCGTTCAGGTTTCGTTAGGGCGAGTTTTGGCTGAAGCAGCCGGGGCGGCGGGGATGATTGGGGGGCAAATGCGCGATATTGAAAAACGCGGAGCCAACTTCAGTGATGTTTTGACTATTCATAGACTCAAAACAGGATGCCTTTTTGGTGCTTCACTGGCTTCGGGTGCATTGCTTGCGGGAATAGAAACCTCAAGAAAAATTCGGAATATCTATGAGTGGGGCGAAAATTTGGGGATTTTGTTTCAACTTACCGACGACCTTCTGGATGCTACTGAAGGCTCCGCTTCACTTGGTAAAACTGCAGGCAAAGATTTAATTCAAGATAAATTAACCGCATTGAAATTTCTAAGTCCCGAAAAACTCGAAGTTGAAATTCAAGATCGTTCAAAAAAATTGCTTGATGCGGGAGCAGCTCTTTTTCCGAAAGGAACACCTCTTTCAAGTTTGATTAACTTTTTTGTAGGTAGAAAGTTTTAATAATGTTTTTAGTAACTTTAAGTTTTTTGTTGTTTTTTTGCGGGTGCGCGTTGAATCCTAAAAATCCCGTTGTTGAAAGTTCGGCTGAAGTCCAGACGTCGCAGAATGAGAGTGAGCAAAATATCCCGGTGCTTGTGGACTCACATCAAAAACTAAAGCCAAAATCCTATGCCGTTTGGATTGATTCCAACGGTTTTGATGCACTTTTAGCTTTGGGAGTTCTTCAAACTTGGGAGCGAAAGGGGCTCAAACTGCAGAAAATTGCAGGTACGGGTTTTGGGTGTTGGGTCGCATTATCGTGGGCGACGAAAGGATCTGGAAATTTTGCTGAATGGCAAACCTTCAAGTGGCAGAATTTTTCGGACATCAGGTCAAAAACCTTTTTGGGAATCAATAATCCCTGGAACAAATTGGAGTCTGATACTGAAAAGCATTTAGGCAAAAAACATCCAAGGGATTTTTCTGTTTTAGTGGATTGTCCGATTTTACCCTCAAAGGCTCCCTATATTTTACAGTCCGGGCGATTTCTTGAAACCGGACAGCTGATTGCATTTCAGCTGATGAACCCTCACCTGGGCGCAAGCTTTGAGGAGATTAAAAATAAGGTATGGATGACGGGGGCCCTTGCCGGGGTACCTACGCCTAGTGAAATTCTTGATTTCTCGAGAGATCTTACGAGCAAAGAAAACGAGGATTCCCCTTTTGGAGGGTGGATTGTGCTTTCGACACGAGCCCCATGGGAGCTGAGTTCAAAACGAAGTGCGGAGTTATTGGAAATTGTTTCATTTCGGAACGAGCAACGGACTCAGGAAAGCCCCGGTCGAGTCAGTCAGGATTTGCCAGCGGCCAATCAGGTTGCGCACTTTAAATTTATTGATTTGCGCTCGGCATCCCAAATTGGAAAAGGCAAATTCAATAAGCCCTCTGTTGATGATTCGGATTTACGAAGAGCTTGGCTTTTGGAAGGACAAAGGCTTGGGGAAGTTTTTTGGAAACCCCTTGAGAATGAAGGTTTCTTTTTTCCAATCAGCGCAGATGCCCCAAGGCACAAAAACTAAATGGCGCTGCTTCTAAGGGGCCATGAGGCCAGTCAACGAGCCTTTGCTGCTGAAATTTTGTTGCGAGGTTCTCCTGTGGGGCTTCCGTCTGAAACTGTTTATGGTCTTGCAGCACTCGCCTTTGATGCTCGAGCGCTAGCGCAAATTTTTAGAATTAAAGAAAGACCCTTTTTTGATCCGCTCATTGTCCACGTCCATCCCGATTCGGATCCGCTCGAGGTGGCAGAAAAAATTTCAGACTCTGAAAAAATCCTCATGGCTAAATTTTGGCCGGGGCCGCTCACTCTTTTGGTGCGAAAAAATTTAAAGAATGTTCCTGACCTCTGCACTTCAGGTTTGCCTGAGGTTGCCATGAGATCACCTTCGCATGAGGTTTTTCAAGATATCTTGTTGCGGGTGGGCCAACCCTTGGCGGCCCCAAGTGCTAATCTTTTTGGAAGAATTTCACCGGTCGAGGCCCAACACGTTATTGAAGATTTAGGACCCAAAGGACTCGAGGCTGTTGTTGATGCTGGGCCAACAAAGTGGGGTCTCGAAAGTACAATTATTCGAGTTGACGAAGAAAATAAAAAACTCACCTTGCTGAGGCCAGGAGCCCTACCCGTAGAAAAAATTTTAGAATGTTTAGGCAGGGAATGGAAAATTTCATTGAATCCCGTGGGGGCCGAAGTTGTTCGAGATTCGATAGTTCCTGGGCAAATGGAATCACACTATGCACCGTTTAAACGAAGTTTAGTTGTTTTTGAAAGTCCGCAGTCTTTAAGCCAAGTGCGAGAAACAGCTCGAAAATGGTTTTATCGAGAGAGTGATTCACGACTATCAGATCAGGACATTGTGTCTCATTGCTTGTTTTTTGAAAGTGGATTGGCCCCAATGTACACGGAGTTACCCGAGGGGGCCGAGAGGCATTTTTTATCTGTCGGCGGAAATGATATCGAAGCAGCGGCTCATTTATTTCAAAAACTACGCGAGCTTGATGAACGCGAAGATTCTTTTGGAACACTCATTTTTGGGGCAGTTCCACCGGTAGGTTCTTCGGGGTTGTGGCCGGCCATTCGAGATCGTTTGTTGAAGGCCTCAGTGAATAAAGGCCAAAATCTTTAAATATTATGGGATTTTTTTCAGCAATTAAAATTCATTTAGCGAGTCTTTTGCTGATTTTGCAAAATCGCGAACTTTTTAAATGGTATTTGAGGCTCGTAGTCCTAACTCTTTTTTCAGCCGGAGTTTTGTTGGGACTGTTTTGGGGTTTTGGCGGATGGGGAATTTGGACCCTACTTGGTGGCGATATTTGGGCCGGGGTGGCCGTCTTTTTTTGGGTGATTGCACTTTTCTTTATTTCCGGAGTTATCGTTTCTTCTCTTTTAAGTTTGTTTGTTTCTGTTTTTACAAGTGAAAGGGGGATGCGAATCACTTTAGGTTTGTTGAGTGGGAATCTCGTCATGACCGGAAAATCTTTATTGCCACTCAAAAGATATAAGTGGCAGGAGTTTAAAAGTGTCTTACTGAGTTTAGGTGTGGGCCTAACCGGATGGCCACTTTTGGTTATTCCGTTTCTCATTCCAATTGGTATTTGTGTATTTGGATATTGTTTAGGGCGAGAAACCTATGATTCAGCTTTAAGGGTTTTGCGTGAAGAAAACATGGAAACCCCAATGGAATTGGGCAAAAGACCAAACACAATGTTTTTTGTTTATCTCGGACTACCGGCGGCAATTTTATCAATGTTTCCAGTAGTAGGCTGGATCTTTTTGCCAACTCTAAGGGTCGCAGGCGTAATAGCCGCAAAAGAAGCTCTAAGCAGTCGTCCGTGACTGTTAATGCCATGCGCATGGGCGCATGGGGCCACCTACGTATCGAATTTTTTTGAATTTTAGCAGGTGGGCTATGGGCGGTCTCATGTTCCTCAGTGGAAGAACCAGAGCCAGTCCACTGAGAAACATGAGACCGCCCATAGCCCACCAATACGTAACTAAGAAAATGGAATTATCAAGCTACTCGCCGGTAAATTGACCGAGCCATACCAAATAAATGGCCCACGAGCCAGCGCGGTCCAACGCGGCCGCAACACCTGGGCCCAAAAGCACAGAGGAAAGTTTGGCATCTCTGAGACATAAATTAAAAGCAATTGCAGGTGACTGCTTTAAAATCCATTGGTCCATCATGTAACCCTTAAAAATAGAAAAGACATTGTAAATATCATTAGCATTTTGAATTTTTTGGGCACGGTCATTGCCTGAGCCGAGGTGGGGATCATCACTTAAAATAGCCGACGAAATCAAAGTTTGAATACGATTGGATCCTGAAACTATCCCGAAACGGGCCAAAAGTTGGCCGCCCAGTGACCAATTTTTTAACGAGAGTACTCGAGCGGCATGCCCCGTCAGAAGCGCATGGAAATTTGTGTTGACCAGCGAAGCTAAAAAAAAATCCTGGCGCCGGTCTTCCTCGTTTGGGTGGGTGGCTGAAAACAAAGTTACAAGCAATATGTTGTCTAGAAGTACGCGGTTTTCTACAAAAGATGCCCCCGACCATCCCGATTTAAGAATTTTTTTACATTCAAAAATTTTTGCGGGGGTAGTCTTTGGCCGTCTTGAATTTTTCGAGCTCTGGGAAACTGATTTTCGTTTAGCTAACGCTGTCGAAAAAAAATCATTCTCAATCCGTTCATCCGGGGTGAATCTCGCATGGGCTTTCATTTTGAAATCAAAACTTTCAGACTCAAAATCAATTTTTCCAAGCTCCTTTAAAAATCGATGACCTCGGGCCTCAAAAAACACGTGGTTGTTTTGGGCAAGCCCGAGAGCAAATTTAAAATCAGCAACATCAACGGCTTCAAGATTTCCATCGCTCCAAAGGGCATAAAAAACGTCTTTACCCTCTTTGGCGTTTCGAAAATGTCGGGCTGACAAAGGGGTGCCAGTTTTAAAAAAACTAAAAACTTTAGGTTCAATTGATGAAACTGTGAGGGTATGAAGATCCTCTCTGCAAACGGTGTTGTGGGCAAGGCCTTTCATTGCGGGAAGGCAGCCAAAGACGAGAATTGAAAATAAGTAAAACTTGTTTAAGTTCCAATTTTTTATTTCAGGTTTCAATTTCATAAAACACAAAGCAATCGACCTGACGCTAACTTTTGCTCTCTAAAAAAAACTCAGCCACAACTCCATGGCGCAATCCAGCAGAAGTTACAAGAAGTTCTTCAATGTGAAAATCATTCAGAAAAACACCTAAAATTTCAAGTGCAGCCGGAAGGATGTCGGCTCTGAGGGAATCCATCCCAGATATTTTTTTTCGATCCTCTAGTGAGAGTCGACTCAAGTAGGCAGAAAATTCTAAAAAATCTGAGGTTTTTAACAAATAATTTGTTGAATTTTTAAGCAGAGGTTTGGGTTGGGCCTTAGGGCAAAGCTTTGCAGCTAAAACGAGAGAACCTCCCACAGCAACCATTCGGCTCACATTTTTTGATTTCAGTTTAGATTTTAAAATCGTCCAATTGTTTTTACCTAAAAGTGACGCCGCTGATTCCTGAGATTCAAAAACCCTTACAGCCCCTACCGGCGTGGAAAAAACGGCATCTTTAAATTCCGAGGTCCCCAACTGGCTTGATGCCCCGCCAATTTCTGCAAAAAGAAAAGGCAAGTTTTTACCCCACACAGCGTGACCCGAAAAAAGTGCTGCCTCGAAACTCAGCTCGGCTTCTTTTTCGCCTGAAATAATTTCAAGAGAAATTCCAAGGTGTAGCTTTACAAGGTCAGAGACCTTTTGGGGATCCCCGCACCTGCGAAGGGCAGCCGTCCCAACTGCTTTGAGTTCAGAGGGCTTTAATTCGAGTTCTGCCGCAAATTTTTGAATTTCTTTGAGAGCCTCGTCAGTTGCGTGAATGGACTCTTGATTGAGCGGGTCTCCGGGGTTTTTGATCCCACGGCCCAAACGCGTTACCCAACTTTTTTCACCTAAAATCTGAAAGCCTAAGGGGTTATTTTGATCTCGAGATTGTTCGGCGACAAGAATTTTTACTGAATTGGAGCCTAAATCTACCACTCCTATTTTCTGACCCATCTGCAAATGGGATAGTCCGAAAACACAATCTTTGCACCTTTGCGGTCGAGTCGACTCTGGTCTTCCCCCAAGGTAGTATCGGCCTCAATATGATAGGCATTCTTTTGGCTGCGGGGAAGGGGACTCGAATGAAGAGTAGCCTTCCGAAAGTTTTGTTTCCGGTAAATGGCGAGCCTCTGTGCATGGGGCCGTTGCGTTCTTTGCTTAAGGTTTGTTCGAGAGTTGTCGTTGTCGTGGGACACCGGGGTGCCGAGGTCAAAGACAAAATTCTTGAATTTTCGAAAGCCGAATGGGGCGAAAAGGAAATCACTGAAAAAATTCTGTTTTTCACTCAAGAACCCCCGCGAGGCACTGGAGATGCCGTTAGAACAGCCGTGGAGGGGCTAGGCAAAAACGCTTCCGGATCGGGCCCCTTTTTGGTTGTGAATGGAGATCTTCCTTTAATCCGGAGTCAAACACTCGAGTACTTTAAGAAAGTATTTTTAGATTCTAAAATTCATGCTGCCTGTTTGAGTGTGTTGACTCCAACACCAAAGGGATTGGGTCGTATAGTTCGAGATGAAACGGGCGGGTTTAAGGGAATCAAGGAAGAGCGCGACGCTACCCCGGAAGAAAAAAAAATTCGTGAAATCAATGGCGGAGTCTATCTGTTTGATGGCAGTTTCTTGTTTGAACAAATTCAGAATTTAAAAAATTCTAACGATCAAGGTGAATTCTACCTTACCGATATGCTTGTTCGAAGCCATGGAACAGGAATCCGAACTCAGGCCGTACTTTTGAAAAAGCCATGGGACCTTCTCGGAGTGAACACGACCTATGAACTTGCAATGGTGAGAAAAATTTCTCAAGCGCGCCTTCAAAAAAAATGGAGTGAAGAATGGGGCGTCGATTTTGAAGATCCCGATTCAACTTATGTATCTTCGCAAACAAATTTCGAAGGTTCATGTAGGGTGGGGCCTGGTACCCAATTTGTCGGTAAAAATAAAATTCAGTCCGAAGTTTATATCCAAGGAAACTGTTATATCGAAAATTCAGAGCTTCATTCTAAATCACAAGTTAAATGGTGTTCAGTTATAAGCGAAAGTATTGTTGGCGCCGAATCAAGTGTTGGACCCTTTGCCCATCTGAGACCCGGTTCAAAACTTGGCCGACGGGTTAAGGTGGGTAATTTTGTTGAGCTTAAAAAAACCGAACTCAAAGATGGGGCAAAAGCTTCACACCTCTCCTACCTCGGAGACGCCGAAGTCGGCGAAGAAGCCAACATTGGCTGTGGTACCATCACTTGCAATTACGATGGCTTCCAAAAACATAAAACATATATAGGCAAACTTGCTTTTATTGGTAGCGACACCCAGTTGGTCGCGCCGGTTCGAATTGGCGACGGAGCCTATGTGGGCTCGGGCACCACGGTAACTCAGGATATTCCAGATGGGGCCTTGGCGTTGTCTAGGCCAGAGCTTACCATTAAAGCTGGATACGCCTTGAAACTTACGGAAAAGCTTGCTCGGGCGAAGTCAAAGAAATAGGAAACAGGGGAGAATTTTATGTGTGGAATTATTGGATATGTAGGCAATCAACCTGCAAAAAAAATACTACTGGCAGGTTTGGAACGACTGGAATACCGGGGTTATGACTCCGCGGGAATAGCTCTGTTCGCGAAGGCTCAGGAGCCTTGGATTCGACGTGCCGTTGGTCCGGTGAAATCTCTTGTTGATAGCATTCAAGCCCAGGGTGATTCACCCACCGAAGGCATTGCTCATACCCGCTGGGCAACCCATGGTGTGGCCAACGAAACCAATGCTCATCCCCACCGAGCGGGTCGAATCGTGTTGGTCCATAACGGTATCATTGAAAATTATTCTGAACTTCGAGATGAGCTTGGTCGCGAGGGTGCTCAGTTTAGTTCGCAGACCGATTCTGAAGTTTTTGCCCGGCTGATTGATCGTGAAATTCAAAAAATTTGGCAAAAAAATTATCAAGGACATAGTTTTGATTTATCCGAAGTTTCAAAACAAAAAGAAGTTATCTTTTTGGGTCTTAAGGCGGCTGCAGATCTTGTTCATGGACATTACGCGATTGTCATGTCTGTTAAGGGCTTAGAAGGCCATATTTTTGGAATTCAAAATGGCGCCCCCTTGGTGTCGACCGAAACATCTTCTGGCGTTTTAATCGCGAGCGATTTGCAGGCCTTGATTTCTCTTTCCAAAGACATTCGGTTTATACCACCCGGTGTTTGCTTTGATTTAACTCAAGATAGAATTCATTTTTATAAACTTGATTCATTGAGTTCAACCGAAGTGAAATCTGAAAAAATTGTTTGGTCCTCTGAGCAAGCGGCAAAAGATGGCTATGAATATTTTATGCAAAAAGAGATTTTTCAGCAGCCGCATGTGGTGGCTGATACTCTTTCGGGTAGGTTGCCGCTAAACCCCGACTCCCCTTTTGTTTGGGAAAATCCAAAACAGCATGACAAGCTTTGGGCTGGGGTAGAGCGTCTTGTTTTGGTTGGCTGTGGAACGGCCTATCATGCGGCATTGACCGCAAAATATTTTTTCGAAAAATGGGCTCGTTTGCCCGTGGAAGTCGATCTTGCAAGTGAGTATCGCTATCGAAATCCTTTGTTTTTGAAGGGAACCGTTGTTGGAGTGGTTTCACAATCTGGAGAAACAGCCGATACACTTGGTGCACTCAGACTCGCCAATCAAAACGGAGCTGCTACATTCTCAATTTGTAATGTTCCTGGATCTACAATTTTTAGGGAGGCTCAACTCACCTATCAAACCAAGGCCGGGCCTGAAATTGGAGTGGCCTCTACAAAGGCCTTTACAACCCAGCTCACTTTGCTTGCGAGTCTGGCCTTAGACGTTGCACGTTTAAGAGGTTTTCCGCAGAACGAAGCGGCCCACTTAGCGCGACTGCCTCACGATATGGAAATTGTTCTTGCCCAGGCAAAGGAATTTGAAAATCTGGGTGCACAACTTAAAGAATATTCGACCCTTTTGTTTGTGGGGCGCGGAACCATGTATCCCATAGCGCTCGAAGGCGCACTGAAGCTCAAAGAAATAACTTACAGGCATGCTGAGGGCTACGCTGCTGGAGAGCTTAAGCACGGCCCGATCGCCTTGGTTGATAAGAATCTGGCTGCGGTTGTCTTGGCTCCCTCCGATGATTTGAACTTAAAGACCCTTTCGAATTTAGAAGAGATCAAATCGCGCGGAGCTTTTGTGATTGGAATTGGAAGAGAAGGCAACAAGGCGATGGCAGCACATTGTCACCATTTTATTGGTCTTCCTGAATGCGGATGGGCCTCGGCTCCCATGCTTTATGTGTTGCCACTGCAGCTCATGAGTTACGGGCTTGCTAAGGCTCTAGATTGTAACATTGATAAGCCACGAAATTTAGCAAAATCCGTAACCGTCGAATAACTAGTTGGTATTGTCAGGCAGGTACGGCGTCACCTTAAAAAGTTCAACAAAGGCCCCGAGTAATTTTTCGGACTCCGTGGGCAGCTGAAGGAATTCCACGCCAAAACCTTTTTTCCCAAACTCCGAATGAAACCATCGAATGATACCGGTGCCTTGAATTTCAGTTGAAGGAACCATTGAAAGGGCAATCTTGAAGTCCACAATTTGGCCCAATTCAGGCAGCGGAGAGTTGTCACTGATTTTGTAAAAAAATCCGCCCCGTCCAATGTTAGACACTTCAAGTTTATATAATTTGTCAGGTTTCTTTTGCGTTTTTACGCTTCCAAAAATTCGGCCCAAGGTTTGGAGATCCAAATGGATGGCATCGAAACGAGTCCCCGAATGCGAAATTTTTTCAATGTTTAAAAGTAAATCATCTACATTTATAGGATTTTTGAGCACCTGAGTGATACCAATTTGGTGACACTCATGAAGTGAAATTTTTTCTGGATTTTTAGCTAGTAATATAATTTCAGGGCTAACCGGAAACCTGCGTCGCAACTCATAGGCAACCGATAGGCCATCCATTTCCTGGTTTGAGTTTTCATCTAAAAGGACAATACGAATTTTTTCTTTTTTAAGAAGTTCCAAACCCTCATCTACTGAAGAACACCAAAAAAACTGCTTTGAATTTTCTGATTCGATTTGAGTTTTTAAAAGTTCTGAAAGACTTTTCTCTCGGCTGACCAAAAGAATTTGAACCGCAGGGCTCTCCCTAGGTTCTTTAGCGGAAGGGTTTATTGGGAGCTGTTTGCCGAAGGTGTCAGATGCCATATTGTTGATTTTTCACTCCAAATACAATTATGACACATTGCGAAAAGACGGCGTCAAAAAATGTCTTAAGTTGTTGATTTAAATGAGCAAGTTAAAGGGATAACCTACTTGGCATATGGCCGCCTCCATAATTCAAAGACTTAGGGGTTCAAATTCTGAGCGCAGAAGAACTCTTTTGCTTACCTACTGGGATGGTGCCTTTACGGCCCTCATGATTGGTTTCTCAGAGTCCTTTGCAATTGTTTGGGGCGTCAAAATGGGCCTCAGTTTGGTCCAGATAGGTGTCCTTTCGACTCTTCCGATTTTGATAGGGGCCTTTGCTCAATGGATTATCCCTCCCCTGATTTCCAACAAGAATTTAAAGGTCGGAATACAACTTGCGCACCTCGTGCAGATAACCGGCTTAGGTCTTCTTCTAAGCTTAAAGGGAAACGATGAAATTTATTTCCAGTTACTCATAGCCCTTACTTTTTATTGGGTGGGTGGAATGGTTACGGGGCCTCTGTGGCTTGATTGGATTTCAGGATGGCTTCCCCATGGTAAGTTTTCTCGATTCCTAGGCAAACGAAATTCGTTTGTAGCGGCAATAACACTTTTTTCATTTTTGTCTGCAGCAGTTTTGGTCGGAGGATTTGAACGGGAGTTCAATCCAGATCGATTTTTTATAATTTTTGCCGGAGGTTTTACTGCACGGGTTATTTCTTGGATTGTAATTTGGTTTCACTCCTCACCTCCATTGCGAAAAAAACCTACACTCGCAATCGGAATTCAGAAACTTTCAGAAAGAAGCCGCAAGCCTGTTTACGCAATTATTTGCTTTACGGTGCTTTTTAAATTTGTGGTCAATATCGCAAGCCCCTTTTTTTTGCCCTACATGTTTGAGGAACTTAAATTTGATCTCGCTACATATGTTTTAATTACCGCAATTCCTTTTTTAGGCCGCACCCTTTATGTGGCCAAGTGGGGTGAGGCCGCACGTCAGATTAAACCCTTTGTTGGACTCCAAATCGCTTGTTTCGGAATAGCTGCAAATGCTTTTTTTTGGTCACTAGCAGCCCGCCCTGCCTTTTTAGGTTTTGTTGAATTTCTGTCTGGTGTGATGTGGGGAGGTTTTGATTTATTTGTTGTTTTGATTGTCCAAAACTATTGGCCAGGCAGCGCACGAAAAATTCTTGGGTTTCATTTAGCTTTGATGAGTTTAGCCTCTTTAGGTGGAGCTGCAGTGGGGGCCCATATTTTGAAGGTTAATGGTGGCGACTATATTGCCTTATTTCAATCTTCGGCGGGTTACCGCGCGTTGGTAGCCCTGGGCTTTTTTTTAGTTTTGCGAAGACTTAAAGAGACTCGAGTTTCGTTAAAAGTTTATGGAGATTTTTTGGCGACAGTCATAAGCATCCGCCCCTCAATGGCCAACATCGGCCGAATTATTCCCCTACGCAGAAAGTGAAAAGGCCCCCGGAAAAAAAGGGCCCTCGTCAAAAGGGCCAAGGGCGGCGCGGAGCGCAAGCGCATAAAATTGCGCAGCAATTTTGTGTGATGCGCGCGTGAGTTCGACGGCGCCCCCCAAAGGGAGGGCGACTAGAACGGAACGCGAGCCGGAGGCTATCCGGCTGCATAAGCTGGAAACGGGGAGATCCCTCGCTTCGCTCGGGATGACTGGGAGCTTGTAGCTGACGGAACAAAAATTTCATTTTATGCGTACGCAATTGGTCCCCATGCGCCGAAAGCGCATAGCAGAATTAATCACGAGGGACTCTATTCGGGCTTGTGGTGGGCTAAGCCAAATTCCTTAATTTTCTCGTAAAAACGAGACCGCGCCATTTGAAGTTTCTCTCGTGCCAAACCCGGGCGATATTTTTTTAATGAAGTTTCGAGTAAATACTTTTCAAGTGCCTTGATGTTGTCATCAAATCCCGCCTTAAAATCAACTTGAAAACTGGAGCCTGCACCCGAAGGAGCCGTGCTGACTTCGGTAGAAGTTTTAGATTCAGCCCGTAAGTTTTCAATAAAAGTATCTTCGGCCGACTTACCGTTAGTTTGTCCAGAAATCCCCAGGCACTCTTTAATCTCAGGAGTATCTAAAAAGGGGATTGGGGTTCTAACAACCAATTGTGCCACTACGCCTTTGAGTTCTCTAACGTTTCCGGGCCAATCATACCCTTCGGCAAGAAACTGCAGGGCATCCGGAGTGAATGATTTTTTTCCGGAAGTGTCCGCAGTTTTTAAAAAAAATTTTGCGAGAGTGCTTACATCTTTTCCACGAATGCGAAGAGGGGGGACCTGAATACTCAAAGGGGCTAAGCGAAAATAAAGATCCTCTCGAAATTTACCTCGGGCCACAAGTTCCTTTAGATTCTGGTTTGAAGCACTGATGATTCGTGCGCGTAGGGGGCGCTCGGTTTGTGATCCCACGCGAGAAAAAGTGCGGGTCTCAAGGACTCGTAAAAGTTTAGCTTGCTGAACAAGGGCGAGAGATTGAATTTCATCCAAAAATAAAACTCCATCGCCCGCAGTTTCAAAGCTGCCCATCCGAGATTGATTGGACCCCGTATAGGCACCTTTTTCCGCGCCAAAAAATTCTGCTTCAAAAAGTTCAGTGGGAATTGCCGAAACGTTGACTCCAACAAAGGGGCCTGAGCTATGCAGGGCCCGTGCGCAGAGTTCCTTTCCTGTTCCTGTTTCACCTTCCACTAGAACATTCATTTGATTTTCAAATCTAAGGCACAGGAGATCCCGTTTGAGTCTTTGTATGACTTCAGATTCGCCTTGCAGGGTTTTATCTAGAATTTCTCTTTGTTTTTTATATTCTTTTTGCCACCCAATAAGCGCGGGGATTTCATCCACTAAATGATCTTTAAGCAAAAACCTTGAGGCTCCGTTTTTAACAGCAGTTCGCATCGTTTCGACATCTCCAATACCGCTTTGAACTACAAGTTCAGCATCGGGATACCGAGTTTTAAGAGAAGAAATTTTTGCTATGGTTTCTTTGCCGGTGGGATCGGTCGGATTTCTTAGATCTAAAAGAATCAAATCCCAAGATTCGGCTGAAACGGGCGACAAAAAAAACTTACCGAGGTCGGGAAAAATTTTAAAATGTTCGTTGGCAAGCAATCGAGAAAAGGTTTGGACAACAAGGCTATCGTCTTCAATGACAAGAATTCGAAGGGGGCGTTCGTAGTGACTATGGTTTTCTGATGTCATGAAAAAAAAGGGCTCCAATTAAATTTAGAGTTTATTTTGAAGTTAAAGTGCCCCAAATACAAACCATCCCAAGGTCGTTAACTCAAGATTCAAAGTCGATAGTTAGAAAAGGTTAGGGAGTGGCTGCCGAGAAATGCAGGTTTTTCACATTCTCCTTGCAAAAAGGCCGAGGTTGATACACCGCAATTGGCCACCCATGCGCCAAAGCGCATGGCATTAACAGTCACGAACGACTAGGTGTTGTCGAAGGAGGCCATGCCACCTTCGGGCAATTTTCCTGAGTTGATGGCTTCTTTTAAAACCTGACTGACTTTGAAGCTCATCACACGCCGAGCTGAAATTTCCATAGGCTTAGAGGTCTGAGGATTTCGGCCCATTCGAGGGCTTTTGTCGCGAAGAACAAAGTTTCCAAATCCCGAAATTTTAACGTTTTCTCCGCCTTGCAATCCATTTTTGATTTCCTCAAAAACAGCTTCAACCAGTTCAGCGGCTTCTAATTTCGAAAATCCACATCTTGTGGCGACCTGCTCTACAATATCAACTTTAGTGAGCGTCATAGTTAAACCCCCCGGATCGAATCCTTTTATTCAGTGTAATGGGAGTCCAGGTAAAAAAAAACTCTAAGTTGTCAGAATTTTAAGAATTTCGGTTCTTTTCGAGAAGGTCAGTGGGTTTTTTTTTAAACAAAACCACTTTGGAGGCTGTTTTCTGTTCTTCTCGACGCGCAGCATCTTGGGCGAGGCGCTCTTTTTCGGCTTTTCTTTGTTCTTTGAGGTGCTCGTACCACTGGTCGGCCCCTTCGATATCCAAAACATTCGCCACAATCTGCATTCCATTGCGTGAAACTTTTAGGGTATGTCCCAATCGATTTGCCAAAACAAAAATTTCTTCTTGTTCTTTGGCTTCGGTTAAGTCACAGGTGCCAGTTTTATCAGAGTAAAAATGAGATCGAATACATTCCAAAGTCGCAGCACCTTTTGCAAAAAGCTTAAGGGAATGCCGATAGGCTTCCATTTGTGCTGGTGAAATATAAGGCATTACCATAAGGGGTCCCTGCTTATACCGAATTTAGGTGGGGGAATGCAATAACGTCTTGAAGTGTGGGAAGCCCCAAGAGAACCTGAATCAGTCGATCGAGTCCCAGGGCGATTCCACCGACCTCTGAAGGTAGCCTACCTAGGGATGCTAAAAAGGCCTCATCTAAGGGGGGAGGTGTTTGGTTAGGATAAAGCCCGAGCCTTTCCTTTTGGTCTTCGCGGCATCGCAGGCGTTGTTCCTCGGAAGAAGTGAGCTCTCCAAACGCGTTGGCAAGTTCGACCCCCCGCCAATAAACTTCGAAGCGCTCACAAAAATTAGGGTCCTCCGGCTTTTTTCTGGCCAACGCGGCAAAGGCCTTGGGGTAGTCCCACAAAAATTCGGGGCCCTCGAGGCC
Source organism: Bdellovibrionota bacterium (assembly GCA_964201665.1). Taxonomy (GTDB): domain Bacteria; phylum Bdellovibrionota; class UBA2428; order UBA2428; family UBA2428; genus CAXNEW01. Next base: position 44,368 of record CAXNEW010000010.1, read on the forward strand.
TAGTTGAGGCTCTATAAGACTCACCATGACCAAATGAAAAACAGTGTCAAAGCTATCGGTGGGTTTAATTCCCTGGATACCTGCCAAAAGGGCTCGTTTTGCAAAAAGACTTGGGTCTTCCCCAAGTGCGGCCTTCAAATCAAGATCCGCGAATTCCTTGTAAGCCTCGCAAACAGTGGTGTGTTTGAAGTTTTTCCAGGCCTTGGGCTCATTTGAAAAATCTTGGCCTAACTCTAAAAAAAGATCTTCGACATCTTTGGCAATTTCTTTGTAGGTTCCGGGACTCCGGTACCATTCAACCATAGAGAACTCGGGTTCGTGCTTTGTTCCTGTTTCACCATTTCGAAAAGATTTTGTAATTTCAAAAATTTTGGGGAGGCTCCACTCCCCTAGGGCGCGTTTTAAATGATACTCAGGAGAGGTCGGCAAAAATAACCTCCGAGTCGGCACCTTTTTGTCAAAATGAGTTCGAAACTCTGTTTCAAAATATTCCAAGTGAGGCTCAAGCCCGGGATTGGGCACAAGCAGGGGGGTCGAGATTTCCAAAAAATCCCGGTTTTCAAAAAAATTTCGCAAGGCCCTAATAATTTGAGCTCGCTTTTTTAAAATCTGAACTTTTTCCATCGTCGACCTAAGATATACTCAGTCTCACTATGAGGAATTCGAATCAGGTTCAACAAAAATTCCTTCTATTTTCGGCCTTCGCCATGAGTGGACCTTGTGGTCCCGAGGTTGAAAAACTTTCTTCGCAGGTGGATACGCTCTCTCAGGGCATTTTTTTTGAAATTCTCGAGAGTTATTTTGCATTAAAAGACACCCTGGAGAGTTCGTCCACTCCTGAGTCCAATTCGTGTCGCGAGAAACTGAAAGACCTCGGCCCAAAGATTGAACTTAAATGGCCGGCCTTCGAAAAAAATGCCGAAAGTCTGGCTCTCAGATCTCAGTTTGCTTTTGAGCGGGGGAATGATTCCGAGGGGAAAGCCTATTTAGACCAAGCCCTTAAGGTTTTTCCAACTCACTTAAAAACAAATTTTTATTTTTCAAAAATTTTGCCCAAGTCCTCGACCCCAAAGGAAAAACATTTACGTCGAGTTTTGGTTGAAAATCCCGTCGGACCGAGAGAAGAAACAATGGTTTTGGAATCGATCGAGGCTCTTGTAACCGAATTTAATTTAGACCCTGAGGAGTCCCTCACCCTTTTAGAAAGAGCACTAAAAATCGATCCCACAAAACAATCTCTATGGCAACGCCAAGCGGAAATGGGTTTTAAGTCAAAAAATTCTCAAAAAATCGAAGAATCCCTTGCCCGAATCAATCCTGAGTACCGATTTTTTTTTCAGGCAAAAGCCGCAGAATTTAAAGGGCAATTGGATATGGCCGAAGAAGCCTTTAGGTCTTTTTTAATGCAGGCAAAAAAACCTAAACGGGAATGGGATGTTGAGGCCCGGCTTTGGTTAGGGAAACACTATTTGCAGAAAAACCTCTTCGCAGTGGCTCGGCCGCTTCTAGAGGAGTCGCTAGATCTTTTCCCGGACGAGCCCCAGTTTTATATTCTTCATGGGGAGTGTTTTTTGAAGGGATCTTTGGATCCCCTTGACCCTAAAAAAGATTTGGAAAGGGCGCTGTTTAAAAACCCGAATTCAATTCCGATCCTGATCGCTTTGGCCGCCGAAATTTTAAAAGGAGGCGAGCCGTGGGTGGCAAATTCCAAAGCCCCTGATGCGATTGCTAGAACCCAAGCTGAGGGCATTTTAAGGCGTCTTGAGGATCTCGAGAAACAGCCAAAAAAATCTATTCAAAGCGAAATCTGGAGGATTTCCTTGCTCTGGCATAAGGGACAGTTTACCCAGGCCCATAACCGATGGAATTTATTAAACGATTCGATAGGGTCGAGTTCTTACCCATTGCCTGAAAAAGATAGGGTGCAATTTTTGATATTGGGGGCGCGAATCCTCAAATCTCGTGGTCGATTTTCAGAGGCAGAAGTGCTACTAACCGAGGGTCTCAAAAAAACTAAGGAGCCCGAAGAGCAAAAGCTCATACGATCTTTTTTATGACCCAAAACTTATCAGCCCTTCCTACTTCGAGCTACGATTGGCTCGTTGCCAAATTCTTGTGTCCCCAGGCACGAGTCGACGAAATTTCAGAAATTCTTTGGTCCGAAATTGAAGGACTCCAAGGGATTGAAGAAGGCCCCGCCGACGGATCAGGTTGTTTTAAGTCTCCACGAGGAATGGAAATTTTGGAATTCGGGAGTGCAGCCGCTGAGGCTGCTGATTCTTATCTCGAAAAAGAAGAATTTCGTGGGGGCGGTGATTTGTTCTTAAGGGCCTTTGTAAGTGGCCAAATCGAAAGCGTTAAAGCTCGTTTTAATGTTTTGCTTGAGACTTTGCAGCTTTCGAAGCCTGGCCTTGTGGTCGAGAAAATCGAAAGTCGGGATTATTTAAAATCCTACCAGGAGCAAGTTCGCGGAGTTCGTTTTGGCCGCGAAAATAATCTTTGGGTTGGGCCACCGTGGGAATGCAAGGCTCCAGAAAATTGCCTCGCATTTTGGGTTGAGCCAGCGATGGCCTTTGGAACAGGCGAACATCCCACAACTCAAATGTGTTTAGAGAAGCTTTGGGATTTAAAAAATGCGGGCCTCAGTCCCGACCACATTTTGGATTTGGGAACGGGTACAGGGTTGTTGGCAGTTGCCGCACGCATTCTTTTTCCAAAATCAAAAATTGTGGCGCTTGATACCGACGCGCTCTGTGAAGAGTCTTTTCATCGAACCTGTGAGCTTAATGCCGTTAACCCTAGCGATTTTAGTTTGGGTTTTGGTTCAGAAAAAGGAAATGTTGCACTTCTGAATTCGAAATTTAAATTTGATTTAATTTTGTCAAATATTTACGCCGAAGTATTGGCCGGTCTAAAAACTGAAATTCAGTCGCGCCTTAAATCGCCCATGAGTCGGTGGATAGCCAGTGGAATTTTAGAGGGTGAATCTGAAGCTAAATTGGTGAGCGCAGTTGGGAGTGACCTGGTTTGCCTGGTTGAGCAAAGCAATTTAAGAAAGGGTCCCGATGGTTCGGCTGAAGTTTGGAAACTCTATGAGTGGCAGTTGCCACGTGTGAATTGATTTTTTTTTAGTTTGTTGGGGAGTAAAAATGATTTTAACAGGACCCGAAATTCAATCGCGACTCGGTGGTGATATTCAAATCGAACCCTTCGATGCCGCTCGAGTAAATCCCAATTCCTATAATCTCTCTCTTTCAGAAGAGATTCTTGTTTATACAGAATTTCCGCTCGACATGAAAAAAGACAACCCCGCAAAGTCCCTTGTGATTCCTCCCGAGGGTTTGGTTCTAGAGCCGGGC
>CAXNEW010000011.1:0-34338 GCA_964201665.1 Bdellovibrionota bacterium
CCGAGATTGAAATTTTAAATCAAAGAATTGCGTCTTTTTCAGAAATTAAAAAATCAAACGACCCTTCCCCCCTTTTATCAACTGAAAACGAAGCCAACACAGGATCATTGCTCGCACTTTCGGCTGCGCCAAAATCAGGTGGCAACCTCATTGAAAGGCGAATCAACACCGCTCCCCAAAAAATCGCCCGCCCCGCAGCGGACGCCTACGACCGCGCCGATAATTTGTTGTCCCGCGGAACTCCGCTACCCGAGGTCGCCCGCCAAACCGGCCTTTCAATTGCAGAGCTTCAACTCCTGGGCAAAGTCACCCACCGAAGCCATTAGTTAGCGGCAACATATTATTGTCTGGCTTTCGGTTTGCCATAGGTAGTTTGGAGATTTAAATTGGTATCCATGCTTCGCGAAAAAACATTAAAAACCCTACAATCTTCAAATACAACCTATCATTATGCTTCCTTGCCAGAACTTGAAAAAGTTTCGGGTATAAACATTTCCAAATTACCCTATTCGATTCGAATTGTTTTAGAATCCGTTCTTCGCAATTGTGACGGCAAAAAAGTAACTGAAAAAGATATAAAAACACTCGCTCAGTGGAATGCTAAAAAGCCACTTGAAGAAGAAATCCCCTTCACGGTAGCCCGCATTGTTTTACAAGATTTTACGGGAGTACCCTTACTTGTTGATTTGGCGGCCATGCGCACGGCAGTTGCGGGCCTTAAAAAAGATCCCAAGGCCATAGAACCCTTAGTCCCCGTAGATTTAGTCATTGACCATTCTGTCCAAGTTGATGTTTCAGCGAGCCCCGAAGCCTTGCAGAAAAATATGGATCTTGAGTTTTCGCGCAACAAAGAGCGCTATGAGTTTTTAAAGTGGGGCCAACAAGCTTTTAAAACTTTCAGAGTGGTTCCTCCAGGAATCGGCATCGTCCATCAAGTAAACTTAGAATATTTAGCTAAAGGTGTTTTTGTATCCAAAGATGCCAAAGGCAATGCCGTTGCAATGCCTGACACCCTCGTTGGCACCGATTCGCACACCACAATGATTAACGGTGTCGGAGTTGTTGCATGGGGAGTTGGTGGTATTGAGGCCGAAGCCGGAATGCTGGGTCAGCCCCTTTATTTTTTAACTCCCGAAGTTGTGGGTGTTTACCTTAAAGGGCAACTTAAAGAGGGTGTAACTGCAACTGATTTGACTCTCACAGTTACCGAAATGCTTCGAAAGGCCAAGGTCGTTGGTAAGTTCGTAGAATTTTATGGTCCCGGGGCTACCACGCTTTCTGCCGCAGATCGCGCAACAATCGCAAACATGGCTCCCGAATACGGTGCAACCATGGGCTTTTTCGGCGTTGACGACGAAACCGTAAATTATTTCCGTGGCACGGGTCGGAGCGAGGCCCAATGCCAATTGATTAAAGATTACTACACAGCCCAAGGACTCTTTGGAATTCCAAAAACAAAAGACGAATTGAATTTTTCTGTCAGTCTTGAGCTTGATTTAGCCTCAATTGAGCCAAGTGTGGCGGGGCCCAAGCGTCCCCAAGATCGCATTGCACTGTCGAAACTCAAAAGTAAATTTACAGAAATTTTCACTAAACCCACTCCTGATGGATTTGGAAAAAACGCTGATGGCCTAGCCGCAGGTCGTGATCTCACAAAGCCCAATCATGGTTCAGTTTTGATAGCGGCCATTACAAGTTGCACAAACACCTCAAATCCTTCAGTAATGATTGCAGCAGGACTCCTTGCTAAAAAAGCTGTTGAAAAGGGACTTAAGGTAAATACTCAAATCGTAAAAACCTCTTTGGCTCCGGGTTCGCGAGTTGTTACTGAGTATCTTGGCCAAACGGGATTACAAACCTATCTTGATAAACTTGGATTTAATTTAGTGGGCTATGGCTGCACAACTTGCATCGGTAATTCGGGCCCCTTAAAACCCGAAATTGAAGCAGCAATAACTGAAAAAGATTTGGTTGCTGCAAGCGTACTCTCTGGCAATCGAAATTTCGAAGCTCGAGTTCACCCGGCCATCAAGGCAAACTTTTTAATGTCGCCACCCCTGGTGGTGGCTTTTGCAATTGCCGGCCGAGCCGACATTGACCTTTCAAGCGAATCTCTAGGTAAAGGTAGCGACGGTAAGGATGTTTTTCTTAAAGATGTTTGGCCTTCGATGAGCGAGGTGCAAAGCACTTTGAAAGCAGCACTTCGGCCCGAGATTTTCCAAAAAATGTACAAAGACTTTGCTGAACTCAATCCGGCTTGGAATAAAATTCCTTCAGTCGCTGGCGAATTGTACCAATGGAAAAACGAAAGTACTTATATTCAGCAGCCTCCGTTTTTTCAGAATTTCTCGCTTCAACCCGGAACAATTGGCGAAATTAAAGGAGCCAGGGCTTTAGCTATTTTCGGAGATTCCGTAACTACCGACCATATTTCTCCTGCGGGAAGCTTCAAAAAAGAAACCCCTGCCGGACAATATTTGTCATCTAAGGGAGTTCAGCCCGTTGATTTTAATTCCTACGGATCGCGCCGAGGTAATGACAAAATCATGACCCGCGGAACTTTTGCCAACGTACGTATTAAAAATTTAATGCTACCTGGGGTTGAGGGCGGCTTTACCAAAGACCTCACCTCAAGCGGCAAAGAAAAAATCGCAATTTTTGATGCTGCCGAAAAATACAAAAGCAAAAACACACCGCTTATTGTTATGGGCGGTAAGGAGTATGGCACAGGGTCTTCGCGCGATTGGGCAGCAAAGGGCACACAGCTTTTGGGAGTGAAAGTAGTTATTGCCGAAAGTTTTGAGCGCATTCATCGCAGTAATCTTGTTGGAATGGGCGTGTTGCCCTGCTGTTTCGAAGAAGGCACAAACGCACAAAGTCTTGGGCTTACAGGCGACGAAGAATTCTCAATTTTGGGATTAAGTCCTCAGCTCAAGCCACGACAAAAATTAACGTTGGAAATTAAGGGACCCTCGGGCACCAAAAATGTTTCGATCATTTGTCGAATCGATACCCCCATTGAGGTTGATTATTATCAGCACGGCGGAATTCTTCCGTACGTACTAAGAGAAATCATTCAAACCAAAGCCTAGGGCGTATACCTCGCTCCCTGCGAAATAAAAATCTGGGCCCTTTTGAGCGGCCCTAGGGGTACGCTTGCCAATTCGCTCCAAAATGGTCACTTTTTTGTGTTTTGGACTAACCGCATTGGGCGCGCCGCGCGTCTTATTTATTGAAGTGGGAAAAAATCAGTCGGATCAGGTTTAGGGGAGGGGCTAGGGGCGCAAATTCATTGGCAAAAAAAATTGACGAGGCGAATAAAAAAGAGGGTTGACAAGCTTTAGCGAAGATGACTATACGCATCAATTAAGTATGGATCTCTTTGGATGGAAGATCTCTGAGCAAGAGATTGTTGTTGTTGGAACAATTATCGCGGGTATGTTTCTGTTCGAGGCGGGTCCTAAGCTACTGAATTACATAAGAAATAGGAGAACTAAAACCTAAACCGAAATGAGTTGATTTTTTTTCTGGGGTCTTGCTTGAGGCACCAAGTCGAAGGTAGAACTTCGAGTGGGGCGACGCGAAAAGTTTTTAAACATAATAAAAATTTTTCAAAGCGCAGTTGGGAGTTTCAAGTAACTCAAAAGTGAGAAGAAAACGAGAATTTGGCGAGTCCAAGTAGAAAAACTTGGGTTGGAGTCGAACTCAACAATGTCGAAATTAGGGGGAAGAAAAATTTATGAACGAAAGTCAGAACACGGATGTTGGAGCGAATATGACAAATACTGGAGTAACCAATAACACCACTCAAAATATGGGGCCGCAAACTTCGTACACAAACGAAGCGGGCAAGATTGTTAAGGTCATTAAGCGGTACCAAAACCGCAAACTCTATGACACTCACCAATCCTGCTATGTAACCCTAGATGAAATTGCAGAAATGATTATGCGCGGCGAAGACGTCGTTGTTGTCGATAATCGCACCAAAAAAGACATCACTTCGAGCACTTTGACTCAAATTATTTTTGAAAAGCAAAAGCGCTCGAAAGTTTCAATTCCTGTTCCTACCCTTCGCGACATTATTCAGTTGGGTGGCGGAACTTTCTCAGGTTTTCTTACAAAATCTGCTGAATCTGGAAGTAATGTTCTTTCAAAAGCTAAAGCTGATTTGGATCGCGCCTTTGCTCGAACTGAAAATCTAAGAGGTACATTTCAGATTACACAAAGAGCAGCAGAAGATTTGAAGCGCGCCATTGACGAAAAAGCTGCAAATCCCGGTTCAAGCCGAGATGTTCTGAACGCTGCTCAAAACCAGCTTCAGAATTTGTCCAGCCAGCTTAACAATATTGAGAAGCTCATCGACGCAGTAGAAGCCCGTTCGGGTAACGCTTAAAAACTAGCTCTTATAAAATTTTATTTGTTATAGAGGCTCCAAAAAACTGTTGGTTTTTTGGAGCCTTTCTATTTCTTCGTTTATAAATTCGAGTTCTGCTTTTAAAAGTTTTTTTGATCTTCCTAAGTTAAGCGAGTGATTGTTACTAAGTAGGGTGTTTTGAATTGCCGTCTTTATTTCTTTAAGTTTTGTGTGAACAGTCTTAGCGTCCACACTTGGTGCCAACCTAACTTCAACGAGTTCGGATTCATTATATATTGAAATCATAACCCCGATTTGTCCGAGGTTTTTTTCGAGTTTAATAACTTCATTAAGGGCCAACTTAAATTCGACACAGTCATAGGCCTGTTTGGCCGCGTTGATTTGTTTCTGCATTTCAAGCCTATAATATTTTTCCCCCTCAGAATTAGATTGCCCATCTTGGTCTTCAAATAAAGTTGGGGCCAGGTCGATAATTTTTTGAAGGTCTCCTTTGAGTGACTCAATTTGATCTCTCCCATTTGAACTCAAATCAATCTCATTAAAGTTGAGTAATGCCGGAGACCATCCGAAGAGAGCCGTTTTGGAATTTGTAAGGTAGGCCCCTTCAGGGTTGTCATCTAGAAAAAGTCCCTTTTTCTGCAAAGAGCGAACTGCTTCCAAAAAACTTTTGGTACTCTCTCCAAGCCTTTGAATTATAAAAAGACTAACTTGATTTGCGTTGTTTGATCTTTCTTGAGCTCTTAAGTTTTTCAACATTTCGTTGAGCCTATTTATTTTTACCAGTTTTGAGGCATCAATATTTTTTTTAATTATCAATTGATAATCTTCAATTCCAACCTGAATCTCATTTAGGCGAGCTATTTCACTTTCTTGCAACGGCTTATCTAAAAGGTATGCCTTATCTATTAAATAAAAATTTTGGTTCAAATCTGGTGAAATAATTTGAATTTTTAGGGCTCTAATTTTTGCCTCCAATTTAAGGGCCTGATCAAAGTTTTCGCGTTCTACAAGTGTTAGCTTGAGATTTTTAAATAAAATCTTCTCTTTTTGAAATATCTCAATTGTTTTAAAATCTAACGCTTCGGTCGTAATAGCTCTAACCCCTTCCTCCAATGAATTGAGGCGTGAAAAAAATGAATCAATTTCGATTGATAAAAGATCCAAGTTATTCTGGATTTGGTTAATTCTGTCGGCTACTTGTTTTGATAAAAGAATAGGCTTGCTAACGCCCCCTAAAAAATCTTCAGGTCCCGCAATAAAAGCACTTTCTGAGCTTTCCAATAGATCTCCCTTTAAATTGAAAGACTCGTAATGTTTGGAATCAACGCTAACTTGATACTGAGTAAATAAATCCTGTTTTGCATGGATAATTCTTGCAGCCATTAACAAGACTTCTGGGTCTGGTTTTGCAACCTCTGGAGCCTCTGGCGCTGCTTCGGGAGCAGCTAAGGAAATCTTTGAATTTTGGCACCCTGTGATGCCTGCAAATCCAAGACTCATGGTAAATAGCTTCAAAAATTGGGTTGTTTTCAGGCATTTTTTCATAGAAATTCCTTTTTGGAGTTCGTTGGGGCTTTAAGAACTAAGCAAAGCCCGTGCCACCGCAGCAGGCTAAAATTCGCCTCACCAGCCCCAAAAGCCAGACTGATTCCGGAATTTAGGAAAAGGAAAACCCCCAGAGTCCACAAGGTAAGCAGCCTAGGTGGCATGCATATTGCTTCTTCAGCCCATAATTATGAAGAAAATTACCCCCAAGACTCGAATTTCTTACAATCAATCAGTTTTTAGATTCTGCCTAAGTTTCGCGCTTTTGGGCTACCAGGTTGGATGCTCAAAGGGGCTAGCCCAATTTAAATTTAAAAATGAACCCCCCTCCCAGGATGACGAAAGCGGTACCGTCCAGGGGCCAAGCTCATTTTTTAACGAGGCTACACAAAATCCAATTGTTGAGCCGCCAAAACCAGAGGAAGTGGCGCTTCCTGAAATTTCGGTTCCCGGAGAAAATGGTGAAATTTTAATCGTAAATGGCATTGGCGAGTCCAAAGAGTCCTATGAACAAGCTCAAAACTTATCGACAGATGGCGATGCTGAGGCAAAAGGAACCGTGTCTGTGATACGTGAAACAAAGCCCGTTGAAAATTCTAAGTCAAGAAACGCACTGTCAAAACTTGTTGATGGAATGATTGATAGGGCTAAGGCTTTTGAAATTTTTGGCGCCGAGTTCCAAAAAATTATCAAAGCAAAGTCCGACAATGTTTCTCAGGGAATAACTCAAGTAGATGAAATTAAAGATTTGGCACAAATTATTGCGGAACTCCACAATGCCGAAAATTCGCCGCAGGCCCACATGCGAATTGTTGATGAGCTCATTGCAGTTTTGGGAACGGATATTTTCAAAACTAATGAAGGTTCTGCCGCAATGGAGGATATCGAATCTTTGTTTGAGGCTCTGAGTCCAATTGCAAAAGACGGTTTGGTCTCACCTCGTCATGATACATTTTTAATTTATTATTTATACTTTCAGCAACATTCAAAAAACAATTCCCCCGATTCCAGTGCCGAAATCGTCATTGGTGAAAAGGCATTAACTTATTTTACTGAGCGACTCCTTTCGGCCCAAGCTGCTGCAAAAAATTCTAAAGACGTAAATTTGTCCACTGATCTTTTTTCGTCCTATTCATTAGTTGAAAATCTTTTTGAAGATAGTGACTGGATTGTAAAAAATCTTGGGCCCTTGGCTATGAGGGCTGACTTAAGAAAACTGGGCCGAAGTTCACAAGAGACCTTTGCCGCGGTGATTGAGGCTCAACTTAAGCTAAACGCATCTCATTTGCTCTCAAAACAGTTTCTTGAAAACGCACTCACTCAAGCAGAGTTTGCAGTTAAGCTTTTGTCGCCTAACAAGCAGCGGGCTTTAGTCTCGTCACGATACTTTAATTTTTCAGTAGCCTCGATTGATCGCTTAAATCGAATTCTAGATAGGCACCCCTCAGAGTTTAAGGATTTTGAGTTTCATGCGTGGATGGATATATCCGATCGGCGAATTAAAAATGTCTTAAGGCCAATGGAAAAGGCTCTACGCGAGAACGACCTTTTGGCCAATCGTTTGAGAACTGTTTTTACCGCACCCTCGCATCCCTACACTCAAATCTACTGGGGACGAGCTTTTATGACTGAGAAAACCCGTGATCTGGTGGCTAAAGTCGCCTTTGAAATTACCACTGCCGACGAATCCATAACAATTGTGAAGAACCGCATAAACCTCCTTGGTGGAGGGGTTAATGTGTTTGGTGTGGCCTCGGCAGCGGGTTCACTCCGAAGTTCAAGTGAGGCCGATCTTGCTGCGCACTATTTAGGAAGTTTAATGGGAGTGGAGGCCATTCGTTACGGCCTGCTTTCAAAAGCTTTCTCGAATAAATCGGCTCTCCTGATTCAGTCTGGTGGAATTGATTTGGATTCCTATTCCCGACTTCGAAATCTGACCGAACAGGCCCTTGGAATTCGATACGCAAAACGCCTGCAAACTGGCGGAAGAGTGCGAACGGGCTGTGAAGGAGTGTTTACTGAGCAGTTGTCGGAAGACAGCTTTTATTTGTGCAATCTCATTAGATCTTCGCCAGCGCTTGAAAAAGAAATTCAGATGAGTGCGGGCACGAAGCTTATAACCAAAAAGTACTTATATTTGGGGCCCGGTGTTTACTCCGAAATTGAAAGTCTTGCGTTAACGATAGAAACGCTTGATTTTCACCCTTTGGCCCTAATTCGATTAAAGCCAGACCAATTGCGCTCACCTGTGGCCAATTTAAATCTCAAGGTTAAAACCCTGATTGAGCCCTGGTTTGAGAGCTACGGAAATGGCTTTGACCCTAATGCTGCTGATAGACCTTCGGGCCTCTCCGGGCGTCCCGCGACTGTGGCTTATAGGCCCGAGGGTGGCGAATACTTTCATGTTTACACAAGTGGAGAATGGCCGCCCCCAGCTCAATCAAGTTCAGATTCATCATATGAATCGGGGGCTCTTGATTCGCGTGGCGATAAGTTTGGGGGAAGTAAAGATTCTTCTGGTGGCGAAAGTAGTGGAGAGAGTGGAGGCGGTGGAGGTGGTGGAGACATTGGCAGTCGGGGAGGAAAAGGCGGGCCAAGACTTGATTTTGATCCCTTTGATTCAATTTATATCGAGCCCTCTTTTGCCCAGTCAGTCACCGCGACTGAGATGTTTGCTGGAAAAAATGTTGCCTTTACTGATTTCGATCGGATTTTCGCTGGAGTTACATATTCTTCCTACCTTGAAGGAAAGGGTGGCCCTGAGGCTACGGGCTACAGAAGAGATCTACTTCGATATTATCAACTACCCATTCAAAAAGAAGCTGGTGCAGCAGTTCCCCCTCCGCCGCAAGCCAATGCGGGTCAAGCTGGAGGATCCTTCAATGTGGAATTTGATGCCGCTGGAACTGTAACTGGATTTCCATTATTTGCGAGTTTTGGAGGAAATGGTGAAGTGGGATTTCGGGGTGGTGACAGCCCCTATTGGAATGGATCAACATACGTTCCTCCACCTCGAGCAATTCATTTTCAACAGTCGGGCATGACTTATGATGGAACCTTTCATATCGAGGTGCAAGATCCTGCAAATGCAAGATTCCAAATTTTTTCACCACATTTGTCTGCAGGTAGTGGTGGAGTGGGAGGCGCAGGTGGAGATGCGGGTGGATTGAGAATTTTGAATTACGGAAAATCAATTCCAAATTTTCAGTTTCTAGTAATAAGTGTTGCAGGAAAAGCTGGTCGCTCTGGAGAGCCAGGATTTCCAAGTAATCTACTTCAAGTTACGGGTCGTGAGCATTACAACTTTGATATTGTAACAACTGAAGACCAAGTTGGGCCTCATTTTTGGACAGAATTCGGAAACCCAAAGAACAATACCAAATTAGAATGGCCAAATCCTTACAGATTCAATGGATCCCATTGGTCGCCAGGAATTTCTCCTCTAAATACGCAGCCCCATTGGATTCAGAGAATTGTGAATAACCTTTACCACTTCCATGCGGGTTGGCTGAAGGGCAGTGATCGTCATGATGACGATGTTCAGGAGGTTTGGCGAAAAAACTATAACGAGTACGAGGTGTTTCGAGACCATGCCGCAAACGCAGCAAACAATCTTAATCTAACCCATCATGGAGATTTCCATGGGATTGATATCGTAAACAACTACCCTGATTGGGCTTGGACCTTTGCCGTGAACCAAAGAAATGCTGAAGGTTTACGGCCGGGGATGGATGCTCTCCGAACCAAACTCTCTTCGTTTATAAACGATCAAATACAACCCCTTACTTTTCCTCCTGCAGCACCCCAAGCGGCCTCGGGCCGAGCAGGGCGATTCGTTTTTGAAACCAAATAGGTCAATGAAAGTATATTAAAAGGCGCAGTTTATGAAAAAAAATTTTAATAAGGTTATAAACATTTTTGCATTAGCGAGTCTAATGAGTGTGCCAGGCATCGCACAAGGTCAGGGGCCAGAAATTCCAGATTTTAACGACTCTTTTCAAAAGCCATTGGATGGTTTTGGTGGCCCATTGAAGTTTGATCCTCACTTAGAAGTCAATACCAACCGAGGTAGTCTTAAGACTCGAATTGTTTTGGCCCTACCTCCGAACCTTTCTGGATTTGAGTCACTGGTACTCAATTACAACTCCAACCAGTGGCAAAATTTTGGGCTTGGGGTGGGTTGGAGTTGGAACCTGCCCAAAATTTCTGAAAATCCAGGGACACGCTCAAGAGATAAATATTTTGTGGCTACGGAAAGTGAAGTGAGTGATTTGCGCCAGACTCACGAAGTTCTTAACGAACAACTTATTTCTCAAATTAAAAGTTATTTTAGCATGGGCCTGGGGCAGTTACCTGCGAGACTTTCAGCCTACCGGCCAGTGATTGATGAGAGTGGAACTCTGTGGGTACTTGGAACTCTAGAATCCGGAGGCCCACTGGGTTGGATGGGCTTGGAACTTGATGGGGGCAGAATTATTCTAGATGCCAAGGGGCGCATTCGACTCGTCGGAAAATTATCCCCCGAATTGAAAAAATCGAGTTTGATTTTTACATGGGAGTCCGGATTGCTTCAAAAAATAGAGCCCCTAAATCAGGGCTGGTCACTGACAGCTCGGTATGAGGGCCAACAAAACCAATTAAAATTTATTGAGGGTGAATTTTTGACCTTACCCTTGGCGGCAAAAGAGTTAATTATTCAAAAAGGCGGCGCAAGAAGAAGCCTGGTTTTTTCATCCCAACGTGGACTCATTACAAAAGCTGGTTTTAAGGGCGAAGATTCACGGTTTCCGATATTTCAGGCAGCTTATCAGAACGTGAATCAAGAAATGAGCATTCTGCGCTCTGAGGCAAACCCGTTTACACGACATGACGATAAATCAACATTCACATTAGCTGAAAACTTTAACTTTGAAAGATCTGCCGGGCCCGAGGGCGGACTTCATAATTTGCCCGGTTATTATTATTTAGACCTTAACAATGACGGCCATACAGATCGCATTCAAAGCCATTTTCAAACCGAGTTTTCAGGCCTTAAAGAAACACTTTCCAGATTTAAAGAAAAAGAAATTTATTTTAATAAAGACGGAAAAAAATATGTAGCTAAAGTTAAAAATGCAAGTGCCGCAGAAATTCAAGCGGCTCTTGATCAAATTCAACCCCAATTCGGAGTGCCCCAAATGGCGCGAAGAAACTATGTTACCGAGAGATCGGAATGGGTAAGCGAGCCGAGTCTTGGGCTGCCCGCCGGAGTTTCTCCGACAAGATACGTGGCTGAAGAAATTGGAATATTCGAATACTCCAAACAGGCTGCAACTCATATTGAAGTTATTCCGAACGGAAATTTTTTTGTTGATGTTAACGGTGATGGCTTATCCGATTTAATTACCTGTACTGGCAGTCAAGTGGCTGGAAGACTTTCGAGCGAAATCGAGAATGATCCAGTTGGTGACAAAAAGCGATCCCACAATATTTACAATTTAGCTTATGCCTATGGAGCCGGACTTGGGGTAGTGGGGCAAAATGGTTTTCCGACGATCAAACATGTTACTGAGGGACCCCTTGCTGACCCAACACCTTTTTTAAATGAGGTACTCGATGATGTTGGACCTAAAGGAAGGCTTTTTGTTCAGGTTATTGATTTTGAAAAACTAGATTCTCAACAGGCGCAAATTAAAGAAAAACTTTCTAAAGGGGGTACCGCCGGAAACCACATTGCCGGAGTCAGTGGCTGGCGCGAGCTAAATGTAAACTTCAACTGTCACGGAGGTACCTTAATAAATGATTTTAATGGAGATGGTTATTTAGATCTGCTCACCGGGAAAAATTTGCAGTTCTTTGGGGATAATTTTACTCCTGGACCTAGTCAAAAAATTGAGAATCTTTCTACAGTAATCGTTTCGGGTTCTCAGCCCCTTGATTGGACTGATACCAGTTTGAGCGCCATGGGACTGGGTATGGATGGAAAAATAACTTTGCTCAATAGCCGCGGAGTCTTTTTTAATCGAGCAACAGGTGAAACTCAGATTGTAAAAAACGGAATTACTGAAACCATTCAAAAATCGCCTCGCGAACCTTTGATTGAAAAATTCATCTCGGTTTGGGGTGGTGAAAAGCGTATTGTTTGGGAATTCAAAAATGGCCTTTGGGTGGTTGCAAAAGAAGAAACTGATCCTAAAACTCCAGGACAACTTTCTTATACTCAAAAGTTTAGCTACTTTGGTGGCCTTTTTAACCCTTTGTTTGGGCAGTTTGTTGGTTTTTTGAAAACCCAACAAACCAACGAAACAATTGATCCTGAGGCTCACGAGGCTGCATCAGTTGTGGAGAAAATTTACTCAGAAGATTCCAGTGCCAATAGTCATTTGCTTAGAGATTGGTCTCGTCTTGATGCAAGGCTTCGGGCACGAAACCTTAGGGCAGCTGAAAACCAGGTTTTACTTAAAAGAGAGGTCTATGATTGGACCGGACTTAGGCTAAGTCAAAAACGAGTTAGGCCCTATATTTCAAAACATTCAGAAAAGATTTTTACTGATGGCAAGGGCGAAAACTACGCCCAAAGTAAAATAGTTTTACGAGGTCTTTGGGACAAAGATTTGTGGGCTAGAGATTCC
The DNA here is from genome assembly GCA_964201665.1 of Bdellovibrionota bacterium. Lineage (GTDB taxonomy): Bacteria > Bdellovibrionota > UBA2428 > UBA2428 > UBA2428 > CAXNEW01. The sequence goes on from CAXNEW010000011.1 coordinate 12,532, forward strand.
AACGGAGGACTTTTAGTTCCGCTAACCCAATTTACCCGAAGGGAGGGGCACGGGCTCTATTCTGATCACACCGACCAAGGGCTTGATCAGGTGGACACCGAAAAACAAACCTACCAATTTATGGAGGATATCTATGTTCTTAGAATTTCAAAATCTGAAAACTTAGGAAAAGAAGATAAACCGACAGCCAGTCCGTGGGTTGCCACCTATTATAGTTGGGGTGCCCTGGAAAAACTTTGTCAAGAAAAACGTTGTGCCACACGGGTTTATGATTCGCTGGGGAGACTGAGTGAAATTTCTAAATCCCAGGGTTTTTGGCAGAATGCTAAGTACAATGATGAGTCTGTGCGTCCAAGCGAAATTTCAAATGCAGACGGCACTCAGGTTCTAAAGTTTGACGAGATCACAGGAAAACTTTTGGAATACAAAAACAATTTAGGTGCCAAGCAGATTTTCACTTTCACTTCAGACGGTATTCTTTCAACTCTTCAGAGTTTGGAGAATCGTGCGGGATCAAAATGGGTAACAAATTTTGACTCCAACTTAGTGCAGATAAAAAAGTGCGACCTTGAAAGTACTTCGCCTTGTATAATTGCTGACGGACAAATAGAAGTTATTAAACAAGGCGAATGGACCCGTTTTTATTTTGATGGGATGGGTCGAATTGTAGATATTGCTCAAAAAGACTCCGACTCCTCGCAAGTTCGAAGATCAGGCAAATCAATTTTTGGAAGATACGGGAAACCTGTGAAAAATTTAGCCCCTCACTTTGAAAACCAAAATCCAAAGGGTGCAGGCGTGATTTTTGAACAATTTACCGATGCTCTGGGCCGTCCGATTCGCATACTTCGCGAAGGCGGGAAACTCGAAGAAATTAAGAATTATGATGGCGACCAAACAGTGAGTCTTACCAATGGAGTTTTAGAAAGTGGCGAGTGTAGGTCGTCTCTGGGTGGGCTTTTGTGCCAATGGTTAGGAAACGAAAAAATTCATTTTGAAACTGATGGTGATGGCAAAATTACGAAAGCAGTGAACTTAGGAATCGAATGGAAATATTCTGGATATGGCGAAGAAATTGCCTCCACTTCAAATCCTGCACAAAGTCATGACTTTCAAAGGTCAAATCCCTTTTATCACCAAGCTCCGCAGTGGGACCAAACCCGCTCTTTTGAAGAAACTCCCGAGGGGATGGTCAAAATTGAGGGAATTTTTAAAACTCAATTTGATTCGATTGGTAGGCCAAAATCTTTTGGTTTGGCAATGAGCAATCGGCCAGGCCTCGGAAATTTAGTTCTCCAGGAGGAGCGATTCAATTTTTCGAACGGACTTTTAAAAGGAAGAGAAGTCTATTCAAGCAGTAAATATATCAAAACCGATTGGAAAGCCTTCTTTGGCTACAATTCATTGGGTGGAATGACGGCTTGGAGAAGCCCCTTGCTCGATGTTGAGTTTGAGCGAGATGAGTTTAATCGAGTGAAGCTTGAAAAAATTAAAATTAATTCAACACAAAAACAAATTGAAGTATCAAGATCCTACAATCAAGGCCAAATTCAGTCGCTTAATCCTTGGATCGACAAGTTTGTACGAGACGAGCGCGGTATTGTTGAAGAGGTTCAATATAAAAACGGACTCAAATCTGAGCTTAAGCGTGAAAACAGCGGTTTGAGGGTGAGTGAGATTTCATATTCCAATAACTCCAATTTGCTTTGGAATCGAAGTATTGACCGAAATTCTCAGACTTTGTTGACCATAGACCAAAAGACTTTAAGTCAACTTTCGAAGGTTTCCGGTAATCCAACGGTTAGGCTGTTAGATGTAGCCAAAGATTACCTAGCACCTAATTTTCATTTGTCTGCCCCCCGAGGGCGGGATGCAGGAGTTGTTCGCGACGTGTCGGGTCGAGTGGTCGAGATAAGAGATTTTGCCTCAGAACAAAGTAAAAACGTTATTAAGTTAGAATGGACTGATAAAAATCTTTCAAAGATTCATTTGCCAGGGGATTACAAAACAAAAGTCTCAGTTAATGTCATTTATGATTCAAGTGGATCGCTCTTTAAAATTTGCCGAGTTCGCATGGGAAAAACTGATGAGTGCATGACCCGCGAATCATCAGATTTTTTTGACTCTCCATTAGGTGCTGTAATTCGAATTCAAAATGAGGGGCAAACTCTCGGTGTTTTAGTTGGAGATGTTTTCTTTCCGGCAATAATCGACCAGTTAGGATCGCTAATTGGATTGTTTGATCCCACGGGCAAACACATTTTGTTTGAGCGGGAATACAGCGTATGGGGCCAAAAAACAGTTCACTTTGGTGCTCATTACGGCAAAGAGGGCAAGGGTAATCTTCGGTTAAACGATGCACTTGAAAATACGAGTGCCCGTGACCTTGAAAAGTATATCCCCTGGGGATTTGCCCAACTTCTTGAATTTGGTTTTGCCTTTGAAAATCCTGGGACGGGCAAAGAAGATCCACTAGCCCAGATTTTCTGGAGCCAAACCCGAGCTTATTTGCCTTTTGCAGGCGAATGGCTATCGCCTGATCACGCCGTAATTTGGAATCCAGCAAAAATAGCCGCCTTTACAGGTAACTGGCATGCAGTTAGGTACGCAGGTAATCAACCGCTTGATTCGGTGGATCCGAGCGGGGAACTGGCCCCCCTTGCTTTGGGGGCTATTATGGTTGGAGTTTCTGCTGGCCTTTCTTTCGTGGCAGCAAGGCAATCAGGAAAATCAGTTAAGGAAGCGGCAATAGCTGCTGGAAAGTCGGGCTTGATTACGGCAGCAACTGCCCCCATTGGGGGACGGCTTGTAGTAGCCATTGCCGCGAGAGCGGGTGCAGCAGCTGGAATTTCAGCGGGATTTCAGATGGCCACAAAAGGGCAAATTGATTTGGGGGAAACCGCATTGGATGCTGGTTTAGGTGCTCCGGGCGGAATGATTGCTGGCAATACGGTTGGAAAAACTGCAATTGAAAAGGTCGCTTTATCAACGGTTTCTTCACTAAATTCATCAATTTTGGGAATGGCGATTCCCACGGAATCCTCAGGCACCTCTCAATCAAACCCTTCGAATAGTTCGGACTCAGGGTCCCACTATTCTGAACCAAAGGGCACGGGGGAGGGTGGAATACATGATTCGGATCCCGATGGCGCGAATGTTTTAGATTTTACCAATGATCCGGTAGACCCCATTACCCCCTCGAACTGAAAAACAATAAAAAGCGAAAGGAATATTTATGAACTACCAACTAAGAAAAGATGAAATCTTTGTTTCTTTAAACGGGGAATTTTCTGACAAAAAGGTGGAGTGGAACTTCATCCTTGTCACGGCGATCGGACTGGTTGTTGGAATTGGTAATCTAAGTATAGTTATTTTTGGAACTGGGTATTTCACGAAAGAACCCATTATGATTTTTTTAAATTTGTTCTTTCTACTTATAGCTGGAGGGTGTTTCTTGGCGTCAAAGTTATTCTTTGAGGAGTTCAGGAATCGAAGAAATATTGTTTTGGGACCGGACTGCATAAAGTTCGTGTTTAACAGTAAAGTTCTCAAAGAAGTTCGGTTCGATGATGTCGTTGATTACAAGTTTGTGCAACGAAACAAGTGGCACTCAATAAAAAAAAAGTTGTTGGTCCTTATCAAAACCTCATCATTGAAACTCGGAATCAAGGAAATATAATAATTCGGGAGCACAGCTCGAATTTTCCTCAGGTCGTGAACCATATTGTGAAAATGGTAAATCGGGAACTTACGTTGCAAGAAAAAGCTTTTTTGTTGGTTCGTGGGCCCCACCTTTTGAATATATTATTGGCGGATTATAGTGAGTTTCCAAAAATCAACAAGGATTGGAAGACTAAGCTCAAGCGAGAGGGGCTGGTGCCCCAGGATCTTCTTCCCTACGTGAAACAGGAGGTTAAGAACTGGGATAAGTTGTGAGGGGCATTGATGCTAGCGCCTAGCTTCTTGATGCAGGATTTACATTCGAAAATTCCGCAACTGGAATGTAACCGGAAAGCAGTTAAATACCCAGGAAACCAGTTAAAATTAAGCAAGGATTTTTATAAATGAATAAGCTAGTTTCGAAGTATTTTTGTTATGTTGGATTGGGAGTTTTTGTTTTGGTAGGAGGTGGATGTGCCTCGCAGCCCGAAATTTTACCTCCTCAAAATGCCATGCACTCCTGTAACGAAACTTCCAAAATTGATCTGATTCGATTGCAGGACGCAAAATTGAAGGATTTAAAGATTTACTGGACAGACAGCGCACCCTCCACTTGCCCTGGCCCGGGCCACCCCCGAATTATTGTTTCGGCACCCCTGGTGAGCGAATGGATTCACATTGTCGAAGTTAATGTACCTCCCGAAACACCTACGAAAGATCCGAGCTGGAATTTGGGAGGGAAGTCGGGGGTGTGGACTTTTTTGGATGTACCTGAAAATCATCGGCTCGCCAAAAAACTTTTTTATAACACCCGAAGTGCGACAGTTTTTCACGATAATCCACATTGGGGGGAATCAAAAAATGTTTCCCGAACATGGATTGGCAGGCTCTATGGTTTCACTCGCTCACGGGAGAACCGAAAACTAGAGCCTTTAATTTCATTGAGCTGGGGTTTTACAAATTCTGCTAACTCGCCGCATCCCAATCCAATTCGCCCATTAATTTTAGATGGGGGGGCCTGGAAAGCCGACAAAAAATTATTGGATTCCCTCATGGCAAAGTGGGGGTTGAAGTCTCCATTCTAGCGGCGATTAGGGCGCCAAAGCCCCGATTTTTGCACGAACACCGTTGGCTCCGACACCCGGGTGTTCCAGCCAACGGTGTTCGTGCAAAAAAACTTAACTTACTAGATTTTTCCGGCCCACTGCGTTGGTGGGAAAAAAAGTTATTTTCAAAGTTAAGCCATCTCAAAAGTACGCCGATTAAATGGGAATGAGTCATCCCCGAACACGATTTTTTAAAACGTCTTTTTTTTTGTTATCGGTTTTTTCAAACTTATCCTCGTTAGCTCAAAGCCCTCCAAAGACAGTCCACGGTCTTGTTTCGGATTTCTCCCAAGTTTTCTTTCCTTCCGCTGAACCGTTACCGCAGAAAACCTTTCTTCCTTATGTTTCAAAAAACTCCGAAGCCCTCACGCCTGGAACTGAAATAGCCTTGATGGTTCCTCATATGTCAGGAAAATCTCAAAAATTTGGGGAAGTCGTTTTTGTACTTCAGTATTTCAAAGATTTAACTGATTCAAAAAACCCTAACCAGAAAGCCTATTTTGTAGCAGGAAGAGTTCCGCTAAAAACCAAAAATGGACCCCCAAAAATAAACCCACTTACAAAAAGTTTGGTCCAGTTACCCCAGTTTGGCCCCTGGATTGAAGGTTTGATTTTTGTGAAGGGATTAGATTCTCAAAATCCACAAGATCTATTTATTCCAACTCCAAACTCCCCTACAAGTTCGGTTAATACGGATGCCGGTGGAGCAGAAGGTGGAAACAATTCCTCAGCGTTGAGGTCCTCCTTTACCTCTCAGTCTCTATTGGCATCCTCAACTGCTGCTTGCGATTTTACAGAAAAAAAATGTCCCCGTCCCCAGCTGGACCCCTACGATTTTAGCTCTTGCAATGAAAGATGGAACTATTACTTGTGCCTATTGGCCCATTACGACGAACAGGATCGCTGCACAAAAAAAGTTTCCGAACAAACGGAGGCGCGTTTCAGGGACACTTGTAATTTTGATCCCTGGACTGACGAGCAGGATGCAGAATGCAAAAACAAACATTTTAGAGATTGTTTTTACAATTCGGAAGACGGACTTTGGGCCCTTTACCAAAAAGCCATTGCCGCGTTTCGTTTCAGCGGAAGAACTACTTACGGACGCTACTATGAGGCCCTTGGAACCATGATGACCTCCGATCCAGAGGCCTTTGCTCAAATTGTTTTAGGGTCTGATTACGCAGAACTGAAATCGCGATGCGAGCAAAATGCAGATGAAAAATGTGAGGCCGAGAGAAAAGTAAACGAGGATGCAATGGCTGAAATTATTGCATCAATTAATGCGGAGTTTGATGTTCTAAGTCGCGGCTGTTGTAAAACTCCGGCCTGTCAGGAACCTGCAAAGCAATGTCCTAGATCCGAAAAGGGAGTTGTCGAGAAGAATTCGAGAAGCCCTAAATTAAATTCAAACAGGAATAAACAAAATTAGTTTAAAGGAAAATAAATGAAATCCATTTTAAATAAAATTTACTTTTTGACATTTTTGTTGGGCGCCCCGGGTTTTGCAGTTTCTGCTCCCCCTTCAACCCCTAGTAACGATTCTGAAGAGGTCGATCAATTTATCGAAGGAGTTTTGGCCACTATGAGAGAGTTTTATGCTCAAGTGGTTGTTGATGGGGAATGGGATCCCCTGGTTCCTGCGACAGGTACAACTGAGGAATCAGCGTATGTTTATGCAGCAGAAAAAATTTCTTTGCCCCCCCTCAAACCAAATGGGTTGAGATTTAGTCCGGGTACCTACCAAGGCCAAGCTCCCTGGGGAGACACCTTGGTTTTTCGAGTAAGAAAAAACCTTTCACCAAACAGAGTGCCACCTAACCCACCGCCAAAATTTGAAATTGAAATTGTTGACGTTCAAGCTGGTACAAAGAAATTTCTCGCCCTTCTGATAATCAGAAACACCTTATCCCAGGCTGATTTGTTTCCGTTTTTCACATACCCACCAACTGCAAATCAAAGTCTAACAGGTTTTCAGAGCCTCACTTCTGGAGCCCCAAACACTTGTGCGCCTCCTGATTTTCCGTGTGATGAAAAATGTCCGGGCCAGAAACTCCCGGACGGGACTCAACTTCCCGATTACCCTCCCTGTGGACATGATGTCGAAAATCAAAAAAAATGCTTAGCCGAAAAATGTGATGACTATAAAAAAGAAAGAAAACGGGCTTTCTGTTTCGAGTGGACTGATGAAGAAAGAAAGGCGTGCCTCGATGCTGCAAAAATGGCACTCCAAGGAGAAAAAATAGTTAACATACAAGGTACTCTCCTTACGGTAGTTGGTTTCGCTTTACCTGGTCCAATGACTTTGAAAGCCATAAAAGGTGGTGTCAGCGGCTATTTTCCGGGATCTGGACTTATCGATTTGGCCCTAAATGCCGACCAAATAGCCGCTGATTACTGCAAAGCTCGTGAGGCGAAGGACAAAGACGAACAGATTAACGACGCTATTGAAAAGCTAAACAAAGAAAAGAAAAGATGCTGCTCGGGCGGCATGTGCACTCCTTTACCACTTGAGTTGCGTGGAGGTAAGCAAAAAGAACTCGATAAAATTCAGGAATCGGGTCAAAATTAAGCAGTAATAACGGAGAAGAATTCTCCTTAAGGACACATGATATGAAGTTAAACAAAATCCGTTTACATTTTTTCAAAACACTTTTGGGTTGTGCCCTAACGATGGCCACTGGGCCAGGCTGGACCCAAAATGCCGAACCAAAGGTACCGATAGAAAAAGCAGACCTCCTAGAAATTGAGATTTTAAGTTTAGAAGCCCCCGACGATAAAAATGGCGACGGACTTAATCGAAAACATGATGTTCAAATTGGTCTTGGATTTCAAATGACTGAAGAAACTCGTTATCTAAAAAACATCAAAGACCGAGACTATTCTAAGGCCGTTGCTTTTCCCAACCATCCCGATTTTTTAAGCCGTCTCTTTTTTTTAAAAAAGGGCGAAACCTGGCAAGCAAGTGAAGGTGACGAAAAATCTCCAGCTGACAGGGTTATTTTACGAGTTAAGGGAGAAGACATCCCGGATTTTCTAAAAAGTTTGCCCGACCCCTCCTCCTACTCACTTCGTTTGGGGATTATTGAAAAAGGAAATATGCTCCCTGGTTCACGGGAACTGATGTTTTCCAAATCAGTCGATCCCGATGCGCTTTTTTCTAAACCCACGGACTTCGAAGTCGATGCTCCGAGCGGCTTTAAGGCAAAAATTCGCGTTCGTCTGAATCGCAAAAATCCTAGAAAAATAGAAGAAATTGAAAAACTTTTTAATCAGGCTCGTTATGCAATGTTAGAGGCAGACGCTCAGTTAGTTGAGGAAAAACAAAAGGAACCCAAGTCCAAGAAAAACATTGAGAATGCCTCCCGCAAGGCCATGGCCGCGCGAATTTACTATGACAGGTTTTCCAAAGTCTTTGAGGCGGTAAAAAAAGATCCCAGCTTACTTCAAGAAAATGAAGCACTAGACCCGGAAAAACCAGAAAAGCACTAGTTAGTCGAGTTTCTGGTTTTCTACCTGCTCGAGTGATTCCATGGCGTTGTTAAATACATCTTCCACGCTGGGTTCGAGTCAAGGGTGTTCGGGCAAAAAATGGCTTGGGTGTTGGCTAAAAAACTTCGCCTAGGAAATCTTGCCAAGGCCAGATTTCGAAATCTTCGAGATTACGTTTTTTTGATTCTCGCGAAACTACAACTGTCTTTTTGGCTCCAAGGTCTTTTGCAAGCGGAACAATCTTTTTGATTTCACTCTGATCAACATTCGTTGAAGATTTAAATTCAACGGCCCATATCTCAGTTTTGGATTTTTCAATAATTAAATCGATTTCCAGATCGTCCTTTGTTCTTAAGTAGTAGAGTTTTGCTTCGGAGCGGGAGTAGTCTTTGAGTCTAACAACTTCTGAAATTAAAATGTGTTCAAATGCTTTTCCGTAGGCATAAGTCTGGGGAACAACCAAACTTTCAAAACTGCCCTCGAGGGCTCGTTTGACTCCTGTGTCAAAAAAATAGAATTTGGCTTTTGAAGTTTGAATTTTTCGAACAGATCGGTGATAGGGCTCTAAATAAAATCCGAGTAGAGTGTCGTTCAAGATCTCGAAATATCTAAGAATTGCGCTGAAATCGGTGCCCGAATCACGCCCAATTTTTGAGGCGTTTATGATTTGTCCATTGTGCTGAGCTGCAACCTCTAAAAATCTTAAAAATGGGAGGATTAGCCTGAATTTTTTGGGCCAAAATGACATCTAAAAGGTTGAACCAAAAGACCTGGGGAGATTCTGGCAAAAGGCCCTTTAAGAGCGATGTTTTCCCAGTCCCTCGCGGTCCAAATATAAAAAAACTATTAGATAACAATGGTTTACACTGTCTACTGTACATGTACCTAATTTTAACGTGTTTTTAGGTATAAGTACAGAATCTGGTTTGGCAGGCACGGAGTGCCTGTGAGGACACGACGAGGAAATTGATACGACGAGATTCAAAAAAGGACTCATCATGGGGCGACGTATTTTTTTGAATATTGGCGTGGCAGCGCAAGCGCCGTAAATTACGAAGTAATTTATTGCGATGCGCGCGTGAGATTTTGTTGGGCCCTTTAGGAGCCCCACAAAATCGGAACGCGAGCCGGAGGCTATTCGGTTTCAACAGCCCAGTACGTTAGAGATTCATCGCTTCGCCCTGAATGACCTTCAAACGAGATTCAAAAAAGGACTCATCAGGGGCGACGGGATTTTTCGTCCTCTGCCCGCAGCATTTTTCCCGCAAGGAATGGAGTGTACGCCGAGTACTCGACTGACTGAGGACAAAAATGATGCGTGCGGAGGGCGGAAAAGACCGAGCCCCCCGTTAGGCCTTTGCTAGGCGGCCTTCGGATTCTAGATACTGGCTCATTTTTTCTTGGGCTCCGCCTGAATTGCGGTTGACCAAGTCGAAGTAAACATCCATCAGTTGGTCGAGTTTTTGGTTTTCTACCTGCTCGAGTGACTCCATGGCGTTATTAAAAACATCTTCCACGCTGTGAAATTCATCGTCGCGGCGCAGGCGTAGTCTTACTCCCCGGCGGCCATCGGCAAAATCTCTGAGTCTGTTTTGAAGGGCCACAATAGGGCCAACAAGTTTTTGAGAAATCACCAGCCCCAGTCCAAACAATCCTGCAATCATGACAACAATGCAGCCCACAAAAATTGCAGAAATCATACGCAATTCGCGTTCTAAGTTGGCAACATCTGAGGGTATTTTAGTTAGGGTGACATCAATCAACATTGAGTAACTGGTTTTCATTGTAAACAAAAACAAAGCACCAAAAGCTACAATAATGAGTCCGCCCCAAAGGCAAAGCTTTAGTGTAAATCGATATTGAAAGTCTTTTTCTACAATAACCCTTAATCGTCGCTTATCGACCGAAGTTTTCTTTGCATTCATTACTTGGGCACTCCTCCAAACCCGCCGCTACAGAATGCAGTTTAGCAAGAAAACCATAAAGCTGCTTTGGTCCCAATTGTTGACAGGTATTGAACCCTCGAATTTTAGGAAAGTTTCTAGGGGGACGGCCCTCATGGTCGGGGCACTCTAGTGATTCGAGTATCGAGCCGGGCTGATTGAGGTTTTCAGTTTCTGAATCGAGGCCAAGTTTTTCGTGGATGCGCAAAAATCCGCCAATAGGTTCGCCATTTACAATGTAAACCACAGGTTCGCCTGTTACCTTTTGGCCAAATTGTGCATCTTCATAATTTAAGGCTGAGGGAATGGCCTCCTGAAAGAGTATTTGTTTTACCGGAACTGATTCTTTGCCAACACGCATTTTGCTTTTAAGTTTACGGGTGGCTGCCCGAATTTCGTCAGGATTTTTAAGACTAATAACTCCCATCCCATAGGTACCTGCATCGTTTTTCATAAACAATCGGGGTTTATAGGGAATTCCACGCAGAGTGTAGGCCTCTTGGATTTCTGATAACAAAGACTCGGCCGATTGGGCCATGATTTCGAGTCCCTCGTCAGATTCAAAATCAGGTTCCAAAAATGCCCGACTTCGAGGCGAAAAATAAAAGGGATCAAAGCCGGGTACTTTCTCGGAAACAATTTTCAAAATTGAATCAACAATATCGAAATGGTGAGATTTTCTTCTTTGAAACCACCCCAAATTTGGACTTGGAAAAACTGGAAGTGTTATTTTTTTTAAACTCTCCGGAATTCCCCCACTCAAATCATGATTGAGTAAAATGAGTTCGGCCTCTTTGAGGGCCTCGACACTGGGGTGATAGGTGATTTCATGGCCCTTCAGGGTTTTTACGGTCCATGGTTTTGGGAGTTCGGGTTGCCCTGGCCACAAAATTTTTGAACTAGCCCGGGCTCGTTCGAGAATTTTCTGCAATCCAAAAAGATTTTCCAGGTAGCCTAAATTGTTTGTATTGGCTTCCGGAAACACCGCGACTTTCCACGGCCCCTTATGGCCAGTTTTGCTTTCTAAAAACTGGCTCAATTTTTGGGCGGCACGCTGAATGTCTCGTTCGATTAAATTATTCCAACCGGCAGGGAAAATATTTACGTCTACAACTCCCAACTTCCACCCGGCATCCCGAACATCGATGGAGGTATAGAGTGGAAAGCCGCAAAGAGGTTCAAGTTGCGACAGAGCCTCAAAAATTTTTTCAGAATTTTTTTCAAAAAATAAAAACGGATCTTGGTTGTTCATGGTGCTTGATTTTATTTCTCGGCTTTTGATTTGGGTTTCCATGTTTTGAGTATCTCCCGACCCAAAATCATAAGCTGATCGCGGGTGAGTTGTCTTACTGAAAACCGCGTTAAGGTGACCAACTTTGAATTTGTGCCCGTTAAATCAGTTTTAATTCCATCCACGATTGCAATTTGCGAAGCGAGCTTGGATTTAATTCTAAAAATCTGGTCCGAATTCAACTTTTGGCCAAGCAATGCGTCAGTTGGGGCGGGCGATTCGGGGAATCCGCGATTCAAAATCCACAGTGCCGGTGGGGCAAGATCGCGGATTCGCAGTTCGTTACTCAGATTTTTGGCCTCCAACACGGGGTATTTTTCGGGAGCTGCGACCAAAACAAAATTTGTCTCAGGGTCGGTTACCCATTTTTCAATTTCTTCGGCAGTTTGGGTGAAGTGTTTGTGGAGAGGCTTAAGCCGTGTCAAAAGGACCGCGAGTTCAGTTAAAAACGTACGTCCCAAAAAATTCCTGAATAGATCAAGGGCCTGATTTCGACCGACACTTAAAAGTTTCTTAAAAAAAGCGGCTGGGCCAGAATTTTGTTTTTCGTCATTCCCGGACTGATCACTCATAAAAAATTTCAGAATAGACTCATCAAAAAATTTTAAAATGTGTTTAGGACTCTCGATAAAATCAATAGCGTGCCTAGAGGGTGGGGTATCTAAAATACAAAAATGAAACTTGTTGAGTCGCTTTAAAGTTAAAAGTTTCTCGACTCCAAGATACTCTTCAATTCCCCCTAATTGAGACTGTAGGATTTTAAAAAGGCGATTCTCTAAAATAAAATTGGCCTCCTCTAGACTCGAAGTGCTTTTTTGGACGAGTTCTTTGAGGGCAGATTGAGGTTCAAGCCACAAAGCTTCAAGCCTTCCGCTGTTTTCGAGATTTTCAAAAACAGTCTGAGGTTGATTACTAAGAGATTCTAAGCCCAAAGCTTGGGCGAGCCTCCGTGCCGGATCAACAGTGATAACAACAACTCGGTAGCCCTGGTCGGCTAGGGCCAAACCGAGTGCGGCACTGGTAGTGGTTTTTCCGACTCCTCCAGCTCCTAAAATGGCAATCAGTTGAGTCGTCATGGCGAAGGGCTACCTTTAATTTGCGAAGTGTCTAAAAGTTCGCTTGCTTGGTTCAAATCAAAATCACCTGATGTTGTCGTTAACTCAGGCAGCCAGTGCAAATTTGTATAAGAATTATTTTTTAGAAAATCACGGGCAATTGCGATCTGATCAATTTCTTCTTCTTGCCAAGCGCCGAGAGCCTTCGCCCATTCTGCATCGAGATCACTAAAAGAAATGTGTTTAGAGGGTTCACGGAGATCCGGAAATTTTTCCGTGGGTACGGTTTTGGTTGCTGGAACCCTATTGAGTAATAGCCTAGGAGCGGGAAGGTTCAAATCATGCAGGCCCTTGGTGATTTCACGAGCTTCCTGTAGCGGAAGTTCTTCGCAAGTGGAAACAATCCAAGGAACAAAAATTTCTGGATTTTTAATGTCAGATTGAATGCGACTTGCTTGCTTAAAAATTAAGCCTGACCCAAAAATACCCGTGAGTGCCAGCGTGCTTTTGAAAATCATAAGACTATGACCTGTCGCTGGAGCATCTACCACGACATAGGCCCAACGCCGCTTGCGGTCGGGATCTTTACCTTGAGTCAGTTCGTAGTGAATTTTTCCTAAAATCACTGAGGGCTCGAGGCCTGGACAAACATCAATAAAGGCCGAGACAATTTTATTTGAAACAACGGTTTCGCATACCTTCTCCCTCATTTGATGAGTAGCTTGGCCCAATAAAGATTTTTCCATTCCGAGGGCTAAAACATGGCCCATATATTCTTGAAATGCCGGACGTGGAGTGAGTTGCATTCCCCAGGCCTCGGGGTGGACTCCAAGGCCATGAATTTCGTAACGGGGTTGTTGATTGAGACCCAAAATTTTGAGTCCCATTCCATTCCCTTGCACCTCAATATAAAGAACAGGACCCTGATTTTTTTTGCATAAGCTCAAGGCAAGAGCCGCCGAGACACAGGTTTTTCCGACGCCGCCCTTTCCGGTGACAAAATGAAATTGGCTTACAAAGGGGCTCATGGCGTAACTTTTTCGCCCTGAGATTGAGCCCTGTGTTGCACTATAGAAACCTGCTGAGCAACTTTTTGAGCAAGGCCTAAATAAACTTCGTTTATTTCTTTTAATGAAGCATCTAAAAGAGTGGGTTTGCCTTGGTCGATGCCTTGGGCAATGCGCGAATCTGTGGGGATTTTACCAAGAAAGGGCACCCGTTTTTCTTCGCAGATTTTTTCAACGAAATTAAGTTGGGGTTCGGTTGAAATACTTTTTTTACAGTGAGGGCACACGCTACCTGACATGTTTTCAACGACACCGAGCACGGGAACATTCATCTTTTGAAACAGTGCAATGGCTTTTTCGGTATCGAGTGTCGAAATTTTGTGTGGAGTACTCACCACCAAGCTGCCCACAAGTCCCACAGAATGGATCAACGAAATCGGGATGTCTCCGGTGCCTGGAGGCAAGTCGACAATGAGGTAGTCAAGATCGCCCCAATCCACGTCAAAAAGCATTTGTTCAACGGCTTTGCCCGACATAGCTCCGCGCCAGATTACGGCGTCACCAACCGGAGCAAAATAGGCAAAGGTCATAACCGGAATTCCGGCCGAAATTTTTGGTTGAATTCGCCCGTTTTTGACCTCGGGCATTCCCGAAAGATTCATGATTAGGCCCATGGAGGGGCCATAAATATCTGCGTCCAAAAGGCCCACTTTTGAGCCCAGTTGTTTGAGTGCAAGAGCTAGGCTCGCCGCAACTGTGGATTTACCAACTCCGCCTTTTCCGGCTCCAACAGCGATGATGTTGCGGACTCCAGGAATTTGTTTGCCCAAACCACCTTGGTTTCGCACCTGGGCGGTCAGTTTTACCAAAACTGAAGCAACCCCAGGTAAGGCCCTGAGGAGTCTTTCGGCCTCGGACTTAAAAAAATCCTTAACCGGGCAGGCTGGGGTTGTAAGCTCAAGGGTCAGGCTAATGTCCACGCCACCTAGGGCTTTTTCTTTTAAAATTAAATCTTTTACAAATCCTACAGAAACAATGTCCTTATTGAGGTCGGGATCTTGAATTTGTGAAAGGGTGGCTAAAACTCTTTGTTCCAAAGTCTTTAAGGAGCCTGACAAACCTTCCATTATGTATATAAAATGCCTTTGTTTTGAAAGCTTGGAAAGCTCAGTTAAAAAAAAGGAGAAGCATGAAATCTTTTAAATCTGTTTTTTGGTTTGGGGCCTTGGCGCTACATACAATCTTTTTAGCGGGATGTGCCTCAGAAAGAGCCTTCACCAAGGGCGAATATGATGATGTCGACGAGGTTCGGCTCCTTGACGATAAATTCAATGAAAGTGATGCGGCAGCACTTGTTGAAGAAATGATTGGGTCAATGGCCACTCATCCCATCTTTGCCGATTCAAAAGTTCCCCCGGTTGTTCAGGTTGAAATGGTTCGTAATAAAACGAGCGAGCATATCGACACCAAAAATCTCACCGATGCACTTCGTACTAACTTGATTAAATCGGGCAAAGTACGCTTTTCCAATAAAGAGGACCGTGAAGTTTTGGGCCAAGAAGTTGATTATCAAAACGAGTCGGGCCGAGTTGCAAAAAAATCACGCAAAAAACGAGATGGTGGAGTCGGCGCAGACTACATTCTTACTGGCGATTTGATTTCAAATGTTCAACAGGTGGGCAATCGCAAACTCGTTTTTTACAAACTCACTTTAAATTTAACGAATCTCACCACAGGCCTTATCGATTGGTCAGACGAAAAGCCTATTCGCAAACGATTTAAAAAGCGCTCAGTTGGTTTATAAAAAAAGGAAACTTATTTGTTAGCTTGGGGACTTGCTCGTTGGGTTTTTGTGGCGCTTGTGTCGGGTTGCGCCTCGCAAGCCTATTTGCGTTCTCCCGGGCATAACGCCTTCACTTCCCGAAATTTTTCTGAGGCCGAAACGGTTTTTTCAGCTGAGGCCCAAAAGCCTGGGGTTAATCAGCTTTTGTTTATGCTTGACCAAGGCATGGCCCTTTTTGCCCAAAAAAAATATGAAGAGGCCGTCGCTGTTTTACTCAAAGCCGAAGACCTTGCAGAAATAAAAGATTTTACAAGTATCAGCGAAGAAGTTGGGACCCTTGCAACAGGTGATAATGTTCGAGGCTACAAGGGTGAAGATTTTGAAAAGGTTTTGATAAATGTTTATCTAGCCCTAAGCTTCGCATCACTTGGAAGGTTTGAATCTGCCCAAGTTGAAGCCCGTAAAATTAATTTGCTACTTTACAGAATGATCAACGAAGGTAAACGCAACTATCAAGAGTCCCCCTTTGCGAGATATCTTTCTGCCGTTTTGTGGGAAGCCTCGGGCGATGTGAATGCCGCATATATTGATTATAAAAAAACCTATGAATTGGATCCCGGCTTTCCTGAGATAGGAAAAGATCTTTTGGCGACATCCAAAAAAATGGGTTTTGACTCGGAATATTCTAAATGGACCCAAGTTTTTTCAACCCAAACACCCCGAAAATTTAGCGCCAACGAGGGAGAGCTCGTCATATTTTTTGAGCAAGGACAGTCTCCAATTAAAATTCCACGAGATGGTCAGAACTCATCACTTCCCCGTTTTATTCCTCGAAGATCGTCCTCCCAAATGGGAAAAGTTTATGTGGGGCAAATGCCGCCTCAAATTCTTGAGTATCGTGTTTTGGATATTGAAGAACTTTCGACTCGTTATTTGGAAGATCGTATTGGCAGAATGGTTGCCGCTAAAATGGCGGGACTTGCAACGAAGGGGCTGATTGCGGCTGGAATCGGAAATGCCACTGACAATTCAGATTTAGGTTGGCTTGCGTTTTATGTTTTAGCGCTTACCGATCAAGCCGATTTAAGGTCGTGGAGAACTCTGCCCGAAAGTTTATACATGATTCGTTTACCTCTGCCCGCAGGCGAATATCCTGTGAGGCTCGATGTCTTAAGCCGATCGGGGTTGCCGATGGCAAGTCATAACTTTGGTGTTGTAACTGTAAAAGCTAAGAAAAAAGTTTTTCTAATTGGAAGGTAGTTTCACAAAAATGTTTGGACCCATAAAAAATGTCATTTTTGATTTCGATGGAACCCTGGTGGACACCATGACCTCTGTCATAGAGGGTCTCTCTCAAGCCGTGCGATTTGGTCGGGGCGGAGCGAGTATCACTCGCGAAGAATTGGTCGGAAGTTTTGGCGGCACCCCTCTTGGTATTGTCCAACGATGGGTTCCAGAGGATAAAGTTAACGAGGCCTTTAAGGTTTGGCTTGATTTTGAAAATAGTTTGCAACCTCAGGATATGGCGCCCTTCCCCGGAATAGAAGGTTTGCTTAAGGGCTTGTTAGAAGAAAATATTGCAACAGCCATTTACACGGGAAGAGATCGAAAGGGCACTCTCAAAATTGCTGAAGCCCATGGATGGATGGGAAAATTTTTGAATGAGCAAGAAATGGTATGTGGCGACGATGGATTTTCTCCCAAACCCTGCCCTGATCCGATTTTGCATTTGCTAAAAAAATTCAACTGGAATCCAAAAGAAACTCTAATGGTTGGTGATCATCCCTTTGATATGAAAGCGGGTCGCGATGCGGGTGTCCGAACGGGCGCAGTTTTGTGGGACAAGCCCTTCGGGACTAAGGGCACTCAGCGCTCAATTTTTAAACAAGTTTGGGAAAAATGGGACGGCAACACTGATGTCGATGTGCGCCTCGAAAAGCCCGAAGCGCTGCTCAACTGGATTCGATCTTAGAAACAGCTCGTAGTTTCGAAAGTTTTCCTAGCCCCCAAAACAAAGCGACCTAAGGTCCACGGCGGAAGAACCCGTCCTATTTCAGCCACTCACCAAGGTGGTAGTGCTCCAAATCCATTCCGAGATTTACATAAACTTTTTGGGCATTGGTATTGGTTTTGTCCACGTAAAGTCGAAGTCCCCTTAGGTTTGGATCGGCTCGAACCACATTCTGAAGATGCTCATACATTGTTTTATAGGCGCCTTGCTTACGAAACTCTGGCCTTACATAGACACTGTGTATCCACCAGACTTGGCCATTGCGCCAATCGCTCCACTCGAAGGTAATCAACAAAGAAGCTGCGATCGTGCCGGGCTGATTACTGGGTTCAGCAACAAAATAAATTCCATGTTGTTTGTTTTCGAAGACCGACTGAACCCCGCGAGTCACTACGGCCTGATCCAGCTTCATCTTTTCGCTTTCCCAGGCCATAGCAATTTGAAAATCAACAATTAGGCTGGCTTCAGTGGGTGCAGCCTTGCGAACGATAAAATTGGAAGTCATAGCCTTTATTCAACAATATTTTCGCCGCCATCAATGCGGAGAGTGTTTCCAGTTACAAAATTACAATGCGAAAGTGACAAGGCAACCAAAGTTTTTGCCACATCATCGGGACTGGTGAGTCGACCCATCGGATTTCGTTTAGTGGCAACTTCAATCATTTCGGCATTGCCTGGAATTTTGCGAAGTGCAGGGGTGTCGGTAACTCCGGCAAGAATGGCATTGGCCGTAACTCCCAGTGGTGCAAGTTCAAGGGCCAGTTGGCGGATATAGCTTTCCAAACTTGCCTTAGCGGCGCTCACGGCACCGTAAGATTTCCAAACTCGAGATGAGCCGGCCGAGGTCATTGCAAAAATACGCGCATGGGGAGCCCAAAAACGAGATTTTGTTAAATCTTGGGCCCAAAAAACCAGTGAATTGGCCATAACATCGAGGGTCATTTCAACTTGGGCGCGAGTTAAGGTGTCTTCGCCAATAAAGGGCTTGAGGGCACCAAAAGCCAAACTGTGCAAAAGAACTCCAATTTTGCCCTCACACTTGGATTTCATTTGGGTAAGAATTTCTGCTCGTTTTAGATCGTCAGCGGCATTGACATTAAAAAATTCGCATTCCCTACCCAAAGATTTTACGTAGCTTACGATTTCGTCAGCCTGAGCTTGGCCTGCCTTACGGTCTAAATGGACTCCAAGAATGTTAAAACCCGATTCGGCAAGCCTACGTACGGCGGCTTCGCCAAAGCCACTTGAGGAGCCCAAAACAAGGGCCCATTTTCCACTAAATTCTTTATATTCATTGAGCTTAGACATGGTCTTTCCATAGGGCGTTCGCGCTTTAGAGTCAAAGTTTTGTCGCCCCCAACGGAGCCAACACTTTAAAAAGATCTCCAAGTCAAAACACTGGCTTGGGGCGGAGCCGCTTTGTGCCTCATTCTAGGAGTATGGTCCCCGGAGTATTTTGTCGCACATTTGTGAGAATGGAGTACCTCCATGGCCTTTGAGGTTCCCGAGTTACCTTCGGGTAACCCCCAACTTCAGAAAGCTTTGGCCAAGGTCGTTAGGGCCGAACAAAAACCCATTGATAAAGTCGACGAACGCATTGGAAAAATTGACAATAAACTCAACCTCGTTCGCGACCTCAAAACCAAATTTTCGGATATTAAAAATGCTGTAAAACCTTTGGCTAATTTCAATGAGTTTCGTGAACTCAAAGCTTTCTCGTCGCACCCGGATATTCTCGATGCCACGTCGATTGACAAGGCCACAGCTATCCCTGGTTCGTACGAGCTCGAAGTGGTGCAATTGGCAAACGCTTCTTCGCTCATGACAACGGGTGTGGCGGACCGAGATAAGACCGAACTTGGTGTGGGATGGATTAGTTTTTCGACTCCTGATGGGAGTGACCAGGATGTTTATATTGGTTCCGACGAAAACACTCTTGATGGTATTGCAGCAAAAATAAACAGATCAGGTTTAGGAGTTCGGGCGCAGGTCGTAAATGACGGAACCGATTCAGACGAGCCCTGGCGTCTAATTCTTTCGAGCGAAAAAACGGGTTGGAAAAATGAAGTTGATTGGGCTGAGTTCAACTTTCTTGATGGAGATTTAGACTTAGATCGCTATAAACAACGAGATGCTCAAAGTGCGGTCATTAAAATTAATGGCCAACCTATTTATGTTGATCAGAACTCTGTAAAAGACATTGTTCCAGGGGTTACTTTTGATCTAAAAAAAGCCGTCGTTGGGACCACTGTAAAAGTGGAAGTTCGTCCTGACCTTGAAAAGATTGAAGGGCGCGCCAAAGACCTCGTAGATAAACTCAACGGCGCTCTTGATTTCTTTCAAAACCAATCTCGTCTCGATGCTGCAAGTCGTATGGATCCAAAAAAGGCGCTGTCTGGCGACTCAGGGATTTCAGCAATTCACAGCCAGTTGAGAGGCCTCATTCAAAGAACGCTTGAGGTCACAGACGAAAGTACCATCGCAAGACTCACGGACATCGGCATTGTTTTTAACCGAAATGGGACTTTGGACTACGACAAAAAGAAATTCGAAAGCGCAATGGAGAAAGACTTTGAGGGTGTTTCTGCTTTGGTCTCCGGAAACGGAACGCTAAACGGATTTGCAAATGGACTCAATAAACTGGCGGACTCCGTTATTCGGACTGGCGACGGAACCCTAACAGTTAGGGAGCGAAATTTCACAGACGGCAAGGCCCGGCTCGAAAAAGAAAAAGAAATTAAAACCGGCCGAGCCGAACGACGAATCGAAAGAGCGCGGGTTCAGTTTGCTCGGGCCGAGCAGGCCATGTCACAGCTGTCATCAATGGGATCTCAAATTGCTAATCAAATTTCTTCCGCCGGAGGAGCGGGAGGCTAAATTTTAGGGAGATAGAAAGTTTTTATGAGTTACGGAGCAAAAACCTACAAACAAACTTCAATTACAACTTCCACGCCCGAGCAGGTTTTGCTGATGCTTTTTGAGGCGGCAATTAAGTCCTCAAAACTTATTAAGCTTCATATTGAAAAAAAGAACACAACCGAGAAATGCAAACATATCGGCAAGGTCCACGATATTCTCATGGAACTTCGAAACTCCTTAGACCATTCCAAAATTCCTCAGTTAGCCGTTCAGCTCGACAGTTTGTATGAGTTTTGTATCGCTCAACTTTTTAAAGTCAACCTAAGCAATGACATTGCTGCAGTTGAAAACGTCACAAAAATTCTCACCACCCTTCACGAAGGGTGGGTGGCCGCAGTCAACGAAACCAAAAAGAAAAACAAAGAAGGAACAAAAAAATGAGCTCATCAGAAATGGTTAAAAAATCGGTTTTGAGGGTCACACACAAAGATCTGATTAAAAAGCTCGAGGCCCTTGATGAGCGTCTACTCAATATTTGGCTTCAAGAAGATCCTGCTGTTTCTGACGAAGAAGTCTGGGAGATGTTTGTTGTTCTCTTGGAAACTCGGGTAGAAATTTTAAAAACCTGTAAAGCCGCTGGTGTGACACTAAATCCGGATATTTGTTTGCCCACTTGGCTTGAGAGACTCGCCAATCGAAAAATGGATTTGAGGCTGCGGGAAATTAAAGTGATGGCTGAAAACTTCAAAAAGCGAAAAATAGTTTCAAAGTTTGAGGCTCATGTGCTGACTTCCGAAGAAGTTGCTGAGTAGGTATTCAAATGGATTCTTTTGAAGCCGCAAAAATCCTCTACAGAAATGGTGAAACTCAGAATTCTCTTAAGCTTCTGGAAAGAATTTGGGAGCTTGCAGTCGAAAACCCGGAATCTGAGTTCAAGATTTTTTGTGCCGGCGCAGAGGTCTCGCTTGAGTTTGATGCAGCGGGTGTGGCTGATCTCATTGAATCCGCAATTGTCGGAGAAGGTAATTTTAAGAGTTTTTGGCAAAGACGGGATCTTTCTGAACAGGCCGTTTTGTTTGATTGGTTGGGGCAGATTGCCTACAAGCTTGGCGACAAGTCGAGAGCCTATGAGTCGCTGACTCGAGCGGCATCTTTGGGGCGAGATACTGTTTTAATGTGGCGGCTTTTGGGGCAGTTGTGCGCTGAAAATCGAGAAATCGATTTGGGTCTGAGATATGCTAAACGAAGTTTGTTTTTATACCGGAACCCAGATTTAAATTTACTATCTGGACAAGACTATATCCTCGGTTTTTTTACGGGTAAGAGCCCTTTGGGCATTTCAAACTCAATTCAAGACTATTTGGGCCTCCTGCTTACTATGACAAAAGAAGCTAAGGGCCAAAAAAGTTTTAAAGGTGTTAGAGACTTTGTACTGGAATTGATTCATCAATTTCCACACGAAACTCGTTTACCCAAGATTCGAAATCTGGTTGAAAACCACTGGGTGTCAAATTCCCTGCGCTATGATGCTCCAAATCAACCTTCTCTGTAACTTTCTTTAAAACAAATCTAAATATTTTCTGAACCTCCACCGATGAGTTTT
>CAXNEW010000012.1:0-33082 GCA_964201665.1 Bdellovibrionota bacterium
AAGATAATTTTTCTTTGGGGACAGCCGAAAAAATTTCGGGCCGAGTTAAAGTCAAGGGGAGTGCAGAGGGGAAAATAAATAATGTTTATTTGTTTTTGAATCGAAATTTGATTCAAAAACTTGAAATCGAAGGCGAGGCAAAATTCCAAGTTACTGGCGAATTTTTAAAGGGACCTAATGTTTTGTCAGCTGTTTTGGTGCAAGCGGATGGCTCGGCTTTTGAAAATATTTCGGCTCGCAACCAAATTCTTTTTAACGTAAATGCCCCGTCTGCTTTGGCTCCAGAATCCTCGGCCCGTTTAGCCAAAAATGAGGGTTTTTTGTTGCTGGCCCCCATGGGGACTTTTACTCAGGACCAGGCAATTAAAATTCCCTTCCGGTTTTTGAGTCTTGAGCCCCAACAAACGGAATCAGAGGTTTTTCGATATTCACTTAATGGAGAGACACGGCAAGTTCAGGGTAAGGGCCCCTTTAGTTTTCAAAATCTTCCACCAGGACGATATCAATTGAAAGTTTGGCGGGTAGATAAAAAGGGGAATGCCCTCGAGGGTTCCTATTTTTACTCCTCTGAAAGTGAATTTATCATCGCCCTGTAGTTTTGGAGCAACTCAGTTGCTCCGTAGTTTTGGAGCAACTCAGTTGCTCCGTAGTTTTGGTTAGCAGCCATCGGAGAGTTCAGAAATTTTGGATGAACTGAATGTGACTCCTTCTGCTACAAGGGGGTTTTCAGGACTGGAGTCTTTAACAGTTATACTTTTGAGTGAATCTGAAGAGTAAATGGCCTCAATAATGTAGGAGTAATTGAAAGTTCCCGCGGTCATTCCGGAAAAAGTTTGACCGGAAACCGAGAGCTGAAAAGCAGCAGGAATTTCACCAGAACTTGCTGAATCTTGTAAAAAAACACTTAAGGCCATTCCTAGCGTTGCAGTTCCGCCATTTAAAACTAAGTCGGTGCCGCACGCCGTGATAACGCATTCGTTAAATGTAACCGCTAAGTTGGCTACGTTCCCATTGGTTGTAATGTAGGTGATGAGGGTTAGAGGATCGTCGAGACCCGCGGGTAGCGAATAGGAAAAGCTTCCCTGATCACCGCTTCCATCTCCGCAATTGAAGGTAACTGAACTGGCTCCGGTTTCTTTGGTGGCAAAAGCCTCAATGGTATTGGACATAAGAGTTTGTATGGCATTTGCAATTTTGGATTCAACCTTAGGGCCGCCACAGGTCGCCAAAAAGAGGCACAAAAGGCAAGAGCCTGTTCTTAATGTCTGAGCAGAGCCCCCTCTCAATGTTTGAATTGTCCAAATTCGTAACTTTAAATTCAAAGTCCCTAAATTATGAACGAAGGTTTGGCTTGGACCAAGAGGCTAAAAATTTTTGTTTTTTTGGGCCTTTGTTGTGGTCTTGAAATACTCACGCTAAAAAAGAAGAAGTTATGACAAAATCTTTTCGAAATTTAATAAAAGCTGGATTTTTGTTTTCTGGATCCGTTTTTCTTTTACGTTGTGGTCATGATCAGGCTCCATCGACGGCACTTTTTAATGGAGAGTGTCGAGTCGAAGTTAAGTCTAAAGTAGCCGGTTCAGAAATTCTGATGGACGGGGTGCCCGTTGGCCACGACGCTGCACTCCTGCAAGTACCCTGTGGGGAGCGTTTGGTGGAAGTTCATAAAAAGGGTTTTGTGCCCTTTCATGAGTACTACAAGGTAGAAAAAAGTATGCCTTTGTCTGTGAATGTAAACTTAAGCCCAAGGAAATCTCTTACAAACGAAGCTCTCTCGATGGCGTTGGTGGAAAAAGTTAGAGGACCCAAGGTAGCCGCCGCCCCGGTTGTTTCAAAGTCTGGCGCTGCTGCGGATTCGGGTGCACCATCACCGGGCGCGAGTGCTGGTCAGCCGAAATGGGATACAGTAGACGACTGGCGTTAACCATTCTCGGCAGCCACTAGGCACAAAATTTGCACGGGGCATTGTCATATGGCCCCTTTTTTCGAAGTTCTCGCGAGCATTAATTTACGAATATCGCAGTGTTTTTTGTTTGTTCATGATCCCTTAGTTGAAAGGTTTTTGAAGTTAGTTTTTTTAGGCGAGTATGGGAATCATTCAAGGCTTTTAAGTCAGTTGTTTATGAGTTTGGGGCTTTTGCACGTTCTTGTTTTATCGGGGTCTCAGGTGAATTCTTTAAAGCGGGTGCATGACCTGTTTTATTCGATTGGGGTTTTCCCTTTAACCAAACGGCGAAAGTTTTTGGGACCTATTACATTTTGCCATAGGGCAAGTTGGATGGTGCTGAGTCTTTTGTACGGGAACCTCACTCAATGGACTCCTCCCGTTACAAGAGCTCTGGTTTTGTCGGGAGCCCTGGGACTTTCACGGCCTTTGAGTCTTACCTGGAAAATTATTTTAGGATTTAGCCTGCAAATTTCATTTTTTCCCAGTCATGCAGTTGAGAAGTCCTTTTATTTATCCTGGGGTTGTTGGTTGGCAAAAGCTTTGACTTCGAAATGGGGCTGGAGCGAGTTTTTTCAGAATCTGATTTTGGCAGGATTTTTTTGGGTGGCCATAGGATTGTTACACGGTGCCTCAATTTGGCTATTGGCGAAACAGCTGCCCTTGGTTTTGCTTACCGCTGTTACTCTCGGCCCCTGGATAGAAAAACTTTTGTTTCCACTGGGTCTGTTTTTAATTTTTTTTGGCTTATGGGCCGGACTTGGTTCATGGCTTTTGGGTCTAGAGGTCGTCTTTGGCCACCTTTTTGAAAGTTTGGGGATATTAATTTTACCAATTCTTGAGGGATTAGCCTCAAGCCTCCTTGTTGGACTCTGGGCATTCAGGTATATTTGGGGGACGCTATGACGCTGAAAGAGAAGATCGTAGCCATTCTCGAGGAACGCTCCTTTGAGACTCGTGACGGTGGATCCAAAATAAAAGTTGTTGATGCTTCTGATTTTGATCAAATTGCATTGGATATTTTAGAGACACTATCCCAAGACTATTCATTCGAACCCGAAGAAAAGTGAACTTGGTTGCCGTTGACGGTACACCGCGGGCTTTTCCGACGAGCGTCGCATTAAACCACTTACTCCGATCCTCATTTAGCCTCTCGGCTAAACTCCGGTTCTCATAAGTGATTTACCGCGCCTCCCGCCGAAAAATCCCGCTTTAGATTTTCGTATCGATTGGATCAACATTCCACTATTGGGCTTGGTTGCTACCACGTTCGGTCGGGGTGACAGGTAAAACGGGAGGGCTTCCCTTTTGGGGAAGCCCGTTATGTAAATAGAACTTAGTTAATGAGCTTCAGGGCCATTGCTTGGCTTTGGTTTGCTTGGGCTAGGACTGAAATTCCGGACTGAAGCATCAAGGTCACGCGGGCCATTTCGGCTGATTCACTTGCAAAGTCGGCATCTCGAATTCGGCTCTTAGCTGCTGAGAAGTTCTCGATAGCGACCTCTTGGTTTGCGATTGTGGAGTTCAGTCGGTTTTGAAGGGCACCTAAACTACTTCTGTTTGAGTTAATGATTTTGATCGATTCATCAAGGAAACCCAAATTTAGCTGGGCGTTTTCTTTGGTCGAAATATCCACTTGCTCGAGTTTGAGTGATTTGAGCGTAACATTGGTGTCTCCGGCATTGTAACCAATTCGATCTAAAAATTGATCGTTCTTGATTCCAATTTGGAATTCCAAGTTTCCACCCTGACCATTGAGTAAAAGGGTGCCGTTAAACTCAGTGCCTTGTGCGATACGTTCGATTTCCATTTTTAGCTGCTGAGCTTCGCGATTGAGATAGCTTCGTTCTCTATCCCCAATAGTATCGGAAGCCGCTTGCACGCTGACTTCGCGTAATCGAATAATCATGTTTGTGACTTCGGCCATTCCGCCCTCTGCTACCTGAACGAAAGAAATTCCATCTTGAGCGTTTCGTGCCGCCTGAGAATAGCTTCGAATGTGCCCCGCTAAGTTTTCGCTGATTGCCAAACCCGCTGCGTCGTCAGCTGATTTGTTAATTCGCAAACCACTCGAGAGTTTTTCACTCGTTCTTTCCATTGCGAGTTTTGTGCCACGCATGTTTCGGTGGGCGTTGATTGCCAAAAGGTTAGTATTAATTCTTAGACCCATAGATAAAGCCTCCTGTTGCTTTTGACCTGGGTCTTCCGTGACAGGTCCTCGATTCTACCTTGAACGAGGAGGCATCCGTGCCTGCTGGTTAATGGCTTGAGTTATTCAAGCCTTTAAATTTTTGGATTTTTTTTAATCGAAGACGAAAATTCATCCTGACACGGATTTAAGAAAGTGAAGTAGATGACTGGGGTTTTGGGGGTTTATGACACCCTCCAAAAAATGCGTCCCATCATCGGCTTCATCCGTGACGCCATTTTCGAGGAGATGTCCTATCCCTCTCTAGATTGAGTCCTAAAAATTTTAGGCTCAAATCCAACTGATAACTCTGCTTCGGGTTAACACAAAAAAAACTTTAATGATTTTTTCCAGACAGTCTTGCTGAGCAAAGAAAAACAAAAGGACTCCCTTCTTTGGGGGACTGGCTCGGGTTCTTCCCCCAAAGAAGGGGGTCCTTTTGTTTTTCTAGGTACCGTACCGCCAATTTCTTGACGCATGAGAGGAGAGTCCTTGGGGCCTCGCGAAACAGTTGTTTCAACAGGTGGCCAAAAAGTTTAGAATTAGAATCATATGGTTTCACTCGAGGGCATTCTAAAAACCCAGATTCAATTTAAAGGAAGTTTTATTGAAGGAGAATGGCATAAGCCCGAAAGAAACTCAGTAACCTGGGAGGTCACCTCGCCCGCCAATATCGATTGGGTCCTGCCCTCGCCGAGTTTTAATTTTGATCTTGTGCCCAAAGCTGTGGGAGCCGGACGAGCGGCAAAAACAAATTGGGCGCGTTTGGGTTTGCACCAAAGGGTTGAAAAAGTTCGAAGTTTTTCTTTGGAAATTGCCAAAAGGGCAGATTTAATTTCAAAGCTATTGTCGCTTGAAACCGGAAAGCCCCTGAGTGAATCACTGGCAGAAACCGATCTGCTTCGATCCAAGACTGAAAGTTTAATCACAGAGGGACTCAAATTTGTTTCAAGCCAGGTTCTTGATTTGGGGAGCCAGGGACGCGGGGAAATTCATTATCGTCCAAAGGGTCTTGTGGTGGTGATTGGTCCCATGAATTTGGCCCTTTCTTTGCCTCATGGATTTATAACTGCAGCTTTGTTGAGTGGAAACACTGTGATTTTTAAACCCTCTGAAAAAACTCCGCTGAGTGCTCAGGTTTATGCCGAAGCGGCCGAGGCCGCCGGATTTGGTCCGGGGGTTTTTCAACTTCTTCAAGGTGGCCCCGAAATGGGGAGTCGACTCGTGCGTGATACCGATGTGGATGGAGTTGTCGCTACTTGTACTTTTGATGTGGGCACTTCCATTCAAAAAGAAATGTCTCAGCATCCCCAAAGGCTTCTTGCCCTTCATATGGGAGCAAAAAATGCAGCCATAGTGTGGTCGGGGACTCAGCTGGATACGTGCGCAGAAACTCTTGTGAGATCGGCCTTCATGACCACAGGACAAAGGTGCACGGCTCTGCCCCGAGTTTATGTAGAAAAATCTTTGATTCAGCCCCTAGTGCAAAAAGTGCACGCGGCCGCAAAGGAGCTCACGATTTCACACCCCTTTGACGAGGACCCCAGACCCTTTATGGGACCGCTGATGAGTTCAGCCTTAAAGGAAAGATTCTTTCGGTACACTGCCATTGCAGAAGGTGAGGGGGCCGAAGTTGTTATGCGTTCAAAATCACTTGATGGTCAAGGTACACGACTCAATAGAAAACCTTTACCACTTGGATACTATGTAACCCCTTCGATCCACGTTGTTGAAAAACCCAATCCAAAGTCTGCGTACCAAAACCACGAAATTTTTGGACCCGATTTGTTTTTTTGCCCCATTGAAAGTCTTGAAGAAGGCATCTCGGCCGTGAATTCGTGTGGCTATGGACTCGCCTTCTCGTTTTTCGGCGGGAATGAACAAATCTTTCATCAGGTCGCAAATGAAATTGAATCAGGACTTGTTTATTGGAATCGAGGAACCGTGGGCAGTCTCAGTCGTTTGCCCTTTGGCGGGTGGAAAAAATCGGGCAACCATCGGCCCGGTGGGATCTTTTCGCTGCTCACCATGGCCCAAGTTCAAACCCGGATCAGTCTTTAAGCTCGCCAATCCTTACGCTAGCAAGTTTTGAAATACCTGGTTTTTCCATAGTCACGCCAAACAAGGCATCTGCGGATTCCATAGTTTTTTTATGGTGGGTGATCATGATGACCTGACTTCGATCCGTTATTTGTCGAACCAAATTATTGAATCGTCCGACGTTTGCATCGTCTAGCGGGGCATCAACTTCGTCGAGAACGCAAAAGGGCGAGGGCTTGATGCTAAAAATTCCGAAGATCAAACTCACCGCCGTAAGTGCCTTTTCACCACCAGACAGGAGAGTGACATTCTGAAGTTTTTTGCCCGGGGGCTGGGCAATAATTTCAACACCGGTTTCCAAAAGATTTTCGGGCTGGGTAAGTTTCAATTCAGCGCTTCCGCCACCAAAGAGCAGAGGAAATGTTTTCTGAAAGGCTTGGTTTACGGCAACAAAGGCTTCGCCAAATCGATCTTTAGATTCACGATCAATGCGGGCAATGGCATCGCGCAATTGCGCCAGGGCTTGGGATAAATCTTCACGCTGAATAAATAAATACTCGTGGCGACGACGCACGTCTTCGAATTCTTCAACTGCGACCATGTTGATTTTGCCGAGGTTGTCTATTTTTTGGCGTAGTTGGTGGGCGAGGCGCTTACCGGCCTCATTGTCGGCAAACTCTTCGAGGTCAGAGGCTTTGCTCATATCTTCAAGTTGCGGACGTTCAATTTCAATCAGCCGAACTTGATAGGAATTCTCAATACGTTCGGAAATATTTTTGAGTTCGATTTCTTGGATTGCGATTTCTTGGTCTAAATCTTTCAACTCGTGTTGAACAAGGTTCAAATCCTGACTCAGTTTCTCAACCTCGGCCTGGAGTCCTCGGAGGCCGGCCTTGGAGGACTGAACTTGATTGAGAAGTTCAGACTCCTGTCCGGCAGCCTCGGTTGCCAGAGCTTGATGTTCTTTTAGAGTTTCAAGTCCGGTTTCGATCTCCGATTCTAAATCGCCAATCTGCACCCGAAGCCTTGCAATCTCTTGGTCGAGTTGCTCGTTTCGCGACTTTTGGAGTGATTCTTCCTGGCGAAGGGCCGCTCTTTGGCTTTGAAATTGGGCTAAATCTTTTTCTAAAACTTTAATCTGATTGCGAGTTTCAGTTAGCCCCGCTTGAACACTTTGGGTTTGCCCCAGTAGCTGATTGCGATCGTGCCCAAGGGATTCCAATTTACCCCTAAGGCCAATTAAAGTTTCTTCATTAGTTGTGAGCTCCATTTGGAGTTCATCAATTTTTAAACTGCTTTCGTTACTCTGCAGGCGTGTGGACTCTAGATCTTCTTCCTGAAGTTTTAATTTTTCAGAAATACGAGCAAGTTTAGTTTCAACCTCTCTAAGAAACAGGTTGTGCCGATGCACGTCAGGATCCAATGAGGCCAGTTTGTGAGTTAAATCCCGAAATTCTTCTTTGGCTGTTGAAATAGCTTTGAGGCAGAAATCGAGATCAGTTTCAGATTTTTCAAATTCAATCTGTAACTGGGTTTCTTCCTGAAATAGCTCTGAAGTTAGGCGTTTCCGACTAATTAAACTTAGAGATCCGTCTGTGGATTTGGGTTCAATTGCTGAAAGGTCCCAAAGGCCCAGGGGATCAAATCGATCGCCTTCAAGACTGACAAGACCCACGGGTAGATTTTCAATTTTTTGCGAAATTTCAAGAAGCGCCGCTCGGTCTCGAACTACCCAAAAATTTTCAACTAATGGAAGCCATTCGCCAGAAACTCCTGCATCGTGCAAAATTGAATTCATAGGGCCGATGACTTGGGGGTGATCAAGAAGATAGGTTTTGAGTGTTTTTAGAGGAGTTAAAACCGGGGTGGCAACAAGGCCGTCAGGCCCCGGAACTTCTTGTGGGATTTCTGTGGCAGTTGAAGGATCCGAGAAACTTACAAAAATTTCATCAAGGCGAGAAAGACTTGACTGAGATTGAGAATTTATTTGTGGAGCCCAAAGCGAAATTGGCGATTGCCTTGCGAGCGGGTCATCACTGTTTTCGAGTGTCTGAAAAATCTTTTCAAAAGAATTTTCACTTGTTGTGATAATACGCTCAAGATTTCGGCCCAGGGCCGCTTCTAGGGCTTTTTCGAGGTGGGAGGGAATCCTGACCTTATCTGCCAATAGACACTCGGACTTACCTTCAGCTCGAAGGCTTAAGGCCACAGCGCGAGAGGCTGAGTCAACGCCTTCGAGATTTCGATCCAAAGCCTCAAGTTGTTCTTTTTTGACTCGAACAATTGCTAAATCCTGGCGAAACCTTTCGCGTGTTTGAAGTCGGTCGGTTTTTTCTTTTTCTAGTGTGCTTAGCTTTTCATCAACACCCAGTTTTGCAGACTCAAGCTCTTTTCGTGTTGCAAAGGCAATTTCGAGACTTGAAAGTGTTGTTTTTTGTTCAGCTGACAATAAATCATTTTCAGAGCCCAAGAGCTGAATTTGGTCTTCAAGTTGCAGACTGCGTGATTGCAGCTGGCTCACCTGTCGTTGAAGGGTTTGAAGATTTTGAGTCGTGCGAGTTTGTGAAATCTCTTCGCCGTGAATTTCTTTTTTTATTGAGTTTAAATGATTTTCAATTTCGGCAAATTGGGTCTGGAGTTGGCCAGCCTCGGATTCCTGTGACTCAAGTTGTGTGGAATATTTTGAAATCTCAGTTTCAATCAATGAAACTTGAGTTTCACATTCGTTGAGCTCAACGGTTAAAATATCAGAGCGCTTCGCAATTTCTTCTAACTGGTTTTGATTTTCGCCAATGCGATGTTCAAAATTTTCACGACGAGTTTCGCGAGCTTTTAAATCATTTTCAGAGTCTTTAAGGGTCAGTTCGAGCCGACGGGTTTCGTCCCGTTTTTGAGAGAGGGCATCTTCGAGACTATTAAGTTGAGTTTGTGAAGCCTCAAAGCGCTCGCGTTCAAGGCCCAGCTTGCCCTCTAACGAGTCGAGGGATTCTTTGAGAGTCGTAATTTTAAAAAGAGCTTCGTCTTTTTTATCGCTGCGATTGATCCACTCACGACTTGCAAGTCTGAGCTCGAGATCTTTGAGTTCAGCTGAAAGATCTTTAAATTTTTCGGCCCGGTCGGCCTGGCGTTTTAAACTTCCTAATTGTTTTTGAAGGTCTTGAACAATGTCATCAAGACGCTGAAGATTGGCCTGGGAATTTTCAATTTTGCGTTCGGTTTCGGCTTTACGGGCCTTGAACTTCATGATGCCCGCAACTTCTTCGATCACCACTCGCCGGTCTTCGGGTTTGAGGCTAATCATGCGCGAAATTGCCCCTTGCTCTACGATTGAATAAGCCTTGGCTCCAACTCCAGTATCCATAAAAAATTCTTGGATATCTCTGAGGCGACAAAGAGTTTTGTTAATCAAATACTCCGAATCTCCACTTCGGTAATAACGTCGGGTGATTTGAATTTCAGTAGAGGCCTGAAATTGCGGAGGGAGTTCGGGATCAATCTCAGGATTTCGCTCAAGAACAAGAGTGACCTCGGCTACATCCATGGGGGCGGAATCTTTAGATCCCGAAAAAATAACATCGGTCATCACGCTTCCGCGCAAATGCTTAGGCGACATATCACCCATGACCCAATAGAGGGCGTCGACTACGTTTGATTTGCCGCAGCCGTTGCTGCCAACGATGGCCGTTATGGGTTGATTGAATGTGATTAAAGTTTTGTCTTTAAAAGACTTAAAACCAAATAGCTCTAAACGTACGATTTTCAAGGGTTTCCCTCATCCTTCCTCGAAGTTAACGATAAAGGAAGAACTTTAAGGGAGCCCCTCCAAAATGTCTATCTGGTCGTTCGTGAAAAAGGCCAATTGGGTCCGCGTTAGGCTCAAAAAATCTTCTTTAAGCAGCTTTTGGGAGGATTTGGTTGGGACTCAAAGGGAGCTCCAAAAAAAACGAGGTATTCGGTGAGGTATTGTCGTACTCCAGGCGGCCGTTGTGGCCCTCTAAAATTCCCCGCGAAATACTCAACCCCAAACCCGTACCTTTGCCGACGGGCTTTGTTGTAAAAAAGGGTTCCATGAGCTTGGCCAAAATTGCGGGTGGAATGCCCTCGCCAGAATCAGTCACTGAAATTCTCACTTTTTCTTCGACGACCACAGCATTAATTTTTATCCATTTATCGGTGCGGTTTTCGATGGCATCTGCTGAGTTGTTTATGAGATTGATGAGAACCTGTGAAATTTGACCCGGTCGACATTGAATCAAAATTCCTTCTGGGATGTTTACTTGCATCTCCACTCCGTGGGCTCGAGTTTTATCGGTCGTCAAACTCAAGGCGTCTTTTAAGACTTCATCCAGGGGGGTTTCAACCAAAGGATCAGATTCAGAATTTCGACTTAAGAGTTTAAGCCCCCGAATAATTTGTGAAGCTCGGTGAACAGCATGAAAGGTTTTTTCTGTCGTTTCAATTGCCTTCTGAATCTGTGGTGGGGAACTTTGAAGGTGCCGAGTTATCTGTTCAAGCCTGCCTGAAACAATGGCTAGGGGATTGTTGACTTCGTGGGCAATGCCCGCCGCCATCTCGCCGATGGAGGAAAGCTTGGCTTGGGCCAAAAGCTGATGGCGAGCTTCGTCAGTTTCTTTGTTGAGTTTTTTTAACGAGAAAGACATGTCGTTAATGGATTTTGAAATTCTTGCAAATTCATCGCCACCACTGAGTTCTAGAGTGGAGTCGAAATCACCTTTGGCGACGAGTCGGCATTTTTCTTCAATTGCAGCGAGTCTTTTGGAAACCATTTTTCGTGCCATTAAAAAAATAATAAAGATTGCAAAAAATTCAATGAGCGTACCCGCCAAGATGATTCTTTTTGATAAATTCAAGGGCTCCAGAAGACTTGAAAAATTAAAGCCGACTTCAATTTCGGCTTCAGAGGCAGAATCGTTACAGTCTGTTGCAGTTCCAAAAGTCGTGTAAATTTTGCTGCTTTCAAATTTGTCTTTGAGGTTTTGATCTAAATGTTCCTCGTTTACAGAAAGGGGAATTTGACCTAAAGAGATTATGTTTTCATTGTTTTTACGAAGAAGAATATATTCGATTTCACCCTGGGCAAGATGTGTTTGAAAGGTCTCTTTAAGGTTTTCAACTTGATTTAAACACAAAAAAGGCGAAGCGAGCTGCGCTAGGGTGTCAGTCATGGACTGAGTTTTTTTTGCAAAATCATTTCGAAGCCAATCTTTACCAAAGTCCAGGGCAAAAAAGCTGCCACCAGAAATAAGTAAAATTTGAAAGATAACTGCGGCAATAACGAGACGCGTAATTAAATTCTTTGAAGCCCGCATGAATTACTTGGATATCGGCTTAATTTTAAATAGTCTTTACTTCAAATGACACACAGCAAACAATGCAGAAACTTTAAACGAAATCGAGTTACTAAGGGTTTTTTTACTCAGTATTTTTTTACTTTGATTCTAGTTACTCAAGGTTTTTTATTTGGGGCTAGCCTTTCGCATGCAGAAACAGGCCTTGATGGAATTTTGCTAAGGGGTTTTGGATCGGCAGGAGCTATTTCGACAACCGAACCCATTGGATTGGGGGATTATGGCGGTCGTGGTACCCAGTTGAATCTGACAACTCCGCTTCGACTCGGGCTTAATGCCTCTTCAAAAATAAACGAGAAACTTGGAGTTCGTGGGCAATTTTCGGCGTCCAGTTCCAATTCGGGCCAGTTTACCCCTCAATTTGATTGGGGATTTGTGGGTTGGGATGCTTTTTCGTGGCTTCAAATTCGGGGGGGCCGAATTATTGCCCCAATATGGGTTAATTCTCAGCAAATAGACGTGGGATATTCGTATATTTGGTATCGACCACCTGTTGAAGTTTATAGCCTAAACACTATTCGTTCACTCAACGGCGCCTCGGCACTTTTTCAGGGAAATCTTGGCCCGGGGTTTTTGACGATGGATTTGTATGGAGGTGAAGGCACTCATTCCTTTTCTCAAAATGCGGCTAACGGCTCACAAACTACAGTTAAAACTCGTGATGGTTGGGGGGTTGCAACGAGTTATTCAATGCTAGATGAGTCGCTTGTGTTGGGTGCGACTTATAGCCAAGCCCATGTTGAAGCCTTTGTAGATATACCAACTGAAATTGCTGGAGCTGCCTTAGGGCAAGAAGCCGGCGTTAGCTTGGTGGTCCCTGTTCGAAAAAGGGTAGATACTACTTTCGGGAGTTTCTATTCGTTTTCGCTCAATTACGAGCAAGAGGGATTTTTGTTTTTCTCTGAGTATGCCCGTAGGCAGCTTAATGGACTCAATTACCCAGACTCACAAGGAGTCTATGCAACTCTAGGTTATCGAATTGAGGAATTCACCCCTCATGTGACCATGGCCCAAAATTTTGGAATTACGGGAAATGCCAATTACCACCCCAAATTTCCAAGTGCAGCTGTTTTTGATCCGGCAATTCAGCTCAATAAAATTCAGTCTATAGGTTTGGGTTTAAATTTTATGCCCGTGGACTCCGTAGTGATTAAAGGTGCAGCAAGTAAAGTGCAAATGGCCTATACAGATACAACTCAAAACTTCAATTTTTGGGTGTTCAGTTTAGTTTCAGAC
This sequence comes from Bdellovibrionota bacterium, assembly GCA_964201665.1. Classification (GTDB taxonomy): domain Bacteria; phylum Bdellovibrionota; class UBA2428; order UBA2428; family UBA2428; genus CAXNEW01. Next base: position 12,779 of record CAXNEW010000012.1, read on the forward strand.
TTTGTTTTTTAAACTACAAAAATTTTGGTTAGAGGAGTTGGGTTTATGAAGAACTTGAATCTGTTTTGGCCTCGAGCAAGCTTTGTTGTTTTTTCTACGGCCTTGTTTTTTTGTAAATTTGCTTTTGCTGAGATTAAAATTGTTGCCGGAAAAAAATCTGCTCTAGACACAATGACTCTGGAGTCCGCAAAAGACCTTTATTTGGGTCGAAAACTTGGGGGGGACGGGCTCAGGGGGCTAAAGCCTTTAGATCGCCTTGACTCTGCAAACAACACTCGCAGTCGTTTTTATAAAACCCTTATGGGCTGGAGTGTGGCTCGGACCAAAGCCCATTGGAGTCAGCTTGTTTTTACTGGAAAAGGCGATGCCCCGCAGTCTGTCGCGAGTTTGCAAGAACTCGTCAAAAGGCTTCAAGACGATGAGATGGCAATTGGTTTTATTGCAGGCGAAGAAGATTCAGCAGACCTAAAGGTTCTCCTAAAAATCAACGAATAGATTTCAATCGAGCTTGGGCTGCGGACAGCCTTGCTAAACAAATTCGAAATGGCGAGCAAGAAATGTAATCGAGGTTTGCCGTTTCAAAAAACTCAATGGACCGAGGGTCTCCGCCATGTTCGCCACAAACCCCGACTTTGAGTTTGGGTTTTGTTTTGCGTCCAAGTTGGGTTCCAATTTTCACGAGTTGGCCGACACCTTGTTGGTCGATGCTGACAAAGGGGTCTATAGGTAAAATCCCATTGTCGATGTACTCTGGCAGAAATTTACCGCAGTCATCCCGAGACAATCCCAAACTCATTTGAGTGAGGTCGTTTGTACCAAAAGAAAAAAAGTCAGCGACTTCTGCAATACTGTCTGCGCAAAGGGCCGCTCTGGGAATTTCAATCATCGTGCCGATTTGAAGGGCCCCCTCAGGTAAGGCACCTTTTGAAGCATGGCTTAAAACTTCGAGAATAACTTTTTCGATACGGGACCTCAGCCAAAGTAATTCTTTTCGGTCAAAAACAAGCGGCACCATGATTTCAGCTTTTACGGCTTCATTGGTAAGACGATGAGCTTCGATCACAGCTTCGCAAATGGCTCGCGTCTGCATTTCGTAAATTTCTGGAAAAGAAATTCCAAGGCGGCAACCACGGTGGCCAAGCATCGGGTTTGCTTCTTTGAGTGAATGCGCTTTTTGTAAAAGTCGCTCGGGTTGGGTTTTGAGTTTGGCAGCGAGCTGTGTGAGGTCGGTTTCAGAATGGGGTAAAAACTCGTGAAGTGGAGGGTCGAGCAATCGGATGGTTACGGGCAGCCCTTTCATTTCTCGAAAAATTCCTACGAAGTCCTGGCGCTGAATGGGTAAAATTGTAGTGAGCGCAGCGGCCCTTTCTTCTTGGGTATCTGCAAGAATCATGGCGCGTACAGCTTCAATTCGATCGGGTTCAAAAAACATGTGTTCAGTTCGGCAAAGTCCAATGCCTTCTGCTCCAAAGCTGCGAGCCACTCGCGCATCGTGCGGGGTGTCCGCATTGGCTCTGACTCTCATTCGGCGAAACTCGTCAGCCCAGGTCATGAGAAGTTCAAACTCAGAGCTCAGTGACGACGAGACCGTTGGAATTTCGCCGCCATAAACTTCGCCGGTATGGGCGTCGAGTGTGAGTATATCGCCTTCGGCCATAGTGGTTTTTTGTCCGGCTCGTGTAAAAGACAAAGTGCGAGCCTTGTAGTCGATGTGCAAATCAGCGCAGCCGACAATGCAGCTTTTTCCCATTCCTCGAGCGACGACAGCCGCGTGAGAGGTCATTCCGCCCAAAGCAGTAAGAATGCCCACGGACGCATCCATGCCGTGAATGTCTTCGGGTGATGTTTCATGGCGAACGAGGATGACTTTTTCGCCCTTCTTTTTTCGAATCTCAGCTTCATTGGAGTTTAAAATGATTTTTCCGGTTACGGCGCCAGGAGAAGCGGGCAAACCTTTGGTGAGTGGGGTTCCTTTGTATTTGGGGTCCAGCCGTGGATGCATGAGTTGATCAATCCCGTAAGGATCTATGCGAAGAAGGGCTTCTTCGCGGGTGATCAGGCCCTCGCTAACCATGTCGGTTGCGATTTTCACGGCGGCTTGGGTGGTGCGTTTGCCGTTTCGAGTTTGTAGCATAAAGAGTTTTCCGTTTTCGACGGTGAACTCGATGTCCTGCATGTTTTTGTAATGGGATTCTAGTTGGTCCTTGTAACCGGAGAGTTCAACAAAAACCTTAGGAAAACTTTCTTCTAAAGAGGGTAAGTCATTTTGATTGCTAGCAGCCAAGCGTTGTTTTTTGGTGAGCGATTGGGGATGGCGAATGCCCGCAACAACATCTTCGCCTTGAGCATTGGGTAAAAATTCGCCAAAAAAAGTTTTCTCGCCAGTTGAGGGATCTCTTGAAAAACAAACTCCCGTTGCGGAAGTTTCGCTCAAATTACCAAAAACCATGGCCTGAATATTAACAGCTGTGCCCCAATCATCAGAGATTTGCTCCATTTTACGATAGTGGACGGCTCGCGGGGTCATCCAGGAGCCAAAGACGGCGCCAATCGCGCCCCAAAGTTGATCGAAGGGATCTTGGGGAAATTTTCTTCCAGTTTCTTCGAGTACGCGTTGTTTGAAAGACTGGCAGAGATTTTTGAGGTCTGCTGCGGCGAGATCAGAATCTTTTTTTACTCCTCGAGAGGCCTTAAGTTCTTCAAAAATCACCTCAAACTGAGAAGTATGTATACCCAATACGACATCTGCATACATTTGGATAAAGCGGCGGTAGCTGTCAAAGGCAAAACGAGGATTGTTGCTTCGTTTGGCAAGCCCCTCCACGGTTTGATCATTGAGGCCCAAATTGAGTACGGTATCCATCATTCCGGGCATGCTGGCGCGAGATCCTGATCTGACACTCACAAGTAAAGGTTTTTCAGTTGATGCAAATTGAAGGCCTAAACACTTTTCAAGTTTCTTCAAATTCTCTTCTACAAGTTCTTTGAGTCCTACAGGATAGGTTTGTTTATTGGCATAATAATAAGTGCAGACCTCTGTGGTGATTGTAAAACCCGGAGGAACGGGCAGTCCGAGTCGTGCCATTTCGGCTAAATTGGCTCCCTTGCCCCCAAGTAAATTTCTCATCTCGGCCGAGCCTTCAGTGAGATTTGTTTTGTTATCTGAAGTGGAACCGAAAAAAAGGATGTGTGATTTTTGATTGCCCGCCATAGGACTGCATTTAAATTTTAAAAAATGAGGATGGCAAGGTTTGGAGTCTGAATAAAAATTAAATCAGAATTTCAGAATTCAAAAACGAACTCCCCAAAAAACGAACTCCCCAAAAAACGAACTCAGAGTGCAGGCCTGTAAGCCGGGTTCTGTCTTCAGGGCGGGTTTGAATTCCTTAACCCGTGGTGCCCTGGAGAAGATCATTTCTCTAGGCCTTTGATTACTCAAAGGCTCAAGCAACCTACCCGAGAGTTCAACGGCCAGAACGAGCCTTCTCTCCTATTTGGTCTTGCTCCACGCAGAGTTTGCCTGTTTTCACTCCAGCAGCTCCCCTTGCGGCTTCCCGTTCCCGGCCACAAGCTCATTGCCCTGGACATTCTCTCTGTTGCACTGTTCCTCGGGTTGGTCCCTCGGGAGTTTTAAAATCCCTTGGGCTTTCCCCGGGTGGTCATTAGCCACTGCGTTGTTCAATGGAGCCCGGACTTTCCTCGTGATGCTTGAAACAACGTTGGTCTTTCAAGTCATCCCGCGATCTTCCGGCCTGCACTCAAGGCCTAGTGGTAGTTGATTTGCTCAGCCCAGCGCAAGAAAAATGGAAGAAATTTTAGAGCCGCTCGGCGTTTTCAGTTCGTGGGGCCCAAAATGCGGATCAAAGTCTGTTTCTCAAGGGAAATGTCATTTATAGCTGCTGCGTATGATTTTCGAATGGCCTGTTTTTGAAGGAGGTCTACAGTTTGGTTTTCGGCCTGAGTCCTTTTAAGAAGCAGCAAATTAACCTGCAGATCGAGCTCTTCCATCCGTTTTTTTAATATGGCTTTTGCTTCTGGGCTTAAGGGATTTTGGAGCAGGGCCTTTTGAAACTGAGTGAGTTTTTCTTCAAAAATTTTTAGTATCCCACCAAAAACATCAATGCCTTTTAAGTCAGTGCTGAGTGCCCCTGCCATTATCCAAGAATAGGGAGATTTGGCAGGAAGGTTTGAGCCAAAAAGAACTTGCAAGGGAGTTTTTTGACCAAGGAAAAGAATTTCTTTAAAATTTAAGTCTTCAACAATTGTTTGCGCGGTTTTTTCGAGCTCTTTGACAAGTGGGAGCGGATTGGTAGTGAGTTTCTGCAAAAGTTCAGCCGAAGGCGTTTTGTATTTTGAGGGGTAAGTTTTTATCAGCCAGGAAATGATTTCCGAGGCTAGGGGACTTAGGGTTTCTGGACTTTGGTCGATCTCAAACTTCAACTTTATAAGATTCTCAATTTCTAAATGAATCCAAAACAAATCACTTAAATCATTGTATGCAGCACCTGGAAGATCAAGTTTGACTAAAAAAATACGACCTCTCGAAATGCTAAATGCAAAATCAAGTTGGCGGGCCAAATCACTTATTTCTTTGGGGGCAGTTTTTTCAAAAAATGAGGGCTCGCTTTTTGGAGTAAATGGAAAATGAGGGTTTATGTCAGGCGCAGAAGATTTTTGAAAGCTTAGGGCACCTGTTATCTCGGCTAGATTTGTTAAGCAGAAGGTCGGAGGTAAGTTGGAGCTGGCTCTTAGATTTTTTGAAAAAAAACAAAGCACAATGACAAAAGAAAAAATCAGAGAATCCGTTGCGTGGGAAAGATACTTCAAAAACATTTGAGGACTCCAAACAGACTGCTAGTGCTGTTTTTGCCTCGCGTCAAGCCGGCGTTTTGGGACGAAAGTGGTAAGTTATCAGGGGGTTAACATTTTATGTTTAGCCTGATTGTTTTCGAGAGGGAGTTTCTTTATGAGTTTAGCTTCGTTTTCTATACGAAATTCAGTTGGTTGCTGGATGGCAACGGCCGCGATTTTTTTGTTTGGTTCGATGGCCCTTAGGGGATTGGGCGTGAGTTTGTATCCCGATGTTGATTATCCTTCGGTATCTGTTTCGGTTTCCTACCCAGGAACTCCTCCTGAACTGATTGAAACCGATATTATTGAACCCTTAGAGGGCGCCCTATCAAGTATTGAGGGTGTCGAGCGAATGACTTCATCGGCCCGTTATGGTGAAGGATCAGTCGGGCTTGATTTTAAAATTGGCCGGGACATTGATGCTGTTGTCCAAGAAGTTAACTCGGCACTTCAGGCCTCCATGGGAAAGCTGCCCGATGGGATCGAAGCCCCCATTGTGCGAAAAATGAATCCCGACGATCGACCCATTGTTTGGGTTGCGCTGAGTGGGCCCGATTCGCAGCGTGAACTCATGAGTGTTGCGAGAAACCAAGTTTTAGATCATTTCACCACCCTTGATGGCGTGGGGAATATAACTCTAGGAGGATTTTTAGAGCCCGTCATTAGAGTTTGGCTAAATCCCAAAAAACTTGCTGAATTTGATTTAAGTTTTGAGGATATTTTATCGACTTTTGACAATGAACACAGAGAAATTCCAGTTGGCGAAATTCTTCAGGACAAAAAAACTCTAGGCTTAAGATTTTTGGGCGAGGGAGCGAAACTTTCTGAACTCGAAAAAATTCCAATTACGCGTCGTGGTGGCTCGCTACTATTTTCTCGAGTCACCTTGGGCGAGCTTGGACGAATCGAAGCCGGCTTGGAAGATGTACGGAGGTTTGCCCGCAGCAAGGGACTCTTGAGTGTGGGTTTCGGAATCCACAAACAGCGTGGCACAAACTCAGTAGCTGTTGCAGATCGTGTCCTTGAGAAAATCAATTCTGTGAGTTTGCCCAAGGGCTACACTCTTAAACTCAGGTTTGACACCACCCAGACCATTCGAAAATCGGTTCATGAGCTTATGATGACTCTTTTGATTTCAGTCGTTTTGACCTCACTAGTTTGTTGGTTATTTTTTGGATCAATAGCATCCACAATAAATATCATCATCGGTATTCCTACCTCCCTGTTTGCGACTTTTATTTTTATGTCGTTTGCAGGGTTTACATTAAATTTGTTTACTATATTGGCGCTGATACTTGCTGTTGGCATTGTCGTTGATGATGCCATTATGGTCTTGGAAAATATTTTTCGATTTAGGAAAACAGAACCCAATACTGAAATTGCTGCAAAAAAGGGTGCCGAACAAATTCAATTTGCAGTTCTGGCTACGACGGTGGCAGTCATTGCGATTTTTATTCCTGTTGTTTTTGTGGGCGGTATGTTGGGAAGATACCTCGCTCAGTTTGGAATTGTTTTAAGCGTCGCAGTGGGAGTAAGTGCGCTGGAGGCCCTTACCTTCACACCCATGAGACTCGCACGGTTTAAGGGTGCAGCAGAACTTAAAGGTATTCCTAGAATTTTTGGGGCTAAAGTCGAAAAGCTTGCAGAGTTTTATGTAGATAAGATTGCAAGACTACTCAATCAATCCTTTGCTAAACAACTTGTAGTTTACATTGCCGCCTTTGGAGTTCTTGTGGGGGCGGGGTTTGTTTTGCAACGTCTACCCAAGGAGGTGGTCCCGAAAGAGGGGACGGGAAGTTTTATGGTCAATATTGAGCTTCCGCTTGGGACTCCCCTTGAACAAACTGGGAAAGAGACCGAAGTTATTGAAGAGATTTTAAACAACAGTCCCTACGTAGAATCTGTTTATGGAATTATAGGGGGAAGTCAAACTCATTCGGCACGTTTGATGGTCACTCTCAAGGAAAGTGCCATGAAAGAAACTCCACAGGATCTCATTGAGAATGAGTTTAGAAAAACATTTCAGCCCCTTGCTAAGAATGGAGTTCGAGCTCGAATTCAGGGCACGGGTGGAGTTGCGCTCGGAGGTGGTGGACACCGCGGAGCTATGTTGAGTCTCGATTTACAGGGCTCAGATTGGAAACAGTTGGTTGAAGAATCAAACAAACTTATTGGTCGCCTAGGAAGCGAGCCCGACTTTGTTGACTTAGATTCGAGTTATAGGGACGGCTCTCCGGAGCTCAACGTTGTTCCAGACCGAGAGAAAGCCAGATTGCATGGCGTTTCGATGAAAAGTTTGTCTGAAACCTTGGCTTTTGTTTTTAATGGAATTTCGGCGGCGCGGTTTAACGAATCCGGACGAAGAGTTCCCATTATTGTTCGGGCTGATCCTCAGTTTGCACCAAAAAATGTGGAAAATTTAAAAAAACTTTTTGTTCGAAATGCGCGAAGTGAACTTATCCCCCTAGGTAATTTGGTAAGGGTAGACGAAACTTCAGCCCCAGCAACAATTACCCGAGTGCAACGGCAACGGACACTTTCAATCTATGCAAATCTAGCTCCGGGATTTTTTTTAGGCGCAAGTCAGGAAAAGGCAATTCGAATTGCCGAAGATATGCTTCCGCCTTCGATAAAGATCGACCACGAGCAGGGATCGTCCTCTGACTTGAGCAAAACACTATGGGACCTTCTAACGGCACTTTTCCTTGGAGTCGTCGTTGCGTACATGGTTTTAGCCTCGCAGTTTAACTCCTATTTTGATCCAATCATTATTTTGTTGGCGTTACCCTTAAGTTTAGCAGGCGCCTTTTATGGTCTTGCCGCCGGAGGCGCCTCGATTAATTTATTTTCGGGAATCGGTTTGCTGTTGCTTATGGGAATTGTGAAAAAAAATTCCATCATGCTGGTAGAGTTTGCAAATCAAGAACGCGAACATGGGGCCTCTTTAGTGGAGGCCGTTTTGGCATCTTGCAGAACGAGATTCCGTCCAATCTTGATGACAGCCTTTACAACTCTGGCCTGCGCTGTTCCTCCAGCCTTAAAGTGGGGAGTGGACACCCAGGCAAGTTTTTCAATGGCACTTGTAATCATCGGCGGCCTCCTAGTCTCAACCCTGCTGACATTTTTCGTAGTACCGCTAGCCTATTTTCACGCGAGCCGTCCGAGAAGTTGATTTAATTGTGCGCCCACTACGGGGCCCAGATCCAAAATAAAAATTAGAGTGCAATTTTGCTAAATTTTTTGAAAGCCAAAGATCGAGAGAATCCAACTCTGTCTTGGTAAATTAGTGGCCAGTCGAGGGGTAAACTTTCTATTGCTGGGCAGGGATTTCGGGGCCCTAAAAATTTGGCCAGGGACAGTAGTTCGCTTTTTATTTTCAGTTTCATCGCGGGACTATCTAGATGGGCCCTGCTATCTGTTTTGTGTTTTTTTACAAACTGAGGACGCATATAGTTTTTGTAACAAATAAATAAAATATACTTTGAAATCATTCTAGAATGTTTTTTTGCAAATGAAATTGTTTCCCGAGTAAAGGCCGTGACCTTTTGGCGAATGAGCAAGTCTAAATGGTTTACAGGAAATAGAATATTTTTGTAGTTTCGAGTCTCTTTTGATGAAACTGTTTGGTGGTCAATCTGAGATCGTAACTGGGGATTCATATCAAGGTTTAAAGCTCTTCGGTATTGAAAATGTTCGTCACTATAAAGAGTAATTTTTGGAATTCCTGGGTCCTTTCTTTTTACCAGGTCTTCAAAAATTATCTTTGAGGCTTTTCTAATCGCCTTTGGGTCAAAACGACCTTTCTTTAATTCGAGTTTTTCTAAGTAATTTTTTTGTCTTGGTGAAATGTAACCCTTTCTGTTCATGGGGGCGAAGTTGAATGTGTAAGTAAAAAGTGAGCGACTCCCGACACATTGATTTATGTTGTTTGGCTCGTATTGAGAATGGGCGAATGCCTCGAGCCCATCATATGCAATATCCTCTTTAATTTTTAGGTTTTTCAAGATTTCGTTGTGTGCAAGTATTGAGGCCTGGGTCAACTTCATTGCTCGTTGACGAATGAAATTCTCACTCGATTTGAGTTCCCTTGCCAGCGATCGATTTGAGCGAGCGTGTACGATGCCGAAAAAAATTTTTTGGTTTTCGAAGGGGTCCCGCCTTTTGCAGCGAAAGAGATGGTCAAAGGTTGAGTCTGAGAATTTTTTGTTACAACCTTTACATTTATAGTTCCTTCTTGGGGAGCCGTTTTTTCGGAAAGCAAATCCTTTTCGAATGACTTGTCTGTTTTTTTTTGAGCACCGGGAGTTCGGACAAAAAATTTGGAGAAAAATGGGGTCTGATTTTTGGTTTTTCATAATGGCAAAAATCCCTGCAAATTCGGGACCTGTAGAAATTCTTAAGGATTTCGGGGGAGTAGCACGGGGCCAGGGCCCCGTGCTACTCCCCCGACTGTTTAACTTGCGGGCCCCGTGGTGGGCGCACAATTAAAGGGCTGCGGCTTGGGCGGGGTCGTTTGTTGGGGGGAGTTCTTGGGCTACTTCTTCGGCGAGTATCTGAGCCTCGGCGCCTTCGCCAATCCAATACAATCTTTTTCTTGTGCTCGAGGAATATCGGTCGCTTCGATAAATCTGATCAAACACGGCCACAGAGTATTTGCCATGTTTAAGCACGCGAAGATTTTGCAACTGCACATCGATGGACTTGTAAGATTTGGTGAGCCTCGTTTTGTAGGTCCTCCACCCCTTGTAATCCATGCCTCTCGAACGAAAATCGGTGTGGTAAAAGGCTAAATAACTTTCAGCCTCTCGTGAAGACCATGCTGCCGCCCACGCCTTGACCCGTTCATAAAGAGGGCTTCCTGGAATTTCAAAACCTACAGTCTGAGCGGGATTGCTTTCGCCAACTACCACAACCGGAATTTTTTTAAATCCCGTAATGTATTGAGCCAAATCAAGAATATCTGAATTGGAAACGGCGATACATCCAAGAGTATCAAATTTCTTTTGCATTCGATTTTCATTGTCCACGCCGTGAATCCAAATTCCGCTTCCCGTTCTTTTATGGATTCGGTCAACGGGGTTGGGGTAATTTAACTCAAATGCGGCGGCTCCGTGCAGGGCTTGAAGGCGCCCTTGCGAAATCTGCGATTCGATAAAATAGATTCCCTCCGGAGTTCTTTTATCGCCTTCGCGTTCCTTGTCGCCATTATTTGTGCCCGTAATGGCTCGGTATATTTTGAAAACTTTGTTGGGGTCACGAAACGAACGCACAGAAAGTTCGTTGATGCTTTTTTTCATTACCAAAAAAAATGAATCCGAATTTTCAGGTTTTTCGTTCCAAGGGGTTGAAACTGTCATTCCCGTTTCAACCAAAGGTTCGTCTGATCCGGTAGCTCCTTGAATGGGGTGGGCCCAAACGCTCAGTAAACAAAAACTGATGAGTCCCTTTGATGCATTCATAGCCTTCATGTCTAGTTTGATATGAGTTTACTAAGAGCGCAATGTGTCGGCTATGCTCAAATTTTGGATTTTTCGAGCCGGTAACCAAGATACGAGTCCAGCCCAAAGAGTCGCAACTCCGCAGAGGGCCAAATTTAGTGACCAATTCCAGTCAAAGGGAATGCGCGTAGAGTAATAAATAGCCGGTTGTTGCCAATAGTTTGAAACTCCTTGGCAGAATAACCAACCTCCAATGAGTCCCACAAAGCTACCTAGTGCACCCATGCACAATCCTTGGCCCACAAATAAAAGTGACAAATTTTTGTCACTGGCGCCAAGAGCTCGAAGGATTCCAATTTCAACTCGTTTGTCTACGACCCGAACATGAATAGCCATAAAAAGTGCCAGTAAAGCAATCACGAGGACAAAGCAAACAACAAGGCCCATCATGATTTTTTCTAAGCGTAGGGAGTACCAAAGTGCTGAGTCGAGTTCTTTCCAGTTTTTAAGGGGAAGTCCAAGAAGGGCCTCCATTTTCTGTTCAACTGCCTCGACCTGATGCGGGTTCTGAATCTGAATTTCAATGCGTGAAAGTGATCCGGGGACGCCAAGCCAATCTTCAAGTTGGGTTTTTGAAAGCCGAATCCAACTGCGATCAATTTCAAAAATTCCAGTTTCAAAACTTTGATCTGCCTCAAAAATCAGTGGACTGCTGTCGGGTTTCCAGGCGCTTCGGAGGGCAATTTTTTCGCCTTTCCGCGGCAGTAAAAAACTCAGAAGTTCGACTCCAAGCTGAATTTCTCCATTTTTTAAACCGGGTCGGCCCTGCAAAACAACGCCAGAGCCTAAAACTCTTCCTCTCTCACTCCGGTCCGGCAACTCTAAAATTCCCTCTGATTGTAGGAGACCCTCAATACTTTTTATTTCCTTGGGTAAATTTGGATGGGTTCGAAGAGCCTCAAGCTTGTCACTCAGGCCTGCTGTGGGCCCGGATTCCCAAAGTAGGTGTGGTTTTTCACGCAAAATTTTGGATCGGGTTTCGTTTTGAAGTCCTTCCATGAGACTCATCACAGAGGTCCAGGCAAAAACTCCGACTGCAATGCCAACCCAAGCAAAGTGATTTAGCCATTTAACAGCGGGTCTGGAATATTTACCTTTTAAATGCCTCTCGGTGAGACGTCTGGACCAGCCCGGAAAATTTGAATTCATGAGGCTTTGAAGTAAGCATATTTTGAGGACTTAGTCTGCTTCTGAGTCCTCAGTGGCAAGCGATCGTTTTCTTTTTTCTTCCTTTTCTGACATTTCTTCACGAACCTCTTTGGTGGCTCCGCGCAATAGAAAACTTCGCTGTAGGGCTTGAAGAGTTACTGTGGTTTCTTCAAGCGTTCTTGTAATTTGGGGCATCATTTTGACGACGTCTTCGCTCAGTTGATTGAGGTTGGGAACTGCCTTTTGACCCTCTACAAGGAGGCCCGAAAGTTCGTCGCTTGAGCCTGCAAGTTCGCTAATGAGTTTTTGGGTGTCTTTACCAAAAAGAAAATCCTTTCGAATAATTCTCACTTCTGTCAGGACTTCTTCAAGAGCCTTGAGGGTTTTGTAAGCTTGACGATAAACATCTAACAAGTTTTTGCTGTCGGCCGTGCCGTCGCCCTCTATAACTAAACGTACTTGATCTAAAAGTTTTGAAAAAGTTTGAAAGTAGGGCGAAAGCCTTCCCCCGCTCAGCAGGTCAGTCAGTTCCAGGCTTTCTTCGCCAACAATGAAAGAGCCAGGCTGAACGATGGCTTTTTCTTTGGATCCAGGCGTGATCGAAATGGCTCTTTCTCCGATAATAAAGGGGCGTCCAAGAGTGGCTTTGGAATCTTCACGAATAAATTCCGAGAATTTACTTTGAACTTTGATTTCGACAGCCACTTGGTTATCTGCGCCTAACTCAACTTGCTTTACCGAACCTGCCTTCAGGCCTGAGATTGAAACCGGAGTTCCAACAAAAACGCCATCTCCATTTGCAAACTTTGCACGATAAACAACTGAGGGCGCAAACCAACCTTGCTTGACCCCAGAAATTGCAACAATTGCAATCAAGACACCGAGTCCACTGCCGACAAAAACCCATAATTTTTTAAAATCTATCATGCAATTTCTCCCAGAAGCCCATCAAGCAGGCCCCTTAGCTCTTTGAGTTCTCGAACCTCGTTTAGGATTTCAAATTTACCCTTAAAAAAATCTGAGGGTTTTCCGTCAAAAACAATCCGCGAATTTTCAAAAACAATCCAACGCGTGCAAAAGGCGTGCGCAAATATCCAGTCATCTGTAGATGCAACGAGGGTTTGTTCGGGACTCGATAAAATATTCTGAAAAACTCTCCAAAGAATTTTTCTATACTTTTCGTTTAGCCCTCGAGTGGGTTCTTCAAGCAAAAGCGTTTCTGGTTCTGAAACCCAGGCACGCGCGATACCAGCGAGTCTGCGTTCAGAAGTGGTCAGCATGAAGGGGCGCTTTTCTTGAATATTTGAAATTTCAAAAAGGTCACAAGTTTTTTGGACTTGTTCGGCAACTTGAGTGCGACTGCGACCCGACTCGTGTCCAGATTTAAATCGATAAAGAAGTTCCATGCCCTCACGAACGGACACATTGCTGACGAGGCCTTCGATTTCGAGGCACACGCCAAGTTTTTGTCGAACGCTCCTTTGAAAAATTTGATCCCAATCTTCAAAAAATTCGAGTTTACGAGTTTTACGTTCGAATATTTCGAGGCTGCCGATACGCACAGGCCTAAGCCCCGCTAGGATCCTTAAAAGGAGACTTCGAGTTGAAGGCTTTTCGCAAAGAATCGCGACTCGATCGCCCTGCTTTATTTCTAAGTTGGCATCCTGAATTTCAAGCTCGCCGGGTCCGGCTGCTGAGCCAAGGCCCGAGAGTTTCCAGATATTTTCGGCTTTTTTTGAAGGGGTCATTTAAATGAGCCCTCCTAAACCTGAACGCTGCAACAGTATAAGGTAGTAAGTTCCAGAAATGGCAATTTGGACGCCAAAAGAAAGCATAAATGACCACACAACAGCCTTCGTGGTGGCCTGTGGAATTTCGAGCGTGGTGCCTGCGGTTCGAAGGCCGCAAAAGCACGCAAGCAGAAAAACGAAACATCCAAGTGTGAAGGTTTTTAAAATAAAAATAAGTAAATCGATTCCAGTTATATTCATAAACACGTTTTCGATAAAACGGTCAGCCGGCATATTGATAAAAAATTGGGAAACTAAAAATCCGACTGAAAATGAGATCCAAACAAAATGAATTGCCAAAAGAAGTGTTGAAATTGCCCCTGATAAAACTCGGGGAACCACAAGATAACTTAAGGGCGAAATACCCGTTGCTCTGAGGCCGTCGATTTCGCCATTGGCTTTCATTGATGAAAGCTCGCTTGCAATTGCCGAAACGCTGCGAGCCACGACCACAACAACAGTGACAAGGGGGCCGAGTTCACGAATAAAGGCTCCGACAAGAATAGGCCCAATGGCATCAGAGCCACCTAAACGGGTCAGCTGTGATGCACTTTGGGCAACAGTAATGACGCCCAGAATGAGGGCACCCATGCCCACTAAACGAAATGCCTGTAGTCCGGTAAAATAGATTTGCCGCATAATTACGAGGCGAACGTCATGATGCGAAAGGGGACGGTCGAGGCGATAAGCCTGCCAGACAGAAATCAAAAAAGACCAAAAGGCTTGAGGTGAAAATCCCACATCTCTTTTTCGGATGTTAGGATGTAGGACATGAGGAAATTCCCGGGGGGATGTGTTTTTTTTGGTCTTGCGCTTTTTGTGAACATTCCTGTTGCACGAGGTCAAAAATCGCCCCGGGTGCAAAGAGCTGAAGCCGAAAACCATTTGCCCGTTGGGACTTACCCTCACATTCGTGAAATCAAAAAGAATTCTGTCGAAAAAGAAGGCCTTGAGAGCGAAGTCAAAAATTTGACGCTTCGAGTGCGCGATACGGTGAAAGATATTGCGGCACACCGCAATACTGAGTGTTGGGGAGATCCCTGCTTATTTCAAGTTTTTCCATTGGTTTACAATGTTCTTAACTCGGGTTTTTTCGGTGGGGCTCGGGCAAAAATTACAAATGTCTCTAGAACCTCACCGTATTTGTATTCATTGGAATCCTTTTTAATTCGTTCGGATACCCGGCAGTGGCTGGCCTATCTTGCGGGGGATTTTCCAGAGATTAAGGCTTTACCGCTTGATCCCAGAATTAAATTTAGGGCAACTTATTCGAGGGTTTCTGATCGGCGCTACTATGGAAGTGGTTCAACCTTTGAAAGCGCGTTTGAGCCGGATTTTCGATACCGTTATGCGCTCGAAGAATACGGCTTGCTTACGACTTTAAGTATTCCGATAGTTCGGTGGGAAGACCAAAAATTAAGTTTTTTTACGGGCTATAGTTTTGTTCGGCACAGGCCGCAGCCCTTTTCGGAAAATTCTAAACTCTTTGATGAGGATCCCTTGGGCTCCACGGGTGGAAGGTCGGCTCGAGTCACTTTTGGATTGCAGTTTGATGCTCGTGATCGTGAAATTTTGTCGCGCACGGGTTGGGCTCTTGAAGTTTCGGGAGAGGTTTCGAGACCCCCAGTTTCGTATTTTAGTTTCAATCGAGCGACTCTTGTAGATCGAAGATATTTTTCGAGGGGAGCGTTTACTCTTGCGCATCGACTAACCGTTGATGGAATTTTTGGAGCCCCACCTTTTTGGGAGCTCGAGGGAGTGGGTGGGTTAGACCCGGTCCCGGATGTTGCAAATTCGACGATTCACCGTGGATATTACTCAGGCCGTTTTCATGAAAACTACAAAATTCTAGAAAACTTAGAAGCTCGGTATCATTTCCAACCCACTCGCATTATTGGCCTCTACACAGAAATTATTTTGATTCCCATAGCTGTGGATTTTGGTCGATTTGGAAATTTAACTTCAACTTCGCTCGTGATGGGATCCAAATTTTATTTCAATCGCAACTTGTTGGTGCAGCTTTACGCGACAAAGTCGGAGTTGGGGTATGACTACTTCATAGACTTCGGCCAAGACTTCTAGGGCCGCTGAAAAGGGTTCATGTTTTAATTTCTCGGTCGCTTGGATACCTAAGCGCGTATACACGCGCTCCCTGCGAAATCAAAATCTGGACCCTTTTGAGCGGCCCTACCGAGCTTGGTTGCCGAGCTCGGTCGCTGAGCCCGGTGAATCGCGAGGGATTGTTGCTCGTGTCCAACGGTGTTCGTGCAAAAATCGCCCTACGGGCGGGATTTTTGCACGAACACCGTTGGACACGACACCCAGGTGTTCGAGCAAAAGGTATTCGTGCGATCTCGGCGACGAAATTCAAAAGCGCATGCCGGTTACGAAAGCGTACGAGGGTGTTGAGGTCGTGGAGATTGTCGAATTGAGATTCAAATCGGGCGACGATCTTCGAATGTTCTCTTCGACTCTTAAAGCAACATAACCCAATACCAACGATGACTGCGCAAAAAAATATTCCAGCTGAAGTCTGTTTCTTAGCCCCGCACCTATCGTGGCAGAAGTTGACGGTAGAATTAAGCTCTGAGCTTGGAGTCGCAAATTGCCAAGTAAAAATCCGCCCTCAAGTCCCATTAAAAAACTGGAGTTTCCGCTTTGCAGCCCCAGGCCGCTAACAATTCCACCATTCCACCCTTCAAGAGAATTCCAATTGAGAGGTAGCAAAAAGAAAAAATTATCTGAAACCGTGGATCCAGAAACTTGTGTGCTTGGAAGTTTTCGAGTCCACTCGAGTTCAGCGCCAAAACCCACGAGGGTTTCGGCGCGCATTAAGATATTGAAATCCTGGCCCTTAAGACCAAATCCTAGCTCTGATGTTGCGCGAATCGGAAAAGAAAAAAATGTGCCAAGCAAAGGATTTTCAGATTCCGGAAATCTATTTTGCGCCTGGCCAACGCAGGGTACAAAAAATAAAAAGAATACGCTTAGCCATTTTGACCACATTGACTCAAACTTCCTGAATGCGAGGATACCAGACTTAAACCCTTAAAACTTGAAACCTTAAATAAAGAATAAAGAAGAGGATAAATATTATGGCAGGAATTAATAAAGTTATTTTAGTTGGTAACCTCGGTAAAGATCCCGAATTGCGTCACACCCCTCAGGGTCAAGCTGTTTGCAATTTCCCCATCGCGACGAGCGAATCTTGGAATGACAAAGCTGGGCAAAAACAAGAACGCACCGAATGGCATCGCATTGTTGTTTGGGGCAAGCTTGGCGAATTGTGCGGTAAATATTTGAGCAAAGGTCGGCAAGTTTATGTTGAGGGCCGACTTCAAACCCGCGCATGGGATGATAAAGAAGGACAAAAACGTTACACAACAGAAGTTGTGGCCATGGGTGTTCAGTTCTTGGGTTCGGCAGCGGGTGCTTCCAGATCTGGTCATGAGGATATGGGTTCTGAGCCTTTTGGAGCTCCCCCAGAGTTTGGTAACACAGGCGGTGGCGGCAACGACCAAAACGCCGGAGCCTCCGAAGACATCCCGTTCTAGCTAGTGCTTCGCAATTTTTTTTGAAGGTGCTGGATTGGCGTGGATGTGGGCTACGTAGGGCTCCCAGCTAGGTGGGAGCCTGTCTTTTAGAACCAATATTTCTGGAATAAAGCCAAACTCCGGTTCTGCCGGCGGGCTGAAACCCTGAAATCCTGCCTCTTGCGGAGTTCGTGCCCCCTTTTTCTGATTACACGGCACACAGCAGGTTACAATATTTGACCAAGTTTTTTTGCCCCCTCGAACCACCGGTAGGACATGATCGAGGGTGAGTTCTTTTACGCCATAGGTTTTGCGACAATACTGGCACCTAAAGTCATCGCGTAAAAAAACATGCTGGCGAGAAAATCTCACAAGGCTTCGTTGGCGTTTAAGGGCCACATAACCCTTCATGCGAATGACCGAGGGTAGGCGGATGGCGATGCTGGGGCTGTGAATTAGAAGATCATAGGTATCAAGGACTTCTATTTTGCCACCCATGAGCAATAGAATGGCCCGCTGCCAGGATACGACTCTAAGTGGTTCCCAAGAAGAGTTAAGGACTAAAACCCTTTGGCCAAAAAAGGAAAAGGGCTTCGGGACCTCAGACCCCTCAGCGGAGCTTGCCTCCATATATATATTGTAGCAAAAGGAGAGGCTTCTTGGGCGCCAGACAAATGACTCCAGTAAAATCAAAGACTTATAAAAAAAAACCAGCCTCCAAGGAGTCAAAAGTTGCGGCTAGCAAAAAACCAAAATCTAAAGCCTTGGACGCAGAAATTTTAGAATCTGAAGATGAGATCATTTCGGCCCCAAGTTTAAATCCAAATTTAAATCCCGTTTCAGAGGTCGAAATAAATCCTGAAAAAATCACTGACCTTGTACCGATAAAAGATCGCGATTTACTTTCCACTTATATTCGCGAAATGTTGCGCTTTCCGCTGCTCACACCTGATGAAGAAAAAAATCTGGCTCGAAAATCTTTTGTCGACCACGACCGCGAGGCTTTTGCGCGTTTAATTCAGGCCAATCTTCGCTTTGTAGTAAAACTCGCCTTTGAATATGCCCGCTACGGCGCGAAGGTTTTAGATTTGATTCAAGAAGGCAACATGGGTCTTATTAAAGCGGTTCAGGATTTTGATCCCTCTAAAGATGTGCGCCTCACAACATATGCCGTCTATTGGATTCGTAGTTATATGCAGGACTATCTTCTAAAAAACTGGTCGCTCGTAAAAATTGGCACAACGGCGGCGCAAAAAAAATTATTTTACCGACTTAAAAAAGAACAAGAACGTATGGAGCGCGAGGGCTTGGCGCTTGAGCCCAAGGCCATCGCCATGAATCTAGGTGTCGAAGAGGCCGATGTGAAACTTATGCAAGAGCGACTCTCGGGTGGGGATGTATCGCTAAGTGCACCGGTACCTGGCAGGGATGGCGAATCTGACGGGCTCTCGATGGTGGCAAGAATTCCTGATCAGTCGCCCCTTCCGGGTGCGGCACTTGAAGAGACCGAACAAAAGGAATTGTTTCACAAAGCGCTTGGCGAATTTATTGCAACCCTTGAACCTCGCGATGCCCTTATTTTTCGCGATCGCTTGGTGACAGAAAATCCGAAAACGCTACTTGAAATTGGACAAGAGCATGGGTTTTCAAAAGAGCGAGCCCGGCAAATTGAAGAGCGCCTGAAAGAAAGCTTGAGAAAATTTTTAATCGCAAAATATCCCGACATTTCACTTCACTAATGGACTCGAGAATCCTACAATTTAAAAAAAGTATCTAAAAAACATTAAGGAAAACTATGACCGAAACTCAGCAAAATACTCAAAACAAAAAAACCGATCCCATGATGGACCTTGTTTCACTCTGCAAGCGCAGGGGTTTTGTTTTTCAAAGTAGCGAAATTTATGGAGGCCTGGGTTCGTGTTGGGACTATGGTCCCTTAGGGGTCGAGCTTAAGCGCAACATCAAAGAATCCTGGTGGAAGGCTATGACTTTGCGTGATGATGTCGAAGGAATTGATGCTGCAATTTTAATGGCTTCGCGTGTATGGGAAGCCAGCGGCCATGTTGAAAATTTCACCGATCCCTTGGTTGATTGTAAAAATTGTAAATCTAGGTTTCGAGCCGATAAGGCCCAAAAAAATGCTCAAGGTAAACTCATTTGCCCTGAGTGCGAAAGTACCAATGTTACTGAGGCCCGCAATTTTAATTTAATGTTTAAAACTTTCATGGGGCCCGTTGAAGACTCTGCGGCCACCATATTTTTAAGGCCCGAAACTGCGCAGGGAATTTATGTGAATTTCCACAATGTGCAGCAAAGCACGCGCAGGCATTTGCCCTTTGGTATTGCCCAAATCGGCAAGGCTTTTCGAAATGAAATCACCCCCGGAAATTTTATTTTTCGCACGCGTGAGTTTGAGCAAATGGAAATGCAGTTTTTTGTGCGGCCAGGCGACGACGAAAAATGGATGGAATCCTGGAAACAAACGCGCTGGGAATGGCAAACTGGAATCGGTTTAGATTCTAAAAAATTAAGATTTCACCCCCATGGCCCCGGCGAACTGGCCCACTACGCCAAAGCAGCTTTTGATATTGAATATGAGTTTCCCTTTGGCTGGAGTGAAATTGAGGGAATTCACAACCGCACCGATTTTGATTTACGCCGGCACCAAGAATATTCAAAAAAGAATTTGCAGTATGTGGATTTGCTAAATGGCAATGAAAAATACATTCCGTTTATCATTGAAACCTCGGCAGGAGCTGATCGCACGATGCTTGCGGTTTTGTGTGATGCCTTTGTCGACGACAAAGCCCACGAGCGAATTGTAATGAAATTTCATCCGTTAGTTGCGCCCATTAAGGCTGCGGTCATGCCCCTTTCAAAAAAACCTGAACTTGAGACGATAGCCGAAAAACTTTTTCGCGATTTGGCGCAGACCAAAAAAATTCAATATGACGATTCAGGCAGTATCGGTAAACGCTATCGAAGGCAGGAAGAAATCGGTACCCCCTTTTGCATTACTGTTGATTTTGAGACTGTAAATGATCAGGCCGTTACAATCCGCCACCGCGACACTATGGCTCAAGAACGCATAGCTTTGGCCAAAGTCGAAGAATATTTAAATTCAAAATTCAAAAAATGGACGGTCTAAAAACATTTTTTGTTTGTAAACGCTTTGCCTTGACCTCACCTTGACAAAATCTTGGCGCAAATTTGGCGAAATTGGAGCGGCGTTGCGCATAAATTAATTAAGTTTGTGTAAGGGCCTCTATTCTTTTTTTTAATCCCCGATAAGCTTTTGTCTAAGTAATAAATTTTGAGGCGAGGTCCGTCTGGGGTTGATCACTTTGGTGAATCTCCAAACGAGTAAGACCTGCCTCAGGGTCTTAAGGGGAAGCCTTGGGACTAAAAAAACATTTTTGGGAGGAACAAAAATAAATGAAATTAATTGGAATTAAAAATTTTATGAAGGTCTCGAGCCTAGCC
>CAXNEW010000013.1:0-32759 GCA_964201665.1 Bdellovibrionota bacterium
AGCGAGCCCTACGACGGCTCCCTTGAAAATAAACCCGAAATGATTATCGAGGGCTGCATAGCCCTCCTGAATTGATTTTACTCCATCGAATGCTGCAGCCCCTGTTAAAACAGCAACATCCCTTGTCGTTTGAAAGGCTTCATTCACAAGATCCCCCACCTTTTCACCAGAGGTAGAAATTACCCGGCCAAGATCTTTTTTATTGCATGTTGCGCCCAAAGGATCAGAAAAACTTGAGGCAACTAAAACTAAAATTGAATATTTTTTTATCACAATCGCCTCCTTTTAAGGCGTCATTTTGATAATGATTTCAGGGATTGAGGTCAAGGCAAAAGAAAAATTTTAGCTAACTAAAATTCATTTAAGTCAACGACCCACCAAAGACTAGTCGATGACGTTGCGCCCAGAGATTTCTTTGTTTCCTTCGATTATCCACATCGTGGCCGTGCGACCTTGGCGATGCACCAAAAGGCCATAGCCCTGAATTCCTACATCATCTCTTAGGGTTAGAATCGCACCCGGCGTGGGGCCTGTTTCAACTTCAGGTAAAATCAGTCCCAGTAAAGTATTAGCCGAACCGCCTGCAAGAGTTCCCTCTTCGACCGGCACTATCCGGGTCTTTCGCGAAACATCCGCCCCCAGCACTTCTTGCCTCAGACTCAACGCCGGAATCCAATAGTTTTCGGCAATCACTGCGGCGCCTTCTTCAATTTCTGCGAAGGTGCTTTTTACGCGACCAATTCCCTCGGCATTGACTTCAAGTGTTCCAATCCATTTCACAATGAAACCCTCAAAGCCCACTCGCCTCAATTTGGAATCTCCCCTTAAACTTTTTGTATCAATGATGCTATAGGTGCCCGGAGCGAGGTCTTTGGCCTGAATCCAGTCTCCAGCGATATACATTTTTCGTTCGAGTCCAATGGGCTGACGCGGAAGTCGCAAAAGGGGCTCAGGACGCGCATCAACTAAAAAATATTTATACGCGGGTTCTGGAGCCACCCGCTGATACCCCAAAATCCGCTCAAGCCGATCAATTAAAGATAGTGGCGGATCAAATTCCACAATCGACATCATGCCCTGGTCCACTCCGTCTACCGAAACAGCCATAGCCGGAGCTGAATTTGGAAGCCCTGGGGCAAAGGTGATTTCAACATTGGGGTCAACTTCGTGTGGGTTTCCGAATCGAGCATTGAGCTGCCAAATCTTGGGCCACAAATAGGGATTGCCAAAAAGTCTTTCCGAGATGGCCCAAAGTGTATCGCCTTTTCGTATTTTATAAGATTTTTCGAGGGTGGGGCCTGCCCACTTTTTCCAGTTAGCCTCGCTCATAGGGGGTTTTACCGGAATTTTGTAAATTAAATCTGAAGGGTCCTCTGAAGGCCTCACAGCTAATTCAGGTTTCGGAGCGTCTTCGCGCAAAGCAGGAGGGATATCTTCTGCAACTTGGGGCTTGGTAGGTTCGCCCAAATCTTCTTCAAGCTCTTGCACCAAAGGATCAGTTTCTTCTTCAGTTGACTCGGGCTTTGCCAATTGAGGAGCCTCTTTTGGCGGTTCGTTTTCCTCGGGCAAGGCATCTTCTTCGGGCGTATCTAAAAACTGATTCTCGCCCAGTAAATTATCTAGTTCTTCGTCGGCTTTCAAAGTTTCAGGAGCGGTTTTTACGGCCTCACCTTTAGGTGGCTCTTTTTCAGCCGGAGGCTGACCCGGAGACTGAGCCGAAGATTGGGGCGAATCCTGCGCCTCAAGTTCGGCTTCTAGATCATCAAAGGGAATATCCACTTCGTCTTGGGTCCGACCGACTTCTGCAAACCCAAAAGAAAAAACAAAAATGCCCATGAAAATTAATTTTTTTCGAGTCATGAACCAATCCCCGCAAGACGCAATCTGGCCGCTGAGGCTGCTGGACTCTTTGGATATTTCCTAATTACAGCCCCCCACTCAATTTGCGATTTTTGTTTGTCGCCAAGATTTAACCAGCACTCGCCCATCCGCAAACCCGCGTCGGGAACCTTGTCGAGTCCGGGGTTTTTCATTGTTGGAATTTTTGCAAATTCCTGTAGAGCTGCATGAAATTGGCGCTGTCGAAAATAGACCTCGGCCAAAACAAATTGAGCATCATCTGCTCTTTCACTTTTCGGGTAACGCCTTAAAAAATCGGATGCACTCAAAAGTGCCTCAGATTCTTTTCCTGCTTGCATAAGAACAACCATTCTTTCGAAATCTCTGTTTTCTTCGGCTGCGAGACTCGGCTCTGCAAAAGCTCGATGGCCCAATTGCAAAAGACAGGCAATTACAAGGACACGAAGTCCCCCGAATCTCATCTCTCTATTTTGCGTGGGCTTTGTATGGTGCACAACAACTCAAACCAACCAACAACGCCAAAACGGTGACAGCACCAAACATTATGAATACAATTTGGTTTGTGAAAAAAAAAACAAAGCTCAAAAAAATTGCCGTTCTCACCGGCGGCGGTGACTGTCCCGGCCTAAATGCCGCCATTCGAGGCGTGGTCCGTCGAAGTCTTCCAAGGGGAATCGAAGTTATTGGATTACTGGACGGCTGGGAGGGACTTCTCGAAAACCGCACTTGCGAGTTAAATCTAGATTCTGTGAGCGGCATTCTTCCCGTCGGTGGAACCATCCTCCGAACCTCACGCACAAATGTTTTAAAAGATAAAAAAACAGTAAAAAAAGCCTTTGAACAATTTGAAAAACTCAAACTCGATGGGCTCATTGCCATTGGCGGTGAAGGCACTCTCACAGTTTCTGGAAAACTCTTTGAACAAGGAATGCCCATCATAGGGGTCCCCAAAACCATTGATAACGACATCGGCTCAACAGATTACACATTCGGCTTCAACACGGCGGTTGAAATCGCGACCCAAGCCATAGACCGGCTACACACGACGGCAGAAAGCCATAAACGAGTAATGGTTATAGAACTCATGGGTCGTCATGCAGGATGGATCGCCACCTATGCAGGGCTTGCAGGAGGCGCCGACGCTATTTTGATTCCTGAATATTCCATGAGTGTTGAGGAAGTTTGTAAGCTCATTCATCAGCGCCACAAACGTGGTAAACGTTTTTCAATTATAGTTGTGGCCGAAGGCGCTAAAATCAAATCTTCCTCTGGTGAACGCATGGTTGCCAAAGAACGAAAAGACAGTTTTGGTCGCCCCCAACTGGGCGGAATCGGCCAAGTTCTTGCTGATGAAATTGAATCGCGAACAGGTTTTGAATCTCGCGTAACGGTGCTGGGCCACGTGCAAAGGGGCGGCACCCCTACGGCCGAAGACCGGGTGCTGGCCACTCGGCTTGGAGTTTACGCCGCAGATCTTGCGTGGAACCAAGAATGGGGCCAAATGGCAGCCCTCAGAGGCAACGAAGTCGTCACGGTTTCATTAAAAGAAGCCACAGCCAAACTAAAAACTGTAGACCCAAAAATGTGGGACTTAGCCCAAAGCTTTTTTGGCTAGGTCATTGGCTGCAGTCATCTCGAATCTCCGGTCATACCGAACGCAGTGAGGTATCCCTTCGTTTCTTGACAGCCAAGCACGTTAAAGATTCATCGCTCCGCTCTGAATGACGCTTAAACCTATTGTTGGCCCAAAATAATCACTTCAGGTTCAAGTTGAATTTGAAACTTCTCAAAAACTTCTGCTTGAATTTTTTTTATCAGGCCTTCAACATCGGAGGCTTTGGCTTGTCCCAAATTCAAAATAAAGTTTGCGTGTTTAGTTGAAACTTGAGCGTCTCCCATTTTTAAACCCTTAAGGCCGCAAGCCTCTATCATTCGGCCCGCTCCTTTTTCGCTCGTTTCGGGGTTCTTAAAAACACTGCCACAACTGGGCCTTTCAAGTGGCTGCCGAAGTCCGCGGTAAGACAAAATCTCATCGATCTTTTTTTGGGACTCTTCTAATTTTTCGACACTCAACTTTGGCAAAATAACTTGAATATCTTCAACCACAGTCCAGGCATCAAGAAGGCCTTCGCCATGCCCGCGATATTTTAAACCGAGGTCTTCTTTTTGTTTTCTAAAAGCGCCGTGCTCAGGGTGGAAAAACCCGACTGATTCGATAACGTCCGAGTAAGATCCCCATTTGGTTCCTGCATTCATCCACACAGCCCCGCCTAGGGTTCCAGGAATCCCAGCCGAGAACTCAAGTCCTCCAAGTTTATTTTCATAAGCCCATTGCAAAAGGTGCGCCTTTGCAAAAAACGACGGGACCGAAACCAAGGCCCCTTGGAAGTTTTCATTTAAAATTTTTGGACTTCCGCCGAGGCCATAACCCAAAAAAAGTACAACTCCGCGAATCCCTCCGTCACGAACTAACAAATTTGTTCCGGCACCCAGTAATGTGAGTGGGACAGACTCATTCCAGGCCAGGTTCACCACGAGTCGAATATCCTCAACTGAACTTGGGGCTATAAAAATGTCAGCGGGGCCACCTATTTGATAATAAAGTTTGTTTTTTAACTGAAAATTTGAAAATATTTTTCCAGAAAACTTTTTTGTGATTTTTGATTTTGCGGACAAACTCAACACCTGGCAGTTACCCTAACAGTTGGGGAATAATTTTTGGAATATCTCCGGCACCCAAAACAAGCAAGGCTGCGGGCAGGTCCCTTGGCGGAGTCAGTTCAAAGGCCTTTGCAATTTTTTCAGTCAGTTCACTGAGTGAATTCGCGGGGATTGATCCCACATGAGAAGCGAAATTTCCCCCATCGAACTCCGCAGTCCAAGGCTCTCGAGGTTCCGAAGCGGCATAAATCGGAAGAGTCCAGATTTTTTCGGCACCGACAAAAACGTTTTTAAATTCTGCCCAGCTATCGCGTGTGCGCGAAAACCTATGGGGCTGAAAAGCAACCCACAAGGGTTTACCTTGAAAATAAGATTTTGCGGCACTCATTGTGGCAATGATTTCTGTTGGATGGTGGGCGTAATCTTCAATAATATCTATTGAGTTTGAAATTTTACCCTTAAACTCAAATCGCCGCCTAACTCCGCCAAATTTTTTAAGGGCTTCGGCTGCCACATCAAAAGAAATTTCGAGCTCTAAGGCCGCAAGCAACGAAGCCGCTGCATTGAGAATATTATGTCGCCCAGGAATTTTTAACTCCAATTGCCCAATGGATGTTTGATAACTGGATTTTTTTGTAAAAATCCCAAAGGTATTTTTGGTTCCTTCAGAAATAATTTTAACCAAAAAATCAGGAGAGAATTGGGCATCCAAGCCATACCAAATTTTTGGTTTTCTGAGTTCTCGCCCGACCGATCTTAAATGCGAACAATCAGAACACAAAATTGCCCGCCCATAAAAAGGCAAGCGATCTAAAAATTCACCAAAGGCATTTTTACAGTTTTCAAGATTTTTAAAATGATCGAGGTGTTCTTTGTCGATGTTGGTTACAACGGCGACTTCAGGGCTTAACTTTAAAAAAGATCCATCGCTTTCGTCGGCCTCGGCAACCATCCAGGCCCCAGCACCTAGGGCAGCATTTGTAGATCCTATCGCATCAAATTTACCGCCAATAACAACCGTGGGATCAAGTCCCGCGTGGGTTAAAATTTGGGAAATCATTCCCGTAGTTGTGGTTTTTCCGTGACTGCCGGCAACCGCCAAACCGCGCTTAAGTCGCATCAACTCAGCAAGCATTTCTGCACGTCGAATTAGGGGAATCTCAAGTTCTTCAGCCGCAGCTATTTCAGGATTTGAGGGATTAATTGCGGAAGAAAAAACCACAACATCGGGTTTTTCTTGACTAACATTTTGCTCATGATGTCCGCGATAAACCTTGGCACCCATTTGTTCTAGGCGTGCAAGGGTTTCAGAATCAGAGGCATCTGATCCACTCACCTGGTGTCCGAGACGAATGAGGATTTCAGCAAGTCCAGACATGCCAATTCCGCCCATGCCAATAAAATGTATTCTTCGTTTTTTTCCGATGAGAGACATAATTTAGGAGGAGCTCTTTTCTAGCCCTTCTAATTTTTTTAAGCGAGACTCAATTTCATTGATACGAGCCATAAAAGGATCGGGCAAGTGGCCGTGCTCTAACTCTTGCCCCTCTTTGACTCCTGCTGAAGCAACCACTCTGCCCGGAATGCCAACCACAGTTGATCCCGGAGGAACATCTCGCACCACCACACTGCCGGCCCCGATTCGGCAGCCAACCCCCACGGTTATATCGCCAAGGATTTTACAGCCTGCCCCGAGAACACATTTTTCTTTAATTGTGGGATGCCGTTTTTTTTGCCGCTCTAGCGTGGTTCCGCCCAGAGTTACCCCCTGGTAAATTAAAACGTCATCCTCAACAATGGCTGTTTCACCAATGACCACACCCATCCCATGATCAATCAAAACCCGTTTACCGAGCTTTGCACCGGGGTGTATATCAATTCCAGTTATTAACCGTCCAGCTTCAGAAAGTAACCGTGGCACAAAGGGCACACCCGATTGATAAAAAAAATGCGAAAGTTGGTGAATCACCCAAGCCTTAATTCCTGGATACAGCAAAAGAATTTCAATCGAACTTTTAGTTGCCGGATCGTACTTTCTAAATGCAGCAACAAGATCCCACAAATCTTTAAAAAAAATCATAGGCGATTTCTAAACCTGACTTAGTATTTGTCCAACAATTTCTTCGGTAGCCTTGGGTTTTCCAAACTTAAAAAGCTGATCAGAAAGTTCACTGCGCCGAACAACATTGCCCGAATCAATCACTAAAAGTTTTAAAGCAGACTCTAGTTTTTGAATAAAATCACCTTCTCGTTCATCAACTCTAAGGGCAGCACCCGGTTTTTCTAAGAGTTTTGCATTTTGATTTTGGTGATCGTCTGCCGCAAAGGGATAGGGAACAAAAATTGTTGGCAGGGCGGCTGCTGAAATCTCGGCAACTGACATGGCTCCGGCTCGCGAAACCATAACATCGGTCTTTTGCAATAATTTTGGCACATCGTTCACAAAGGGAACAATTTGAGTCCAAGCGTCGACTTCACATTCTTGGGCAAAAGTTTTCAGCTCTTCGAGGTGGAGTTTGCCCGTTTGAACTAAAAGAGTGATCCCGTGATTTTGACCCAATTTAAGTCGACTAAAAATTTCTAAAACAGATCGGCCTAATTTTACCGATCCCTGAGATCCCCCTAAAACAGAAATGAATTTAACTTCGGGCCGAATTTCGCATTTCAAAATATCTTTGCGAATAGGATTTCCCAGTTCTAAAACCGGAGAGTGAAAAACTTCTCTGGAATCTGAGCCCGGCGTCGAAAAGCCGAGTCTCACAAAACGCGAAAGCAAGCGGTTTGCTAGTCCTGCACGAATATTAGGTTCAACTAAAAAAATCGGGACATTAAAAATTGCACAAATGATAACAACTGGAACCGAAATATAGCCGCCAATACTGACAAGAAACTTCGGCTTTTCTTCGAGAATCTCAGTTAAAACCTGAAAAACACCCACTGCAACCAAAGGCAAACTTAAAAGCCTCAAGAGTTTGGGTCCCCCTTTCCACCTGGGGGTCACTAAAAATTTTATAGGAAATTTTTCAGCGGGAATCAAAGTGGCCTCAAGACGATCACGGGTTCCAAAAAACAAAAAACGGGTATCTGGATGTTTTTCCAAAATTTCTTTGGCCAAAGTGATTCCGGGAAAAATATGCCCACCTGTTCCGGCGGCGACAAACCAAACTTTCATAAATTATTTATGTTTACTCCCTTAGCCATGGACGAAATGGCGGATTACCTTCAAGATGAGCTCGGTTTCCGACCGATTGTATGAGCCCACAAGCAAGGAGCATGACGATAAGAGCCGAACCTCCGTGTGAAAAAAAGGGCAATGGAAGTCCCTTGGTTGGAAGCAATCCCAAAATCACCGAAAAATTCAATACGGCTTGAATACCAATTAAAGTTGAACATCCGGCCGCTAGCAAAAAACCCGTGGAATCTGGCGAGCGCATTGCAATTCGAAATCCACGAATAACCAAAACGAAGAAGGCGATGACGACAAGTGAAATTCCTACAAATCCCAGCTCCTCGCCCAAAACGGCCCCAATGAAATCTGTGTGCACCTCAGGCAGATAGTAAAGTTTTTCTTTGCTGTTTCCTAAGCCTGTTCCAAAAATTCCACCCGAATAAAACGCCGTGAAACTTTGTAAAATTTGATAGCTGGTATTTTGAGGATCGGCCCACGGATCGAGAAACGACATCAATCGTTTACGACGGTAATCAGATCCCATAATGAGGGCCCACATCACGGGAAGCGACCACAAAACTATGGCCAATAAATAACTCACTCGCGCGCCCGCTAAAAACAAAAGGACGCCTGCAATAAAAACTAAAACTACGGCATTTCCAAAATCGGGTTGCTTTAAAAGTAGTCCCGCAAGTAACGCCGTTACGAGGCCCATGGGCAAAAGGCCATAGGTAAAAGTGCGCACATTTTCGCCCTTACGAACGAGCGCCCATGTCATGTAAAGAATGGCTCCGAGTTTGGCAAATTCACCCGGCTGCAGGCGAATTCCGCCAAGATTGAGCCATCTCACGGCACCACCCGCTTTGGTACCGAGGCCTGGCACAAAGGTAAGCAGAAGTAAAAAACAAGAAAGTCCTAAGGCCCAGCCTCCCATGCGAACCCATAAACGATAATCAGTTGATGCAATAAACATCATGGCCACAAAACCCGTCACAAGAAAAACAGATTGGCGACGAAGAAAGTAGGTAGAGTCGTCAAATTTATCGAGCGCCGTAACACTCGAGGCCGAGTAGACCATCACAAGACCTAGGGCCGAAAGGGCAAGGACAAGCGAAAAAAACAAAAGATCAGGAATCTGAAATCGCTCCCGAATAAAAGTCATCAATATGATTATAAGGCCCTTCGGCCACTAACGCGAAGCGGTGGCGTGCACGAAGACCGTTGGTTACGAGCAAATGAAAAGAGGGCTGCGCCAAGGGACTGTTCTAAGTGCCCGCGCGACTCACGCAACGGACGTCAATGTCTTTTTGGTTTGCCCCGAAGGAATAGACTTCTCCTGAATGCCCCTGAAAGACCAAAACGCCAGCTACGGCAAAGGGATTAGTGGACGACGACGACGTCCAAAACCAGAGGCCCCCATTTTTAGGAAAGGCTTCGAAAAAAAACTTGTTAACTTGTTTGCCAACATTCTCAGCTGAATTCCCGGCTGCTTTTAAAAAGACATCAAGCTCTGGCAAAACCCATTTTACGCCCTCTAACCCAGGAATCTTAAGTGCCTCGCAATAGGCTTTGGCCATTGCCGGGTAATCTGGATATTTAGTTCCAAAAAAGTCGTAAGTAAGGGGATGTTGTTTTGTATATTCGGAAAATTCTCCACGGTTAGCCACTGGGCCCCACAGCATGTCGCCGTCCCTCCAAACTTGGCTTGGAACATCTTTGGGATCGCCGTGAACCAAAGAAAGTGTCGCCCCATTAGACAGTGTTTTGGTTTCTTTTGAGGGATTTTCCGCAGAAATCACGGTCTTTTCTGGGCCAGGCCCCAATTGTGCTAGCTTTGCCTCGATAAACTCCACATTTTGCTTAGCGGCTGCCAATTTTTTCTTGGCCCCTTCTAACTGTTGTTCAGCCAAAGCAACCGCTTTTTTTGAAGTTTGAAGTATGGCCAGTAGGTCATCTCTTGAACAACCCTGAGCAGCGACCAAGGAGTTGGTTGGGGCGCAAAAGCTCAAAGCAAAGCCTGCCAATGAGAAAAGGTACTTTTTAGGGTTTTTGGACAAATTCATGAAACCACCCATAATGCATTGCGTTTTTTTGGGACAATAATAAGTAGAGGGTTAGCGTCCCCAAAATCTTCGGGTATCAGCTTCATTATCCAAAGCTGCCCTTTCAAGGGGCGAAACATTTCGACCGTAAGTATGGCCGCGATGGTAAACGCCGTAACCTGCGTCACTATGGGGATTAAAGAGACCCGGATTTAACAAGGTGCCCTTGTAGGGATTATTCCCTGTTTCACTCTCAGTTACTGCTGGGCTCACCTGGCTAACTTGCGGTGAGGTCGGAGTAGCGACAGGAACCACCGCCAATTCGTCTTTTTCTGGAAGTGCAGCCGGGGAATTATTTCCCAAAAATCCTTCGCCTTGCGCCCCAACTTCTCCTCCGCTGAGACCTCCAACTTCATCACCGTCCTGGCCCACGGCCTTTTGCGAGGTAGAATCCAAACTCGGCAGCCTTGCCTCAAGCCTTGCCTCCATTTGATCCAGACTTTTTTTTGCTTCAGCCATTTGATCCAGACTTTTTTTTGCTTCAGCCAATTGTTTTTCGGCTAAGGAGAGGGCATTTCTGGCTGTTTCAAGAATGGCCCCGAGATCGTTTATTGAACAATTCTCCGCTGCAACCAAGGATTTGGTCCCAGTATTTAGGGCCAATGAAAAGACAATCACTGATAAAAAGTGTTTTTTGGAATTTGAATTAAATTTCATGAAACGTCCTATAACACGACGCATTACACAAAGCAAGCGCTTTTGACCCTATTTCCCGAATTCTGGTTTGTGGCCTGACACCATCGTTACTCTTGAGGCTAAAAACCAAAAATGGGATTTAGACCTGGCGATGCCCCCCAACTTTCCAGCGCCCAGGCACGAACACCGCTGTCTTCGTGCCCCGAGTGCCCGAGCATTATAAAATATTCGAAAGTTCTTAGTGATCTGCCCTAACTAACTTACTCAGAAAATACATCATAGTTTCTGCAGGGTAGCCTGCAGAAATAGTTATTGTTTTTAGATGAACAAGGACCCCATTTACGGATGTATGTAGAGCTATTGGGAAGAAGTTGACTTCAAACTTCTCATTTAACTCATTTTGCGTAGCATTTACGGCAGCCCGAATCCCCTCGAAAAATGCCTCGCTTTCGCCTGTGTGTGCAAACTTCAAAAAAAGCAGGGGGACTCTTCCGCCAGCGTCCACATGCAAACCGGTAAAACTTGTATGCGCCAGGCCCTCCAAATCAACAACTCCTTCTGCAGCCAAAGAAGTCTTTATTTGGAGTGGAATTCTCCAATCCCAGTTATCCTGTAGAGCTGACAGCAAATTCCAAAAATAAGCCGCATGGGGGTTTGCGTTTAAATAATTAAGCAAGACTGGATTTGTTATTTTCTGGGAAAGCGGAACCCAACTGCCCTGACTCAAAACTTCCAACTGGCCTCCTTTTTTTCGGTAATCACTGTGGGCGGGACGCCGTAAATTAGTAACCGTGTCCAAAAATAATCTACATATGCCGGGCATTTTTCCGGCGGCAAAAACCGGCTTAGGTGCCCCAAAAGTGCAAAGTAAAATCAAAGTGAGTTTGAAAAAAATTATGCGCATTGATAAGCCAGTTATTAGCCTTGTTGCTGCGTGTCAAATAAATTTTATTGAAGGCAGTACCCCCATGGCCAGACCTACCAAGGTAGGCGACGACGATACCATGACGAGCATGAACACCATTGTCTTCGTGCCCGCGGTGTCCGAGCAAAAATGAGAACAATTGATTACGGAATTGCCCCCGATTTTTGCACGAACACTTTTGGAACCCTTTTGGAACCGAGCCAAGCGCTCGAGTGGCTAAAGCCAAGATTTTCAGATTTTGACTCTCCGAATTCAAGCAACCAAATAAATGGTCCGAAAAGAGTCCATGAACTTCAAACGTCTTTTCTACTCGATAGTTTTAATTTCTTTTTCTGCTGTTGCTCAACATAGCAATGAATTGCCTGGTCGGGAGATCAGCGTTGGCCAGGATCCTGGCCTTAGTTGTGATCTGCTTACTGTTCAAAAAGCTTTGGCCCTTAAATCCGAAGTCGAGCAGGCAAATGAAAAGGATTTACTGCTGGGTTGGGAGCAACTGAATAAAAATCTCGAGGCCAATGGAATGAGCTGGGAGAATTTAAAAACTCTCACTGAGGCGAAAATCCTAAATGATAAAAATACTTTGATCGAAGTCAAAGCTACACTCGATGCAGCGACTAAAGAAGAACGCGGAACCCCAGAACTTCGCACAAGTTTGCAAAAACTTTTAGGCACAAAAAGCCTCACGGGTATTTTTGATGACGCATTGGACGCTCTAAAAAAGGCTTCAAGCAAAGATGATCTCAATCCTCAAACTCAAAAAGCGAGCCACAACAAAATAACCGTTCTAAAAACACTTCTAATTTACATGGCCCACTCCACAGGCAACCGCGAACAAACTGCGTGCACACTTAAAAACATGCAGCTTGTATATCCAGCAGCATTTCCTTCCAATGTTTCGAAGGACAAAATACAAGACGTTGTACTTTGTCAGGACAATAATTTGAATGTCCCAAATGCGGGCTACATCTTCGGCGGCACGACCAAAGATGGAAAATGTAAAGGCATAGACTGCTCAACCTTTGTTTCGATTTGTTCGGATTCAAAAACACGCCTCACAACTATGGGTATTGAATATGTTTGGAAATCACTTACCAATTTTAATTTTTCAGAGGAGGATCTGAAGACAAAAGACGAGTTATTCAATCAGTGGGGATTTGCAAATGCTGCCTCCGAGTTTGAGGCCATCAGCGAAACCGCACAACCCAGACCCGGAGACTTGATAACCTGGCGCTGGAAAAACGCTTCAGGTTCTGGCAGATCGGGGCACACAGCCATTTATCTAGAGCCGATCAAAGGAAAGCCTGATTCGTTCTTAGGGGTCGAAGCCAATCGCGAGGACGACAAAACAAAAGAGGGAATTATGATAAGCCCCTTTGTTTTGCGTAGAGGAGCGGGAGTCGATCTCTACATCTTACGCCGAAAACGTTAATTCTAAGTCTGAACAGCACGAACACCGTTGTCTTCGTGCCCGCGGTGCCCGAGCACTAACGCGAAGCGGTGGCGTGCACGAAGACCGTTGGTTTCGAGCAAAGGCAGGCCCGACATTCGTCGGTCCGATTAGGAAAATGATGAAATTAACAGGACCCACGCTTAGCGGCCCGCGCCACGACTCACACAACGGACGGAATTATAGTAGCAGACGCGGTAGTCGATGCTGACCTCGCGGTAATTGCCCATGAAGACCGACGCGTAGTCAGAAGATCTCCCCGACGACGACGACGACCAAAACCGGCCCCTGAGCATTTCAGGAAAGGCTTCGGTCAATAACTTATTTAAACCTTTAGATACATTCTCAGCTGGATTTCCTGCTGCCTCTAAAAAAACATCTATCTCTGGCAAAAACCATTTTACACTCTCTAACCCAGGAATCTTGAGTGCCTCGCAATAGGCCTTGGCCATTGCTGGGTGATTTGGGTATTTCGTGCCATTAATTTTGAAAGTTAGGCGATGTTTTTTTGTATACTTAAAAAACTCATCAGGTCCGGCCACTGGAGCCCAAAGTGTGTCGCCGTCCCTCCACACTTGGCTGGCAGCATCGTCAACCTCGCCGTGAACTAAATCAATTACCGCACCATTGGACAGTGTTTTGGTTTGTTTTGAAGGCCATTTAGCAATTTCCAACGCCCTTGTTGGAGCTGTCTCCATTTGAGCTAGCTTTGCCTCGATTTTACTTACCTTTTCCCCAATTTTTCTTGCAGCCTCTAGAGTTTGTTTAACCGATGTCCTCAGTTCTTCTGCAATTTGAAGCAAAGCCTTGAGGTCTTCTTTTGAACAACCGCCAGCAGCAAACAGGGATCGGCTAGAAGTACCAAAACACAGTGCAAAGATCGCAAATGACAAAAAGATTTTCTTAGGATTTTTGGCTAAATTCATGGACCCGCCTTAAAGCGCAACGCGTTATTAAATTCAAGCCTTTTTACTCTATCAAAATTTTTGGAGGGCTCTATTTGCTCATCCCCCCTTTGGCCTAAATGCCAAAAAAATCATGATAATCGTTAATAGTTATAACGTTAATCATGATATACGTTATACTTGATAACGTATGTATAAGCGGAAAATTGATCTTCAGTCTCTTTTGAAAAAAAAGTCAGTTCTTTTGCTGGGTCCTCGTTCAACGGGAAAAAGCTTTTACATTCGCAACCAACTCGAAAATGTCTTTGTCATCAATCTCCTAAAAAACGAAGACTTTTTAAAACTTTCCGTTAATCCCAGCCTTCTTGAAAGTGTCATCAACCCCCACAAAAATAAAATTATTGTTATCGACGAAATCCAAAAAATTCCCGAACTTCTAGATGAAGTTCATCGCCTTATTGAGGAATTTGATTTTAGATTTTTACTCACTGGAAGCAGCGCTCGAAAACTCAAAGGGCAAAAGGTAAATCTTCTTGGCGGAAGAGCGTGGCCCGCCCAAATGTTTCCTCTAAGTTTTTGTGAACTCGGACAAGATTTTGATTTAAACAAAATCTTAAATGTGGGTTCTTTGCCCCAGGTTTACAAGTCCGAAGACCCTCAAGAGGAACTTTCTGCCTATGTGCAGCTTTACATAGATGCCGAAATTAAAACCGAAAGCCTGGTAAGAAAAATACCAAGTTTTGTGCGCTTTTTACATGGAGCCGCACTCTCATCGGGTGAACTCATTAATTTTCAAAATATTGCCAGTGATACAGAGAATTCTGCCCCAACGGTAAGACATCACTATTCAATTCTAGAAGACACGCTCATTGGCTTTCAATTAGCTCCATGGTTGGAGTCGAAAAAAAGAAAAGCTATACAAACTTCAAAATTTTTCTTTTTTGACATGGGAGTTCTCAACCAAATTTTGAACCTGAAAGTGCAAGAAAATTCTAAACTCTTTGGTAATAGATTTGAGCACTTCATTGTAAACGAAATTCGTTGTGCGTTGTCTTATCAACGACGAAAGTTAGAACCCTGCTTTTGGCGCTCAACGGCGGGCCACGAAGTGGACTGTGTCTTTGGAAACACGGCCGTTGAAATTAAGGCTTCTCGAAGAATCTCTGAAAAACATAAAAAAGGCCTCAGTGCCCTAAAGGAAGAAAAAAAACACAAGGAGTTTGTGGTCGTGTCACTAGATTCAACCGAAACACTTGATGAAAATGGGATAAGGACTCTGCCCTACATGACTTTTCTTAACCAACTCTGGGCCGGCAAATTTTAAAATTCCAAATGATTTCAACCTGAGGCCCAGTGTTGCTTTTGGAGCACGAACACCGTTGTCTTCGTGCCCTGTTTTTTGCCGCTGCTGTAGCCACGGCGTGCCCGAGCAAGGACCTCTAAGAAGGAACACCTTCGGCGCAAAACGGACTCTGAAGCCAAGCACGCTAAAGATCCCTCATTTCATTCGGGATGACCTCTAAACGAGATTCGGAAAAGACCAAGCCAGTTAGAAACCAGCAACAGCACTCGCGAAGCTAGAGCAAGATTTTTCAACGTGAGGCGCAGCAAATTAGTTTTGAGGACCGGACTGTGGCCGGAGGCCACACGAGGACCGGAAAAATTAAGTTGATGCGACGCTCGTTGGAAAAGCTTGCGGTGTACCGTCAATGGCAACCAAGGTCAAAAGACGTTGGGGCGGCGGGGGATGGATATCATATTCACCAACTTCTTAAAATGTTCCCCCTTCTCCTCATGGCTTGAGAAAACATCCGTAGGATCGCAACCCGGTGACATCAAAATCACATCACCCGAACGTGATTTTTGATAAGCAAGCAAAACGGCTTCTTCCAAGGTGCCAACTAAAAAAGTTTCGGTGTAATCGCCAATAGCGCGATTCATTTTTTCTTTGGCTTCACCCACCAAAATTAAATTTTTCACGCGCTGTCTGATATGGGGAATAAGCGGTGTGTAGTCGGCATTTTTGTCGCGACCACCTGAAATTAAAATTATGGGCTCTTGAAAAGCCTGTAGCGTTCGCAAAAGAGCGCCCACATTGGCTCCGCTTGCATCGTTGTAAAAGGCAACTGAATTTACGCGTTTTACAAATTCCACTCTGTGAGCGGGACCTCGGAAGCTTTCAATGACGTGAGTAATATCCTCGGCCGATGCCCCAAGTTGCAGTGCCGCAAGACTTGCAGCCATTAAATTTTCTTTGTTATGGGTTCCGCGCAGTCTTAGCTGATTGAGAATAAAATTAGTCGCGTCTTTTCCCGCCTGATTTCGAATAACCATATGGGTTCGGGTTGCCCAAGCTCCTTCAAAATCTTCAGGCAAAGGTTGCTGAGCAAAAACTTGCGTCTGGCCAGCAAGAGCTGGTGCCAAAGCAATTAAATGCGGATCCGATGCATTCAAAATAATGCGTGTTGATTTGTCGGCGTTTCTTAAAACTTCACGGTTGGCAGCTACATAGGTTTCAAAATTTGGATAATGATTTAAATGATCTTCAGTTAGATTAAGCAAAAGAACCATTGCAGGTTTGAAGCTCGAAATTCCATCAAGCTGAAAACTGCTACAAGCGGCAACAATATAATCAAGAGGCTTTGTTTGAATCAAAGATTCAGCAAGAGGACGCAAGGCATTTGAAAAAACTGATTTTCCAGATTTTTCTAAAATTGCAGTGAGCAAAAGTGCGGTTGTGGTTTTTCCATTTGTTCCCGCGATGGCAATAATTGGAGTTTGTGTATGCTGAGAAACAAATTCGAGTTCAGAAACCACGGGGATTCCCAAAGTGCGCACATGCTCTAAAACGCGCGCGTCTAGCGGCATACCCGCAGGAACAACAACCATTTCAATTTCTGTAAATGCCGTTGGCTCAACGGGTCCACAAGCAAGCTCGATACGATCAAAATCGATGTGTTCAGCAAAACCTTCGCGAATAACTTCGACAGGACGGGTGTCGATAAGACGAACCACAGCGCCACGACGAACTAAAAATTTAATTAATGCGACCGTTGCCGAATTAGCTCCAAACAGAGCAATTTTTCGACCTTTTAAACCTGCGACAGCCATCGAGCCTACCTCCACAAAAAAAATTAAACTTACCGTAATTTCAGAGTGCCGAGAGCCAAGATTGTCAGGACAAAGGAAACAATCCAAAATCTCACTATCACCTTTGGTTCTGGCCAACCCAGAAGCTCAAAATGGTGATGCAGGGGGGCCATTTTAAAAACCCGTTTGCCTCGAATTTTGAACGAAACAACCTGCAAAATTACCGACAAGGTTTCTATTACAAAAATCCCGCCAAGGATTACAAGAAGAAACTCATTATTCGAAGCCACAGCCAAAGTTCCGATGAGTCCGCCAAGGGCCAGCGCCCCTACATCGCCCATGAAAATTTGAGCTGGATAGGTGTTGAACCACAAAAATCCCACTCCCGCTGCCACCATGGAAGCGCAAATAATGGGCAACTCACCGAGTCCCGGCACATGGGGGATTTGAAGATATTTGGCGAAAATTGCGTTTCCGCCTAGGTAACAAAGAATAAAAAATGCCGCCCCGCACAAGATGGAGGGGCCAATGGCGAGTCCATCAAGACCGTCAGTAAGGTTTACGGCATTCGATGTAGCTACCAAAATTAAAACGACTAAGGCGATGTACCAGGCCCCTAAATCAAGCTCCCAGTTTTTAAAAAATGGGAAATACAACTTACCCTGGCCCGCCCAACCATCCTGGGCATGATAAATAATTAAAGCTACCAAAAGCCCACCCAAAACTTGCAATCGAAATTTCCAACGACTCGCCAAACCTTTGGGGTCTTTTTTTATGATTTTAATAAAATCATCTAAAAATCCAATCAGGCCGTAAATCCAGGTTACGAGCAATGCTGACCAAACATAAGAATTAGAAAGATCAGCCCAAAGCAAAGTACCTACCGAGATTCCGGCGATAATGAGCACCCCACCCATCGTGGGAGTTCCCTGTTTTTTTAAATGCGTTTTGGGCCCATCATCGCGAACGGCTTGGCCAAATTGTTTTCGTTTAATCCATTCGATGAAGGGTTTACCAAGTAGGGTTGCTATAAAAAAAGCTGTCAAAGCAGCCATTCCAGAACGAAATGAGGCATACTTAACAACATTGAAAATTGAAAATTCAGACTCGAATGAATACAGCAACCAGTAAAGCATTTTTGATTTCCCCCAACCGAGCTTAGCCTAATTACGGAACCTAAACCAAATCCAAGGTGTGAATATAACTGCCGAAAACCACGGGCCCAATGCAAAAATCCAGGCTCCCCACAACAAAATGTAAAAATATCTTTGAGAAATTTTATTTTTGGAATTCTGTAAAAAAAACCCACTCAATTTGGCGAAGGCAAGAAAGAAAGAAACAGCAACCACAAAGCTGAATGAAAAAGGCTCAGATCGCCCCCACAAAAGCCAAAGAGCGCTTTCCCAAAATGAGAAAGAAAAAGCGGCCATTAGCACAAAGGCCTGCGCTGTCAGGACAGGATCTTTTTTGCCAATAATTTCTAAAAATTTTCCTGAAACAACTTTAAATTTTTGGCCATTCTCAACTCGCGACAAACCCGCAATAGCGACAAGTATTAAAAATACAAGACCAAGGTAAATTCCAATCACGTAAAAAAACGAGGTTTATCTTGCGCCAAAATAGGATTTTAGCTCGGAAACTTTGTCAGTTGCCTCCCAGCGGAACTCAGGGATATCTCTGCCAAAATGGCCATAACTTGAGGTCTTTGAGTAAATCGGACGACGCAAATCCAAGTGGCGAATAATGCCCGCAGGTTTCAAGGGGAAAATCTCTTTGACTGCAGCAACAAATTTTTGGGGATCAACCTGCGAGGTTCCATAGGAATCCACATACACGCTCACCGGATCCGCAACGCCAATGGCGTAAGCAAGTTGAACCTGGCAACGATCAGCGAGCCCTGCAGCCACAATATTTTTTGCCACATACCGAGCCATATAGGCAGCTGAGCGATCCACTTTTGTGGGATCTTTTCCGCTAAAGGCTCCGCCGCCGTGGGGGGCATGGCCACCATAGGTATCAACAATAATTTTTCGACCCGTTAGGCCAGCATCACCGTGGGGTCCGCCAATTACGAATCGGCCGGTGGGATTAATGTGCAATACGGGGGTTCCCTTAAGGAAATCTGCTGGAATAACTTTATCAATAATCTGAGACTTCACCGTTTGTTTAATTTCTTCCTGGGTAACCGCTTCATCATGCTGAGTTGAAACCACAACGGTATGAACCCGTAGCGGTTTACGATCCTGAGACATTTCAACTGTGACTTGGGCTTTGCCATCGGGCCTTAGCCAGGCCACTTTTTTGGTTTTTCTCAATTCGGCAAGTTGGCTTGTAATCCGATGAGAAAGAGCCAAAGAGAGAGGCATTTTTTCTGGTGTCTCATTGCAAGCAAAACCAAACATCATGCCCTGATCGCCAGCGCCAATTTCGTTGTCGGATTTTTGAACTCCTTGACGGATGTCCCGGCTTTGTTCGTGAATAGCGTTGAGAACTGAGCAGGAATCAGCATCGAAACCCTGACCCGCATAAACATAGCCAATATCGCGAATACGATTTCGAATGAGATTTTGAATGTCGATGGATTTATCAGTACGAGTGCTAATTTCTCCGCCAACAACAACCAAACCTGTTGTTACAAAAGTTTCACAGCCCACTAAACTTTCTGGATCTTGCGTAAGATAGGCATCCAAAACGGAATCACTTATGGCATCTGCAACTTTATCCGGGTGCCCTTCGGTGACAGACTCCGATGTAAATAAAAGATTGCCTGAAGAACTCATATGCTTACTCCTTCCAAATGATAACCAATCAAAAAACCCCACAACATTTTCTATTTATGTGTTTATTCAAGAACCTTGGTTGTGGTGGGGTTTGCCTGCATGATTTGTATGTTTTTCTTTAAACTTTCGAGTTTGATTTAAGATTTTATCGGTGACTTCGTCAATTGCAGCGTACATAGTTTCAGCTCGAGATTCTGCTCGAACATCCAGATCTTTCGAATTTACATGGAGTTGGGCAATATGTTCGACTTTTTCAATAGAAAAAACGAAATGGCAATTTGTAACTTCGTGCAGAAGTTTTTCGAGTTTTGAAACTCGCTTGGTGGCGTAATCCCGAACGGCATCGGAAGCATCGAGCCCCTTAAAGGCAATTTGAATATTCATTTTTGAGGAGGTCATTTTGAGACTTTCTCCCTTCCTTGCAATTTATTTTTTCAATTTTCTATTTCTAAATTTTTTTAGATTTAAATTTAAAGTAAAAATTAAAACTAAAAGTACTTTTTACGCTTACTTGAGGGTAAAATTCCTAAGGCTTCACGGTATTTCGCAACCGTTCGCCTGGCAATATCAATTTTGGTATCTGCAAGCATATCGGCCAGCTGTTGGTCACTTAAGGGATTTTTATGATCTTCACTCGAAATGAGGGCCTTCAGCCTTTGTTTAACGGACTCGCTTGCCAAATCATCTCCAGAATCAGTTCTAGAAATGGCATTGTTGAAAAAGTATTTGAGTTCGTAAATTCCATGAGGGGTGTGAACAAATTTGTTTGTAGTGACTCTTGATATTGTTGATTCGTGCAACCCCAGCTCATCGGCGACGGCCTTTAACACCATCGGGCGAAGGGCATCAGGCCCCTTTTCAAAAAACTCTTTTTGTTTTTTTACGATGGTTTCTGTGACTCTGAATATGGTCCGCTGCCGCTGAAGTATACTTTTAAGGAGCCAAAAAGCGCCTTTAAGTTTTTCTTTTACATAGGTTTTAGTTTCGCCCTTAAGCTCACCTGTTGAAAGCTGATCCTGGTATTCCTTGGAAATTCGCAAACGCGGAATTCCCTCTTCATTCAAAACCACTAAATATTCTTTACCGACTTTAAGAACATAAATATCGGGAACAATATATTGGGGTTCGGAGGTTGAAAACCCGCGCCCCGGTCGAGGCTCCATGCCGTGAATCACTCGGCAAATTTCAATGATTTCAGGTAGCGATCGATTCATTGCCTTTGCGATGGAAGGATAATTTTTGGTTTCAAGTTCAGGCATGTGTTTTTCAATTACGGTTTCAACAGCATCGTCTTCTTTTAAAATTTCTGCCTGAATCATTAAACACTCCTGGAGATCGCGAGCGGCAACTCCCGGAGGATCGAACCGTTGAATTCGAAAAAGCATGGCTTCTACTTGAGCCATATCGACGCCCGTTTTTTGAGCAATTTCTTCAAGGAGCATCACGAGATAACCATCATCGTTGAGGTTGCCGACAATTTCTTCGCCAACTTCTAGCTCTTTGGGATCAGAGGTGTTCATTCTGAGTTGCCACATCAGATGCTCATAAAGTGTTGTAGGTCGCGACAACACCTGCTCGTAGCTAGGTATGTCGTCTGAATTGACATTTCGGGTGCTGGGTAGCGGAGAATTCCAACCACCCTGCTCCAGCATACTTTGCCAATCGTGATCGTCTTTGGGGTCTGCCAATTTTTCTTGCGAGGAATCTTCAGATTCCGCCTCAAGCTGATGATCCATTTCTGGCCCCTCAGGCCCTTCGGGTGCGCCCTCCTCTGAAATTTCTTCCAGGGTGGGATTGTCAACCAAAGCTGTGTTGACCTCTTGCTGAAGTTCCAACACAGACATCTGCAAAATTTTTATGGCCTGCTGAAGCTGCGGGGTCATTGTCATGCCCAGCGTTTGCTTCATTTGTTGCTTTAAACCCATGGACTCCTAACTCTAGCAGGCTGGTGAAAAAGTATCGACAGGGGCTTTTTGGCTCCTGGCCTTAATCGAGCTTAAAGCTCTCACCGAGATAAAACTTGCGGGCGTCGGCATTTTGGCTGATTTCTTGGGGAGTACCCTGAAAAAAAATTTCACCGTCTCTCATAAGGTATCCCTTGTCGCAGATACCTAGAGTTTCGCGAACATTGTGATCCGTGATTAAAACTCCAATACCCTGTTTTTTTAATTCCTGAATGAATTTTTGAATTTCACTAACCGCAATTGGATCAATTCCTGCAAAAGGTTCATCAAGCAAAATAACTGAGGGCTTGAGAGCCAAACATCGCGCAATTTCACATCGACGACGCTCACCACCCGACAAGGCTGATGCGACGGTCGCCGAAAGGTGATTCAGTCCAAACCTTTCAAGAAGTGACTCGCACTCAACCTGAAGCTTTTGCCCCTGCAACCCCCTGGACTCTAGTCCAATGGCAACATTGTCAAAAACTGAAAGCTTTCTGAAGAGACTCGATTCTTGTGGGAGGTAGGCCATACCCATTCGCGCTCTCTCGTGCAGGGGCAGGGCCGTAATGTCTGAATCATTGAAAAAAATTCGACCCTCTCCTGGAAAAACTAAACCCACGATCATGTAAAAGACCGTAGTTTTTCCGGCGCCATTAGGGCCCAGAAGCCCCACGACCTCACCCGCTTTAAGCTCAACATTGACGTTTTGTACTACAGTTCGTTTACCGTAAATTTTTTTCAAATTCTGAGCACGAATAAATGTTGCGCCGTCCATAATGAGTTAGTGAACCGCCTTGGATTTATTTTTTACTCGATGTTTAGACGTACCACCCTGTTGAGGCTTGAAAACACCACCCCGAGGCAACCGAGGCCTACCACGAGATTCTAGATACGCAATACACTCAATATGTTCTGTTTGGGGAAACATATCGACGGGTTCAAGAGACTTAAGTACGAAGCCCTTATTGTCGCTCAGCAAAAGGCCTAAATCGCGCGCAAGAGACTGTGGATTACAAGAAACATAAATCAGTTGTTTGGGAGATTTTGCACTAATTGCTTTCAAAACCTGCTCATCACAACCTTTTCGAGGTGGATTCAAAATCACCCAGGAGGGAGTGCCCCACTCACTTACAAAAGTTTGAACTCCCTCAATGGCGTCTCCGCAAAGTTCTAAAACATTTCCAATTTTATTTCGCCTTGCTGCGGTGATGGCCTCGAGTGCCGCTGGCCCAACTTCTTCGACAGCCAAAATGCGTTTTGTAGATTTGGCCATATGCATCGCCATAAGGCCCACTCCACTATACAAATCTAACCCGGCCTCAAAAGGGCCTGGGCCCAAAAGTTCGCGTACTCGTTTGTACAAAAAACTCGCCTGCAGAGAATTAACTTGGAGAAAACTCAAGGGTCCTACCGGAACCCTAAAGGGCCCCATGGATTCAGTGAGTTCACCTGAGCGCTTGTGAAATCGATTCGCCTCGCCCAACAAAACATTCCCAGGCTCTGCATTGATGTTTTGAATAATTGAAACAACTGATTTTTTCCAAACCTCGTTGGATTCAATATTTTGCAAAACTTTTTCGAGGCCAGGGACTTGAGCTGCTGAAGTCACAAAAACTACAAGCATTTTTTTTTCGCGAAAGGAATATCGCACAATGAGATATCTAAGTGTGGGCTTTGATCCCAAATGCGGGCCAACAGGAACCGCCTGTTCTTCTAACTGTTCACGTACAAATTTTGAAAATAAGTTTATAGGCGCAGCATGCACGGCACACTCGGGCATATTGATGACCTCATGGGTGCCGGGGCGATACATCCCCATAATTATTTTTCCATTTGAATCATTATCTAAAATCCATTTAGCCTTATTTCGATAGCCAAGAGTTACCGGCGAGGGCCTGGTTTTTTTTAGGACTTTTTTAAGTTCATTTGCAGAAAATCCAGCAGATAAAAAACTGGTTTTCACTTTTTCAAATTTATGAATCAACTGTTTGGGGTAAGGAGTACCAATAAGGGGGCATCCCTCACAATCGGGCCAATGTGCACAGGGGGCTCCCGTTTTATAGTTTTTCATCGTGGCGTCGATCCTCCGGTAGCCCCCGACGGAGCCGCTGTGGGCGCCGATCCAGGTGAGGCCTGAACTGCTCGGCGAGATTGGTTATCAGAATCCTCTTCATCGTCCGGACGATCGCAATAGTTTCCGCGTAAAAACACCGGCGGAAGAATTCGCCCCGTCCCTAGTTGCCCCTGTTGCAAAGTTAAACTCGATCGCCCCACTGAACTTGGACTGTAAACCAAAGACGAGCCATCGGCATGATAAAAGGCAAGGGCTTGACGATTTACTAGACTTTTCAAACTCTGAGATTCGATAGTTTTGTTTCCTTTGGGCGTTTCAAGAACTCGATTGTAAACGGTGTCCTTAATGATAATCGACTCCAATCGACCGCTTACGAGTGTGTGCCGAAAAATATAGGAAACAAAACCCTCACGATCCATAATCTGAAAAAGTTCCCAGGGTTCAAAATTTGTTTCAGATTGGAATCTGAGATTGTCCTTAATGAGCAACCGAGCTTTTCGGCCATCGGGCCTAAATTTCCAAGGAATTTTATCAACGACTCCGCATGAGGTGATATCTTTCAGCTTAAACCCCTCAACGACTTCAGCGCCCTTGTTTGCGCTCCGTGCTTCAAATCCCACAGTTTGGGCCAGGCAGAAACTCTCAAAAAGAACGGAAACAAAAACCAAAGCCAAGATTAAAATCATGTTTGAATTTTTTTGAGCACTCATTATTCTGTTTTGACTTTTTGATAGC
Organism: Bdellovibrionota bacterium; assembly: GCA_964201665.1. Lineage (GTDB taxonomy): Bacteria > Bdellovibrionota > UBA2428 > UBA2428 > UBA2428 > CAXNEW01. Next base: position 24,331 of record CAXNEW010000013.1, read on the forward strand.
CACATTCTCCAAACCCCCAATAGCAATGGGGATAAAAATCCTCCGAACTTAAAACTATAGAAGGAAGTTAGAAAAAAACAAACTGCCCACATAGGATTTCGTACACTCGGAATATACCAATTCGAAACCGCAAGGCCCAAACAAGCGACCCAAACCCCTATCACAAAAACAAATTGAGGGTGAATTGACGCGACTGAAGGAATAGGAAGCGAAAGAAAAATTCCTAGTATGAAAACCTGAGACCAAAGCTTATTTCGGCGTAGCTCCAAATTTGATTCCATTTTATCAAACCAGATCTCGTAAAACGCGGTTTCGGGCCATGAGTCTTTGTTTTTGTTTGTAATCTCTATGCCGACTTCTTCCGCCAATGGATTCTACGTAGGATTCTACGTCTAAAATTTGAACTTCGAAGGGATAAAAAAAAGTTTTTTTCTCTCTCAATGAAACTGGAATTTTTTCTACTATCTTACGTGTAGCTGCTGACTTTTCTAGGCGTGCTTTGGCCTCCATCCAGAACTTGAATGTAGGATCCTGCGCTACGATTAAGTGGCGACATGTAAACTGAATGGCACGGTACCACCTTGAACTCAGTGGATTTCGAACCATTCCCAGGGGAACTAAATTTTCTTCTTCAAGTTTTTGAATTTTTCGACGAGCCAGCCTCAAAGACAACTGACCTTTTTCGAGTTCATCGTGAGTTTGGGTTGTGATTTCTTTAAATATATCGAGAGGAATAAGTGAATTTACCGATCGGCCCGGCTGAATGTTCGGCAAAACAATGACACCAAAATCTAGCAATACCTGCAAAAGCCTGTAACAATCAAAACGAGTTTCAGTTACAAACCTAAACCCAAGACGATCATAAATTTCTTCTATAACCGCCTGAGGTTTTGATAAAAGTTTTATTAAAATTGAATTCCGTTCTTTACGCTCTTTTTTAATATATCGAACAAGACCAACCCCATTTGAGTTGTCACCAAACCTCCATCGACGTGGAGCGGTTTGAGTAATGAAACGATCAAATCGACCAAATATTTGTTCACGCGCCGCTTGGAAGTTTTCGACTCTGACATCGTTGTCGAGATGGGAAATAATATGCATGACCCTTAAAATCGCACAGGCCCAGCGGCCCATGCGAGCCTTCTGCATCGGGCCCGATAGTTTTTGGGTTCCACTTCCAATCAGTAGGGCCTTTGAGGGCTCGGAAGCTTCAATGAGTAGTCGGATGATATCGCTCGAAGCCCCGCGCATAAGAAATGGATCGGGTATTTTTTCGCCAGGATCTAAAAGTTGCTCACGAATAAATGCGATTGCCTGAAAATAAATTCTCCAAATTTCTTCACGGATCAAGGGATCATCAACATCGTAGCCATAAGAAAAAAGAAACTGCTTGGCATCGGTTTTGTTTTTGATGTTGAGCCTTGGGATATCAACAGCAGATTGCCCCTCAAGGGCCACCTTAATTGAAGACCAATCAAACTTTAGGGACTGGAGCATTTAACGAACAGAGTACTACCAGCGGCCCTCTTCGTCTTCACTTGACTCGTCAATATCATCGAAAGACTCGCGGCGGTTTGTCGTAGACCAATCTTCGTCATCCTCTGTCCATTCATCGGAGTCGTCAAAGTCAGCTCCACTGTCTTCTTCAGCGTCCGCGCCTTCTATAGCGGCGGGATCCACTTTCCACCAAGGAGGGGGCCCCTCGGTAGTTTCTTCCTCTTCTGGCAATTCTTCAAGTTCAGCTTCAGCCTCAAGTACGTCATCAGCTTCAGGCTCTTCTGTATGATCGAAGGTATTTCGGGGTTCATAAGCAGGTGTACTTTTTGCCCCAGATTTTTTTGGAGATTTTAAAGGGACTCCAGGAACTGTGGAGATCGCAGCTAACTCAGCCTTAGACTTGGGGGTCCTTACGCCAGCACCTTTAGAGCTTGGGATTTTAGTGACGGCTTTTGCACTAGCGGAGGAAGCCTTAACGTCAACTTTTGCTTTGGTGGCAACTGCCTTAGGCGCCTTAGCTGGACTTAAAACCTTAGCTTTAGCCAACGGCTTTTTTTTAGGGGTAGAGGCCTTTGAAGCCGCAGTCTTGGATTTCGATGTTTTCTGGGTCGGCATTTTCATTCCTTTATAAATTTCCAAAGCTCTGGGCTACGAAAAAATTAGGTCCAGTGACTCGGATAGAATAAGAATTTTAAGCGTGTCAAGAAGCACTCTTTGCCCTACCAAAATCAATACAGATGAAATTACCCTTTTTAGGGACGATTTCTACTGGATTCTTAACAAACCCTGCCGTGTTCATTTTGATGAAATCTTGAGTCAGTCAGAGTGGAAACCCGCTCACCGGCTAGATTTTGAGACCTCTGGAGTCATTCTTTTTGCGGCTGAAAAATCGTTTGAAACGAGCCGCAAACTTTTCTCTAACTCATCGCAATTATTAAAAATTTATCTTTGCTCGGCTTCAGGCCCCCTTCCTTGGGTTGAAGATATCTCAGAAGCGAATCCCCTTGTGGTTGAGGGTTTTATTGCGTCGCGGCATCGGGGGTCTAAAAAAGTCAGTTTTTTTGATTTTTCTACACCGCCAAACCCCAGATTTTACCGAACTTCCCAACCTGCTGCACACCAGATCTGGCCGGCAAACTTGGACACCCCTGCTTTTGAAAACCTTAAAGAATTCAAGTTTGGCCACCCCTATTGGGTTCGACTGGAAACCGGCGCCCGCCACCAAATTCGTGCTTTTTTTGAATCGAAGGGTGTGCCCTTGTTAGGAGATCCCCTTTACAACAAAGTTGCCGACTACGAACGACTCCTGCTACATGCCTACAAACTGGAATTTGTTTGCCCTTTTCAAAACAAAAAAATCTCTGCCGTGGCCCCATTTAGCCTGATCGCGCTATAATTTTTTAATGATTTTGAAAAAAATTTTTCTAGTCGGTTTTTTTTGGGTGGGAATTGCGCAGAGCACTCCACTGGCGTCCGAGTTGTTTTCCTTTTTCTTCTTTGAAAAACAAAATTCAAAGACGATTTCTGAACATTACAAAACAATTCTGGAGTTCCTTAAAATTTCCCGTCCTGACCTTGAGGTTAAATTTGTAGTCGGCAATTCAAACCCAAACTTCATTAAAATTGATCACTCCCTTTGGGATAGCTCAGGTGATTTCGAGATTTTTTCTAAGACAGACGCGCTTGGAAGAATGCTTTGCCCTCAACAAGGAGTGAATAAATCAAAAAAATTCTTAATTCTTGTTAGAGCCGATGAAACTGGTGAAACTTTTTTTCACGAGTATCTGCATTTTTTGCAAGCCAAACGCGATTCCAAGGTTTGTGAAATTTACAAAGATCTCGATGTATCCTCAAACCCGACAACCCAGATAAAAAATTCCCTATTAGAATACGAAGTCCATCGGCTCGTTTTGGCAAATGCAGAATCTCTGAGTTTAGATTTAACCGCTCATGCTTCGGTACTTGAAAAGTTAATCCGGTACCAAAAGGAAGCTGCTGGAAAAACAAAAGAGGTGGACAACCTTTACAAATGGGACCCTCTAGAGCCAAAGGATTTGGCAAAAAATATTGAAACAATCGTCCAAAATTTTACCCGAAACTCTCACCAGCTTAAGCACTATGAGCCTCAGATTGAAAATCTAGGAATGGACTTTTCTGAGTCGGAGGCCCGAATCCAAAACGGGATTGCCCTTCTTTCAGATAAGCCGAAATTCAAGGATTCCATTTGTGTGACAAATCCTGAAAACTGGAATCCCGATGTTTTGCTTCAAGCTTTAGCAGCCTGGAACCAAGCCGCTAGGCTAGTTGGTGCAAAAACAGATTTGCTTAAAATCGATTGTGATTCTAAACCTGAAATCAGCCTTAAAACAGATGCGAACTCGGGATCACTGGGAGATGGCATCATCAAACTAGGAGCGGTTTTTAAAACACAAAACTCAAATAAACAAATTTTGCTTATTCGCAAGTTGGAATTTGATTCACAAGAAAACCTCATCAGAGCCTTAGTTCACAAAGAAAAACTAAAAAAACCCTCTCAAACTTCTGTCCTCAATCAATTTTTAGTTAAAAAACTCAAAGCTACAAAACTCAACTTTTTAATGCATGAGCTTGGCCACGCCCTCGGCCTTGCCCACAACTTTAACTCGTCAGAAAATTCAATCATGAATTATTCGAATCAAACCGAACTGTCTGAATATGACCTTGATGCCCTCAGGTTTTTGCAAATTGGCCCGCAAGCTGTTCAAAAAAAATGGAGTCCAAAAATCACCAACTAACCCTAGGGTGGTCCCTTATGCCTTCGGGGTGGAATTCAAAACAAGTTCGCGAGCGCCTGTGGGGCCCTTTGCCAGGCTCACTTGAATCTCGTCACCATCCATAAAGCGTCCGCTTAGAAGATCCTTTGAAAGAGGAACTTGTAAATGTTTGTACATGACTCTTTTTAGAGGTCTCGCGCCAAACAAGGGGTCGTATCCAAGTTCCCCCAAAAAGTCTTTGGCTTCGCTGGTGAGATTGATTTTGAGTTTCCGATCGGCAACTAATTTCGCCAGGCCTTGTAACTGAATATCAACTATTTCGCGAATGAGTTTTCGATCTAAAGACTGGAAGGTGATGATATCGTCGATCCGGTTAATAAATTCAGGCCTCAAAAACTGCCGGAGCTGCTCGAGTAGCTTTGGCATGAGTTTTTCACTGGGCTCACCCACATGGTCTAAAATCATTTGGGAGCCGATATTCGAAGTCATTATCAGGACGACGTTTTTAAAATCAACAACGCGACCTTGGCCGTCTGTGAGTCGACCATCATCAAGAACCTGCAATAAAACATTGAGGACATCAGGATGAGCCTTTTCGATTTCATCAAAAAGAATTACACAATAGGGCCTGCGTCGCACGGTTTCGGTCAATTGACCGCCTTCGTCGTAACCCACATAGCCTGGAGGTGCCCCGATAAGTCGGGCCACTGCGTGCTTTTCCATGTACTCACTCATGTCCATTCGAACCATGGCTTGCTCAGAATCAAACATAAACTCAGCCAATGCTTTTGCAGTTTCTGTTTTTCCAACTCCTGTGGGTCCCAGAAACAAAAAGCTGCCAATGGGTTTACTTGGATCTTTAAGCCCACTGCGTGCCATTCTGACGGCATCAGCAACCGCTCTTAGCGCTTCGTCCTGGCCCCGAACTCGATTTCGAAGGGAGTCTTCAAGTTTTAAAAGTTTCTCGTTTTCGCCCTTAATGAGTTTTTCAACGGGAATTCCGGTCCATCTGGCAACAATATTTGCAATTTCATCAGGACCCACTTCTTCTTTGAGCATCCGAGATTGGGCTCCCGCAGATTCGCCAAGATTTTTTTGCGCAGTTTCCATTTCCTTTTTGTGTTGGGGAATTTTTCCGTATTTTAATTCGGCAGCTCTACTAAGATTTCCTTCTCTTTCACTTTGCTGTAATTCCAAATTTAACTTTTCACCGAGTTCTTTTAACCCTTGGAGTTTTTGAATTTGTTCTTTTTCAAGTTTCCACTGACTTTTCAAAACGTCAGTTGTTTGTTTTAGACTTTGAATGAGCTTTTCAAGATCAACAAGTCTCACGCGACTGGCCGGATCAGTTTCTTTTTTTAGGGCCTCACGCTCAACTTCAAGCTGGACAAGTTCACGCACCTTTTCGTCAATGGCCACAGGCATAGAATCAATCTCGATCCGGAGTTTGGCGGCAGCTTCATCCATCAGGTCGATGGCTTTGTCTGGTAAAAATCTGTCCGCAATATATCTGTTTGAAAGCACCGCCGCAGTAACCAAAGCCGAATCCTGAATTCTGACTCCGTGATGAACCTCGTACTTTTCTTTAAGGCCTCGCAAAATTGAAATGGTATCTTCAACCGAGGGTTCACCTACAAAAACTTGCTGAAAGCGTCTTTCAAAAGCGGGGTCTTTTTCAATATACTTTCTGTACTCATCAAGAGTTGTCGCGCCCACACAACGAAGTTCACCCCGCGCTAGTGCGGGCTTTAAGAGATTCCCGGCATCCATAGCGCCTTCAGATTTACCGGCTCCAATGAGGGTGTGAATTTCATCGATAAATAAAATTATTTCGCCATGAGAATCTTGGACTTCCTTTAAAAATGCCTTTAGGCGCTCTTCAAACTCGCCACGATATTTTGCGCCAGCAACCATTGCGCCCAAGTCCATACTGCGGAGGGATTTTCCTTTGAGTGATTCCGGAACGTCTCCCTTAATGATTCTTTGAGCAAGGCCCTCGGCAATTGCCGTTTTGCCAACTCCAGGCTCACCAATCAAAACAGGATTGTTTTTTGTTCTACGTGAAAGAACTTGAATGACTCTTCGAATTTCATCGTCCCGACCAATAACTGGATCTAACTTTCCACTCCGCGCAAGCTCAGTAAGGTCTTTTGAATATTTTTCAAGAGTCTGATACTTGCCTTCGGCCTCGGGGTCTTGGGCAGATTGTGAACCTCTCATTTTCTTAAACTCCTCTTGTAATTTTTCGGGACTAAGACCCAAACCTTTGAGCTGGGCCCCTAGACTTCCTCCTTCAAGCAGGAGACCCAAAAGTAAATGTTCGACAGTTACAAAACTATCTCCCATTTTTTTTGAAATTTCTTCTGCCTTTGTAAACGCGCGATGAAGATCATTTGAAAGGTTTTGGCCATACTGACCGCCTGTTACCTGAGGTTGCCTTTTGAGGGCTTCTCTTGAAACACTCAAAGCCGAATCAAATAACTTATTTTTACTTAGAACTTGGGGAACCGGAGACCCAAGAGAAGGCCCACCGGGGTCCAGGAGGGCCACGGCCAAGTGGGCAGTATCAATAACGGAATTTTTGTTTGATTCTGACAATTTCTGAGCATGAGCCACAGTTTGCTGAGCAAGCTGGGTAAATTTACTGAATTCCATACCCAACAGTTTGGGAAGGAAAAAAGCAAAGACAAGCTACAAGAAACAAAAATTCAAATCTTTATCGCGGACTAATAATGGCTTTTAGTTTGCGTTTACCCGTACGCGATTTAAGGCCGGGGTAAAATTAAACGGCTGAGACCCGGGATTGGGATCAATTGCAAAACTTTGAAAGATCAAATCCACAGGAGTCCTGTCCGGCAACTGTATGGAGTTTAAGTCGATCGGATAGTTTCCAACTCCAAAAATGGGATCAACGACCGTCAGACCAGGTAACACCACAAAATCATTTCCAAGAAGCAAGTTTCCGTTTACTCCACCAATTGAAACAGGCGCTGGATCGGCCCCTAAAGAAAGATTAACCAAATGTATTGCAAGTGTTCCACCACCACCTAAGGTTCTTAAAACTAAGTCACTCGCATTGGAAATTTGTCCGCCTTTGAGCGGAAAAAAATCGCTTCTTAAAAGATAGGTTGAACCACTGCCGTAGTACTCATAGGCACCACTGTCTGGCGCGCCTGGGTTTAGCTGGGCAATTGCTGTTCTTGGATTGTTATCAAGATCCACGCTCACTGTGGCCAACGCCGCTCCGAGATTTTGCCCAGCAGAACCCGGCTTCAAATGAAGGTCCTGGGTAGCCTCAGAAACAAAAATTTCAGCAGAATCCTGAACTGAGCTCTCGCTTGAAACTCCAACATGAGGCGCTCCAGGAGTACTCCCTAAAGGCTGGGCTCCCCATTCTATATTTGAATTTGAAATGTGAACAAAATTGCAAACACCAAACCCGCAACTGTTTGAGACCGCCTGTGCCCCAACATTCAATCTTCGTAAAATTGAATTGCGGATAAAAATAGTACCTTGGGAATCCGCCCCAGGAAGAAAGGTTTGGCCGCTACCACGAGCGCTACCAATTACGCCTTGGTTCGCTAAGGGGTTACCGGGATTGGCCGTATTATTGAAAAAGGTGTTGTGGTCCAAATTGGCTATGTTTCCGGCCAATTGGTGCATAAATATCGCCGCACCGGCATTGGCGGTTGAAATGGTATTTCCGGCTATGACGTTATTTCGAACGTCTAAATTTTGGATCCAAAAAGCTGAAATTCCAGCGCCTTGGGCCGATGGATTCGAGGAATCCTGAACCATCCTATTATTTCGAATGATATTGGATTCAATTCGAACACTTCCAATCCCCACATAATTTTGAGTTGAGGAGCAGTTATTTCGAGTTCGATCAGATGCAACTACAGATATTGCTCCACCTGCCCCAGAAGCAAAATTATCAAAAAAATGGTTTCGGCGAATAACTAGATTTGAATTAGGGCTCACCAAGAAGGCATGTATAGCGCCACCCACCCCTCCTCGCGCAGGCACACCATTGCCGGAAATATTGCCTTCAAAATAGTTGTCATCAATTTCAACGATACCGCCATCCTGAAAGTGATTTATTCCAATAGCCCCGCCAAACGAGGCGGCTACCGGCTGACCCAATCCCTGGTAGGGATTAGCTTCATTGTTTAAAAACCA
>CAXNEW010000014.1:0-32693 GCA_964201665.1 Bdellovibrionota bacterium
CCCTGAACTAAAACCTCTTTGTAAGGTGCAAAGGTCCCAACCTGGCCGGGAGTCAAAGATGGTTGGTATTTGTAAATCTGTGTTCTTTTTTGATTGTGATTATATGCTGGCTGAGTTTCGACCGCAGCCAAGAGGGCCCTTTGGCCCATAGGAAGCTGGGGGGTGTGATGATCCATTAACCAAATTCCATTTACTTCACGAAGATCATCCACTGGAGAAATTGGAATATCGGGCCCGGTAAAATTATTTAGGGAGCTTCGAAAAACTAAATCCCGCAGTTGACTCGAAACTAAGTTAGTTTCTCTTCGGGTTCTAATCGCTACAGTTTCGCTCGGATTGGCAATTGATTGGCTCATCCCCAATGTGGCCCGCGTGTAATCTGACATCCATCCGCCGCTCCAGGTACCGCTTTGGGGTCCATCCATCCAATCGGTAAGGGAAGTTTCGACGTAGGGGAAGGGGCCTGAATAGGTCGTATCAGGGGCGAACTTGAAAAATTCCATTAGATAAGTGCCTCCCGAGAGGGACATCGACCCCGTCGAAAACACTGCCATAAATTCGTTTTGTTGAGTTCCCGGGTAGGGAGATTGAAGTGTTTTTGACAATGTATAACTTGATCCATCTAAACCGCCATTTGTTGGCCTATAAGCCAAAGTTGTTGAGGCCCCTGACATTGGCTCGAATCTTTCAATTGCCGTGTGTGGAGGTATATAGGGTGGAGTCGGAACCGCTGGGGCGCCCATCAGCCAAGGCGGATAATACTTAATGGGGTTATCAAACTGAACATAAGAATAAACCAGTTCTGCCAAACCCGAACTTTGTTCATCCCAATGAAACTGAGTTATAGCGCCATCAAGCATAAAATTTACCCCGGCAGGTGAGGTGTAGGCTACGTGACTCGTCGGAGTAAATCGTTTGACCTCACGAATTGTTTGGGCACAAGCCGGGGCAAAACAAGTGTAGAGAATGCTATCTGGCATAACCTCAATAGTGGGTTGATTTGGGGTTACCGTGGTCCAAACCCAGTTGGGATCTGGAAAAGTTCGGGGAGTTGCAAAGGGATCTTCTAGGATAAAGGCCAGCATACCGGAGGCCGAAATTTTTGCGCTTAGGGGCATTTTCGGGAAAGTATGAATGTAAGTCAGTTGGTTGTTGTTAAAATCTGAGGGGTCCAAAGTGTCATCGGAGCCCATGTTTTGAACCCAAACCCCGTATCTTTCCATGTTTCCCGAAGTTGGACGAATGATTCCTAACAAGTAGGAACCCTGAATACTTACCCAAGCTACCTTCCAGCCTGAACCACGAAGCCCATAAAAATCATCGAGCTTCACGGGTACGTCGCAAGCTTGAAATCCCGGGGTCAGTGAACCTTGGGGCGCGGTTTGGGCCAACAGGTTTGACCTGCCTAAACAAAAAACACAAATAGATAAAAACCATTTTCTGGAACAAACGTTCAACATAATCCCACTCCTCTTTTTGGAGTCGTGAGAAAACACGAATCATTTACTCAATACAAATCATGTAAGGAGATTTCAGGAGGCCCCGAGCCACAAGGACCGCCTCTATCATAAACTTCCAAACATAAATCGATTATGTTGAGTTCATTTTTTTTCTAGGATTTGGCCGTCGATTCGACGAAAACTTAAAAATTATAACCTTTGCCGCGTTTAAAAACGATTGCACAAAATACGCGACAATCTGTGACCAGGCCGAAGCCCTTTTTCTGACTATTTAATTTTGATCTAAGGTTTTGAGCTTGAGCAATAAGGTCTCGAGTCTTTTTAACATCTTCTTCGAAACCGAGAGTATCTGGGTACGACTTTTTTAACTTTTCCTCATTTTTGAGATTTTCTTTAAGCAATTTTTCAACAAGTGCTAGGGCCTTTTGAATTTCCAATGAAACATTTGAATTGCCAATGAGAACATCTCGAGCAGGCTCAGAAGAAGACTTTTCAATCTGATCTAGATAGCTCATCATTCCTTTGATTGCGGCTTTAGGAATAGATGCGGTATTGTCACCGACAAGAAGAGTTTTAAAAAACCTCGGTGGAAAGGTCGGGTTTTCATAAGTGGCAAAAAACGAATTCAAAATTCTGATAAACCTTAAACGATCTGACTCATTACCTTCTTCAATTGCCGTTTCTAACCAAAAAAATAAACTTTTTATTATTTGATAATCTCTCTGTAAGATTGCTCCCAACGAAAATCTTTGGGTTATCTGTAGGCGCCTATCTAAGAGATTGAAAATATAATTTGAGAGTTCAGGACTGGCGTGCCTTGAACTTGTGCGCCAAGAATAAGTGAACCATTCAACAAACAACTGATCCAGGTCTAAGATCCGGTGAGATATAAATATTTTATTGGAACTAAAAATCTCATCTGTCTGTAAACAAAGGTCCAATGCGTGCCCAAATCTTTCTTCTACGACTTTTTTAAATCCAGCGGCCACCGCTAAACGCTCTTTAGGGCTATCGGGAATATGGTCAATTTCAAATAGGGCTTCACCCAAGTCTCGAGGTGCTTGATAGCGGGCGTTGTAGACTTGGTTTAAAATAATGACGACTCTATCGTGGATTTTCTGCTCTTCAGTATCAAATCCATATGTCATTTTGCTAAGGGGGCTAACCAGCAAAAGTAAACAAACACTAAAACGGAATTTTTGAAGAAAAACGAAACAAGTTTTTTGGAATCTTCTGTTCATAGGATGGCGGATTCTACCAGCTTTTAGCGCAGTGCGCTACAAACATTTTACACCTGGCCAAATACACGAATTACCTAATAATTTTAAACGCTTAGGAAATTTCTTTGAGTGGCTTTTTACTGCCTTTGAAAGCGGTCGGGGTTTACTCCCCTTAATCAGTTTAAAACCCCATTCGGCTCAAAATAAAGCCGTATTCTTCGGCGTCTTCTTTAAAGGACTCGTATCTTCCCGAGGCTCCACCATGACCCGAATTTAAAGTCATCCTCATCACCATTGGATTGGTGTCTGTTTTTAGTGTTCGAAGTTTGGCCACATACTTAGCAGGTTCCCAAAATCCAACCTGACTGTCATGAATGGAACTTGTAACAATTATCGCTGGGTACTCCGCCTTTTTTAGATTCGTGTAGGGGCAATAGGATTTCATGTAGCTATAAAATTTTGATTCCTTAGGATTTCCCCACTCTTCAAATTCCTGAGTAGTCAGCGGCAGACTTTCATCCCACATGGTATTCATCACATCGACAAAGGGAACTGCCAAATGCGCCGTTCCTGCAATATCGGGACGCTCGTTAAGAACTGCCCCTATAAGCAAGCCACCCGCACTTCCGCCGGCAATTGCGAGTTTATCTTTTTGGGTCCATTTTTCTTTTTGAAAAAAGTCTGCCACGTCAATGAAATCATAAAAGGTATTTTTCTTTTTTAAAAATTTTCCGGCCTTTCGCCATTCCTCGCCCAAATCGCCCCCGCCTCGGATATGAGCCTGAGCAAAAATGACACCTCTTTGCAAAAGTGAAAGTCTGATAATTGAAAAATTGTAATTTAAACTTATTCCGTAAGACCCATATCCATAGAGGTACATGGGAGCCGGTCCGTTATCTCGAGCTCCTTTTTTGTAAACTAGACTCACAGGAATTTGTGTTCCATCGCGCCCTTTTACCCAAATCATTTCAGAAACAAACTCACTGGAGTTGTATTTTTCCCCAGGGATTTTTTGAACCTTTAAAGTGTCAAGACTTCGTGTTTCAGGCACCCAATCATAGGTTGTCTTAGGACTTACAAAGGATTGATAAGTCAGTCTAAATTTTGTGGCCTCAAACTCTTGGTTTGGCCCTACTGTGATGTCGTAAAAGGGCTCGGGAAACTCAATTTCCTCGAGTGTACCCTTTGATTCATTCAATTTGGAAAGTTTATTCACGGCCTTTTCTCGAGTTTCAATAACTGAAAATCCTTTAAAGACGTGGAGAGACTCTATAAGCCTTCCCTTTTTCGCTTCCACAAGAAGCTTCCAACTTTTTTCATCAAATTTTTTGCTTGATGCCGTATAAATTTCAAATTCATCTGATTTTCTATTTGAAAGCACAAAAAATTCTTCGTCGCGATTGGTAACATCATATTTATGATTTTCTCGCATTGGGGCAACAACCTGAAAATTCAAATTGCCAAGCTCCAAGGCAGCAAACGAAATTGTGTTAGCTTCACTCGTTCCTGAACGGGTATAAATAAATTTATGATCTAAACTGACCCACGCCGAAAACCAAAACCGTTCATTGGTTTCTTCAAAAAGAAGTTCAGATTTGCGAGTTTTTCTTGAATAACGATAGAGTTGATAGGGTCGTTTTGAGGAGTTTTCTTTGACCCAAAACAAATCATTTTCGTTGATTCCCCAAAAAATATCGCTCACAAATCCCATGGGCAATTTTTCTATTTTTTCGGTTTTCAGATTTTTTAAAAAGGGCTCATAGTCTCGGTGGCCCTTAGAATCTAAAGAATAAATCAGAAGGCTTTCGTCGTGCGGGGATACCTCAAAGCTACCCAATCCCACATAGCCTTTACTTTTTTTGAGTTTATTGAGATCTAAGAGTACTTCCTTTTTTCCGTTTGGCAATTTTTTTCGCAAGAACAAGGGCTCTTCGAGACCCTTCTTAACTTGCTTCCAATATTCAAAATTCCCTTTTTTTGAAGGAACCGATTCGTCGTCGTGAACTATGCGACGGTAAAACTCCTTATAAAGTTGGTCAGAAAGTTTTTTGAAATTATTTTTTTTATAATTTTCAAAAAACTTATTTTCGTCTTTAAGATACTTGAGCACTTTTGAATCTTCTTTGTTTCGAAGCCAAAAATAATTATCATTTACTGTTTCTTCATGACGAATTTCAGCATGAGGAACCACAGGGGCAACAGGTGGGACTATGAGTAAAACCATGTTTGGCAGGATATCTGAAAACTGGGGAAGTGCCTATGTCCCCCTAAAGAAGTTTAAGACCAAAAACGTAAGTGTCTGCTCCTACAAGTCCTCTTTCATTCCAATTAAAAAATATTCCAATTTTGTCGTTTGGCCAGTAACTGATTCCTAGAGCAGGGGTCCCAAGAGCTAAATCAACATTAGGATAAACTCCAAAATCAAAGCCTATTTTTACCGAAATTTTTTTCTCGGCCGAAAAGACTAGACAGGGCACAACTTGAATTTGTTGAGGCTCAAAACTGCCACTTGCCCCCATAAATTCAAAATCAAAACCAAAATTTACCTGTGAAGTTACGGGGCTGCCAAAGCCAAGGGTCCAGTTACCGGGAAAATTTTCGAGGGACTCAAAAAAAAGACCCACTACCATTTTTCCCGAAATCGCTGATCTTAGACCGGCTGAAAATCCTAAGGACCCGCTCCCGAATCCATAGCCATAGCCTATTCCAAGTGCCGAATTTCCAACGAGCGGAAATCCGATACCCGCTCGAACCTGATCGGTAGAGCTATTCACACGACGAAGATCGGCTCCCCAGCCAACGGGGCCAGTTTTGGCAACAACCGAGCCATTGCCTCCAGAAAATCCGCCCGCTCCTCTAAAGAAACCAAGTTCAATTCTACGTTGGGACAATTCCTTAAGGCCTGAAGGGTTTTCAAAAATGGCAGAGTTCATTGACGGAAAAACTACACCGGTTGTGAAATCAGAGTTGATACCCTTGTTGCCTCCCCCCGATTCTTTTGCAAGAGCCGCTCCCACAAAACAAAGACTCGAAGTTAGGGCGAGCACAATTTTTTTCATTTTAGAAAGCAAACCCTAAACCTAAAAACACACTTGGCAGGACCGGAATTGAGTCACGAAAGCTTCCCACGCCTGAATCAAGTTGATTTTGAATTTCTGTGACAGCATTGTCGAACTCAACTTGGGCTGCGGGTAAAACCGTAAGGATATTGTTGAGACTTCCCCCAATATTAACTGCCGCCTGAGTTTTTTGCAGGACGCTTACACCAAGGCCCACGTCCAATTGAAATGAATTTAAAATTTTCCAACGCCACCCTATTCCAGGGGTGATTACCGGTTGCTCGATACTTAAAGTTCCTGAAACAACGCCGTAACTTGTTACCCTCGAGGTTTCGTTTCTTAAATCACCCCTAAGATTGGCTCGAAATCGCCAAATAGAATATCCGAGTTGAAAAAAAAATTTCGATTTCCAAGGATAGTAACGCAAATAAGGCGTGTAACCCGTTAAGGCAAAACTTGCTGCAGGGTAAACTCTGTAAGGGTCAGGCTGCTGAAGATCAACGTCTTGTGGGTCAAGTGGAATTTTTCCTTCAAGAATGGAATCTAAGGGCAGGGACCCGAAGGACAAACCAAACTCAACCTCTTCAAAGCCTACATAACGCAAATCAAAGGCCAAGAGGTTGGGAAGACCCACCGAACCACCGACACTCATAGATTGCTCGGCACTCCGCACATGAAAGGCAAAACCCAATCCAAGGCAAAACAAAATAAATTTCTGAAACACCCCTTTAAGAATAGCCGGATTTTTAAATTTAATCTTTCAATGAGGCCAAAAATTTTTCGTAAAATTGTTTTTCAAATTCTCGATATTCAAAATATTTTTGAGGTCCGCCAATCATCTCAATGAGGGTCTGCACTTTTTGCTCTTCAAGTTCCCGCATTTTTTTAACTCCAGTATCAGAATCTTCAGGCTTGATTGCCGCTCGAAGCTGAACAAGATCGGCAATGAGTCGCCCTTCAAAGGGCACAAACTCTGCAACCAAGCGGTCGCCAGCGTCAATTTCATCGGTAAAAAACTTATTTAATTCTAGAACCCATTGGTCCTCGACCTCAGGGGTGGTCTTTAAAATTGAGTAGCCTTCCGAAAAAATCACATTATCGGTATAGCTGTTTTGATAGCTTCTGAGCTGAGGGGGGTCGTATTTTGGACGATTGGCACGTGCCTCAAGCATTCTTTTGACAAACACTTCAGAGGAAGTTTTTGTCTCCTTAAAATATTTAACTGTTGATTCTCCAGCCCACCGCACAAGCGGCGTGAAAAACAGAATTACAAAAAGAGCCAAACCTATACCGCCGCGAACAAAAACCAACTTCCAAAATCGTTTCTCATTTGATTCCGCTTCTGGATTGAATGGAACGAAATTTTTCAAATTCGAGTCTATTTCAATTTCCTCTCGCTCAAATCCCAGCGCGGTTCTTGCGGCCCTCTTGAGTTCTCCAGAAATTTGTTTTTGTGATTCCTCACTAAAATTGGCAGACTGAAGCAGCGGTAGACCATTTTTAATAACCTGAGTTAAAGATTTTTCTAAATTGGAAATTTCACGTTTTCTGCGGCTTTGCAGCTGGCGCTCCTCATCTTCTCTTAACAATCGTATTTCTTCTGAAGCCTTAAATTTCATTTCAGAGAGCTCGAGCTCAAAAGCCTTTCGCCTTTTTTCATTTTCATCCTCACCTTGTCGTTCCTGGCGACTCCTTAACTTTTCTCCTTCACTTAGGAGTCTTTCCTTTTCGGACTGAGCTTTCCGCAACATTTCTTCACGCTCTGCCTGAAGTTCTTTTCGGGCTTGCTGCATGGACTCGGCCGTTTGTTTTTCTAAAGAGGCTCTTTGGTCCTGAATTTCTTTGAATACACTTTCCCGCTCGGCTTCGAATTCTCGCATCTGATCTTCACGGCGTTTCTCGAGTTCCTGAACATTTACCAGAAGCGAGGCCTGCTCGATTTCTAGTCTCGAAATTTGAGTCTCGAGGTCTTTGACTTTGATTTCATCCTTGTCGAGGGTTTTAGAAATTTCTTTTTTTGATTTCTCTGATTCGTTGAGTTGGAGCTGAGATTCATTGAGCTCAATTTTCAATGTGCTCAGTTTAGATTCAACTTCAAAAAGTTCTCTCTCCAGAATCTTGCGGGTGTTAAGGGCTTTTTCACTTTCGGCTTCGATCTTGAGTATGCGCAGTTTATTTTCAGCCTCATCAGCAGCCAATTCGGCCTTGCGTTTTCGATCCCGGGTTTGAGCGTCTTCGAGGTCGCTTTCAATTCGACGAATCTCTTCCCTCAACTGTGCGAGTTTGGCAGTAGACTCAAGCTCTGAAGCGCTGAGCTTAGAGGCCAGGTTTTTTTTCTCCTGAATTTCTTGCTCATGATTT
The DNA here is from genome assembly GCA_964201665.1 of Bdellovibrionota bacterium. Classification (GTDB taxonomy): domain Bacteria; phylum Bdellovibrionota; class UBA2428; order UBA2428; family UBA2428; genus CAXNEW01. The sequence continues at coordinate 8,101 of CAXNEW010000014.1, forward strand.
TTTAGGCTTAGTAGAACTTCCTGACTTTGCTTGGTCAATGATTCGAGATTTTCTTTTGCTAGGGACTCCTCGGCCTGAGCCTCAATTCGATCCTTCTCAGCAGATTCTAAGCTATTTTTTTTGGACTGTACTTCGAGTTCTAAGTTTTTAAGCAGTTCTTTAGTGTTTTGAACTTTTTCTTCAGCTTCTTTTAACTCGTTTGCATTTTTTTCTTTTTGATCTTTAATTTGGTCACGAGCCAAAGAAAGTCCATCACATTCATCCTGGAGAGACTTAATTTCATTTTCAATTCCCTGCCTTATGTGGCCATTTTCTGCCAAAAATTTTTGATAGTCTTTTTGGATTGTTTCAAACTCAATGCGAGCCCTTTCAAGATCTGTTTCCGTCTCGGTTTTTAACTCCTGAAGTTGCTTATTGATTCTTGAGTGGCGAGCAACTTCTCCCTTGAGATGGTCAAGCTGTAACTGAAGACCTTCTTTTTCAGCAGACAGAATGGGTCGGGCCGCAGCGCCTTCAGGAATTCGCGGTGGCTGTGGGGCCTGCGAGGCCATTTGCGGGGGAGACGGCGCAAATTTGACTACGCTTAAGCCGGCTCGTGTAGCAGATCCCTGAGTTAAAACCTGAGCAGATTCCCCGTGAGTTCCGGTTTTAACCGCAACAGCGGGAGCTTGGGCGACACCTTCGGCCGAATTCAAAATTTGTTGAGCCGCTTCATCAATGGCTTCAATAACAATCGGGATGGGTGGTACTCCGAGTTTCAAACTGAGTTCTGCAGTGTAGGTGTACCATTCCTCGGGATTCATTTTGGTACTGCCGAGAATAGAGCCATTAAGAGATCCCAAGTCTTTAACTTTTATTTTTCCGTTTTTTATTTCGATTTCGACATGCTTTCGACTTAACCCGGGGACATCAATTCGCAAGTCAGCCTGTGAGCCTCTTCCAATGACAAAACTCTCCTTTGCAATTTCAGCTTTTTGGGAACTTCCATGTAACTGAAAGCTCACCCTTGCAAATTTGTTTTTAAGTTCCGACATAAATAAATAGTATCTAGCTGCTTGGGTTTAAAATAACTTCAAACCAAAGACGCTAGTACACTTCTTTATTTTTCGGCTTTTCCGCGAAAATTCTAAAGGCTAGTGCCTGTTTTTGGTGGTGGTGGCTTAGGAGCGCCTGCAACCTCGCCAGGCCCACTGACCCGGGCTTCCTTGTTTACCCCTAGGGAAAGCTCTTTCTGGATGGCCATTTCAGCTAGGGCTTCGATGGGATCCCTATGCTCGTCAAAATTAGGAATTTGCTCAGGGATTCTATTGTCGTCACAGCGATTCCAAAGACGATATAGACAGCGGTCATAGCGCTCCACGACATCTAAAAATATCTTCTCCGGAGACAGGGCCGAATTTAGAATTGAGCCTCCAACCGAGAGAACAATTCCCACAATAGAAGTTCCCATCGAAAAGGCAATTTTCAATAGGAAAGAATCCATCACCAGTTTAGTCGACTCCGCGTCTGTCAAATCCATAGCCCCGAGTTCGGGAAGAGCCTTCATGATTCCAAGAAAGGTTCCAAAAATACCGCCAACAATAAAAAATCCTGGGATCAAATTCAAAATATCATTCACAAGACTCGCCGGAAAAATTCCCATAAGTCGACTAAAGGCCGGATTATTTGAAATTACCGATTTAGTAATTTCCAAAAACTGGGGACGCCCCTCAGCTTTCTTTAAAAATCGCATCTCTTTGAGCGAATCTCGGACCATTGCAGCACATCCATTTTGAATGAGAAAAACTCGATCGGTGGGATCGGTTATGTAATCCATTCGCCTTCGTTTCATAATTCCGCGAATCTCAAAGAGTTCGTAGTAAGTCTTCTCGAGAAGTCGCTTTGCGACCACATAGAAACTCAAGGGGCCTTTTTCTAGATGAATATCCACAAAGTTCATCACCCGCTTTTCAAATTCTTTGACAAACCACTCCTGCCTTTTCACGGTGTATGTCACAAGAATTCTCGCAACTACCAAAAAAATAAAACCAAACAGCATGAGGGGCATCAACAAATCTGTTGCAATCAAAACAACCAAATCCACCCAAGAGTTGAGGAGGTCATTAAGTAATCCAATCATAAATAGCTTTCCTTTATTCCTTTAAGTTAAATTTCACGATTACTTTTTGGGCTTTTTTGCAATCGTATTGTTTACAAAATTCTTTTTCAGACATCCCTGTAGGAATATCTCGGGGAGTGGTTCCCTCTGGCAAGAATCCTCGCCCCACAACTTTGACAATCGGAAGTAGCTTCCCCTGGTGTGTGTACTTCAGCTTTTTTTGATCAAAAATATGTTTAAAGATTGAGTTGGCGCGATTGAAAGAGAGTTTCAAATTGTAGTTTACAGCTTCCTGATCTTCAGGATTTAAACTCGCTGGATTAACATACTTTCCTTTGTAAGTTGAGGACGCAAATCCAATAATTTCAACGTTTGAAATTTTTTCAGCGAGCTTGGGATCGTTAAACAAACTTTGTGTATAGGAAGGAATAAATTTTTCGAGAGTTTTTTCCATGTTGGGCTTAAGCGAAGAGCTACCCGAGTCAAAATATTCATCTCCAAATGACAGAGTCACATCTCCGGTGCCTGTATTTACGTCAGCCTTGACTCCCACTTTTTTGAAATTTTCTTGAATCTGAGCTGCCAGTTTCTTTTTCGCATTCAACTGATCTTGGGCCTTTTTCAAATCACCTGAAAGAGCTTCTTTTTCTTTAGACAAACCCTCAACTGAGGCCAAGGCTCGAGCCTTCTCTTGCTCAGCTTTGCCTAACTGACCCTTAGTTTGCGACAATGCACCCTGTGTTTGCTCAAGAGCCCCCGAAGTCTGTTCAAGTTGATCTTTGGTTTGAGCAAGGGCTCCAGAGGTTTGATCAAGTTGCCCCTTGGTTTTTTGGAGGGCGCCCTGGGTTTTTTCAAGCTCGCCTGAAGCCTGAGATAGACGGCCTTCAGTTTCTGCAATTTTTCCTTTAATTTCGGAAAGTTTTCCTTCGAGAGCCTTCGCTTTACGTTGAACTTCCGCAGAAAACTGTGAAAGTTTTTCAGCACGCTCTCTAGCACTCATCTCTTGGGCTTGGAGTGTACTGTTGAAAGCTTCTCGCTCTCGTTTGACGGCTTCATTATGTTGAGCTCGAAGTTCTTTCATTTGCGCAGAATAGCTTTCGCGTGAACTCTCCAATTCTTTAGCGAGGCGAGCTTTTTCAGACTCCTTGGCTTTAACTTGTTCTTCAGTTTGTTCAAGCCGAGCTTCGGTATTTTCAAGATTGTCTTTAGCTTCTTCAAGTTGCGCAGCCACCTGTTGGCTTTGAGCTTCTAAATTTTTAATCTGCTGCTCACTTTCAACCTTAAGTTTTGAAATGGCCTCGGTCATTTTGGTTTTCGTGATTTTTGCTGCCTTTTGTTCGTTTCTTAACTGCTGAATTTTTCGATCAAGACTTGAGTTAATCTTGTCAATTTTCTGTTCATTTTGTGAAAGAATATCTTCTTTGTTGGTGATTTGTTCATTGAGATCAGTAATCGTTGTTTGTTTTTCGGAAATAGTCTCGTCTTTTTTGTCGATGATTTCTTCGCGTCGTTTAATTTGGGCTTTTGCCAGAACGTTCGTATCAATGATGTTACGTACAATCTGTTGGTACTGATTAAGCGCAAATTCCTTTTTCTCGTTTTCTTTGGCCTGTTGACGAAGTTTGTTTTTTTCGTCCCTGGATTCTTCACGCAGAAGTTTAAGCTTATCCATGAGTTGGGCATAAACTTCTTGTTCCTGTTCAGAGGATTTTCCGAGCTGTTCTTCTTTTAGAGCATTGTAAACTTTGACTTGTTTTTCGAGTTCTTCATTACGTTTTGCAAGCTCCCCAATTTCTTGAGCCTTTTGAATTCCCGAGCCGCTACTTCTTAAACTTACTGAAACATATAAAAGTAGGAAGACAATAGATAAAAGAGTGTACAAATCACTGTAGGAAGCCCACCAAGAATCTTCGTTGACCTTTCCTTTTGCTTTTATCTTGTCATAATCAAAAGCCATGCAACTCCCTTTTTGCCTTCATAAGTTATCGGCAAAAGTGGGGTGCATACTTTAGAGCCAAGCTCTAATTTTGCTAGGAGCGCCGGTTTAAGTTCCAATAACTTAACTCACCATTCCAGACCTATTTGGATTTTAATTTAAGAACAAATTCGCTTGGGGAAGAGTAAATAGAAACGGTTTGGCTAGTATCTAAAAACAGAAAATCGCCCTTTTGCGCCCCTGTTAGGAAAACTTTTTTAACTTCCTCGGCAACTTTCCCCACAGGCCTCCAAAGTGCACCGTCGATTTCTTTGTCAAAAGTGGTTCCTAAACCTCCTTTTAAGTTTAAATGACAAATGCCATGACGAAGGCTTGTAATGACGGTGCATTCAACTGAAAAAATTCCATCCGAGGAAGTAAAAGACCTGATCTGACTTCCCCCTGAAATTCGAGAAGGAATATTCATTCCATTGAACAACTTGTAGCCATCAAAATCACTCTCCGCATTTGGAATTGGACCTCGACTTCGAATAAGACCTTGGGCATATTTTTTTGAATAATCGACCACCACCCGAGTCTCAGATTGGGCAAATCGGGTCCCCAAACCTAAAACAAATAGAAAAAAAATTCTAAAAATCAAAATGACTTTTTCCTTCTCCAACGGCGCCACCATTAACAAAAACTTTGTAGGTAATGGGCACCGCCTTTGAAATCATTGCACTGACTCCGCAATACTGGGTCTGAGATAACCGAATCGCTTCTAACAATTTTTCTTTTTCAATATTTCCTTCAACTCGAAAGACCAATTTAATTTCACTAAAAACTTGCGGGTGTTTGCCCGCAAGTACATCTGCCTCAGCCGAAACTTCAAATAACTTCATTTCTTGTTTGTATTTTCTCATCAATGCAGCCACATCCATCGCGGTGCACCCGGCCACACCCATAAGAAGGGATTCTTTGGGTGTGATTCCTTTTCCATCTCCCAACGGCGCCTTAGAATCGAGCACAACTCCATGTTGACCCGATTGAGCAGAGAATTCCATTTTTTGGTTCCAAATTAATTTTGTTGATACCATATACTGAAAATTCTACTCCGAAACCCATTTAAGTTCAGGCTCGATTTGAAGTATTTGCGGCAACCCCAAGGAGTGGATTGAATTGATACTCGACAGCTTTAACTCAAAAGCTCTTAAGCCAATTCCCGTCTGGAGTGGAGTTTTAAAATCCGAGCCGTAAAGAGAGTCACCCAATATAGGCATTTTATGTTTATACATTTCAAATCTCAATTGGTGAGATCGTCCTGTGATGGGATTCAAATTCCAGACCCAAAACTCACGATCGAGTATTTTACGTGTTTCTAAAAAGAAAACTTGGGTAACTGAGTTTTTTCCAACCGGGCTTTCATAGGAACGTTTTTTACCCTTCAAAATTTTTGAAACCCACTCCTGGTGGGGTTTGCCAAAATTAAAATGGGCCTCAGGGGATACCAGACTTAGGGCGCGATAGGTTTTCTGAACTTGGCTTGTTTCAAAAATTTGATTTCCAAAACGATGGGCTTTTTCATTTTTAGCGAAAATCAAAAGGCCAGACACCTCAAAATCCAATCTATGAACCGGAAAAATTTGTTGCCCCAAATGGTCTTGCAGCAACAAACCGACCACGGGCCTTGAATCATCGCGCCCCATTCGACTTGGAACCGATAAATACTGAGCGGGTTTTTCGACCACAATCCAGGATTCATTTTCAAACACAATTTTAAACGGCGCGTTCACCGATGATCCTTTAGAATTTCAAAAAGAAAATCACTTAATTTTTGAGCGATAACTTCATGCCCCTGAGAGTTTGGGTGAATTTGATCATCCAGGTTGAGTTCGGGATCTGCAGCCACCCCCTCTAAAAGAAAGGGATAAAATGGCAGATTCATTTTTTTAGCTAGCCGAGGATAAATGGATTCAAATTGTTTACGAAAATCTGGATCCAAGTTAATTGGAATTTTGATTCCAACTAAAATAACTTTAGCCCCCGTTTTTTTAAATTCAAGAATCGTTTTCTCTAGATTTGATTCTAGATTTTTAGGGGGTAAAAGCCTCAAACCATCATTTGCCCCTAGGGCCACGAGAACATAGTCAAAGGGCCCATTTTTTAGAGTCCACTGAATCCGTCGCAGCCCTTGGCTACTTGTATCGCCGCTGACTCCAGCGTTTAAAATTTCAAGATTCTTCAAACCGCGTTTGTGGAGTTCCTTTTCAAGCAATTTGGGATAGGCCTGCTCAGGATTCAATCGATATCCTGAGGTCAAACTATCGCCGAAGGCCAAAATTCTGACAGTTTTGGAGTTTTGGTTAGAACTGCCGCAAACAGGGTTTCCACTCACAACTAGGGTCCCTAAAAAAAATATGCAGACACATCGCACGGTAGGCCGCAATTTAAACATGATTCTCTGATTGTAGCCTACCCGGCCGACGCGGTAAAAACAGTTTTGTGATTATTGGAACAGATGTTTGTAAGAACTACGCTCTACCGACTGCAAGTTCCCAGGGTTTACAGACCCTTCGCGTTTTAAAAAATTTAAATTTTAAAATCGAAGCACAAAGCTGGACAACTCTTATGGGCCCATCGGGTAGCGGCAAATCGACATTGCTTTCTCTTTTGGCTGGCCTCGATACAGTCTCTCAGGGGTCAATTCAAATCGACGGAACTTTTTTGGAAAACCTCAATGAAGAAGAGAGGGCAAAATTTCGGGCTGACAAAATGGGTTTTATTTTTCAAAGCTTTAGACTGCTTCCAACCCTTACCGCTCTTGAAAACGTTTTATTGCCTCTGGAAATTTTAGGACAGTTTGACAAGTCCGAAAGAGGAATACTTTTGCTCAAAAAAGTAGGACTTGAAAATCGTTTAGACCATTTGCCAAGCCAACTTTCAGGCGGTGAGCAGCAAAGGGTTGCCGTAGCTCGAGCCTTTGCCGCCCAACCCAAAATTCTATTTGCCGATGAGCCCACAGGAAATCTTGACTCAAAAAATGGGAATGTTGTTTTGGATTTGCTGAATCAACTTCGAATTGAGAACAACTCAACTCTAGTTGTTGTCACTCATGACCCTGAGGTGGCAAAACACGGCGATAAAACTCTCCAGCTTCGGGATGGTGAATGGGTTTGAGAGAATTTTTACAGAAAATTCGTTTCACTTGGGCCCTTGCGACTCGGGGCAAATCCCTTTGGTCAAGGTCTCGAATACTTTTGGCCATGAGCCTAAGCCTCGGCGTCGCAGCCCTGGTAGCCCTTGAGGGATTTTCTCTACGAATTGAAAACACAATTAAGCGCGACACGAAAAGCATGCTTGCTGCGGATTTTCAGATACATTCTTGGAGACCCTTTGATGAATCCGTAAAAAAAGCTCTCCAGGAAGAGTTCAACTCCCAAAGTGTTATCGAACAGATGGATTTTGTAAGTTCATTACGCTACCGGGATAATTTAAAAAACGAAACTGTGGGCACCGTAGCGGCGCGAGCCCTTGCAGGAAGAGGTTTCCCCTTTTATGGCAATTTTGTAACTGAACCCCAAGTTTCGCTGGAAGACTTAGAGGGTAAAGATTTAATTGTTGTCGACAAAGGATTTGCGACAAGAGGGGTCCAAATCGGTGACCAGGTAAAGTTGGGACGCAGTGAATTTAAAGTCATTGCCTTTTTAAAAGAAGAACCTCAATCCGTCGCGGGAGCCTTTGCACTTGGCCTAAGGGTAATATTTCATAAATCCCAGATAGAAAAAACGGGCTTGGCAGGGCGGGGTGCCCGGATTTTTCAGCAACTTCTTGTGAGAAGTCCACTTTCCACTCCTGAATTTAAAGAAAAATTTCGAAAGTCTGCTCCTGATCCCCATTGGAGAATTGTTTCACCCGAACACGCTAACCGCCAGGCTGCCCGAGTTTTAGATCGACTTCGAAATTTTTTGGGCTTTGTCGGGCTGACTGCCCTGTTACTTGGCGGGGTTGGAATTTTTACGGTCTTTAGGTCTCAGTTTTTGGCTCAACTGGGACCACTGCTAACTTTAAGGTGTTTAGGCGTCAACGAACGCACTTTGCTTTGGAGTGCCTTTTTAGAGTCCCTTTCAGTTGGAATCATTGGCCTGATTTTAGGGAGTGCCGTGGGTCTTGCCCTAGAAAGCCTTGTGGCAACTTACGCTCGTCAGGCCTTGGGAACAGATTTTGCTGATTTTTCGTACCTCAGTCCTTTGGTGCTTGGGTGTTTTTTAAGTCTTGTCACTTTGTTTCTCGCTGTGTGGGTGCCTATGCGCGAAATTTTAAAACTCCCGGTTTCACTGGCCATTCGCCAGGACGATAGCCAAACTGTGAAATTCACACTTGAAGATGGGCTTTGGCTAACTTTAGGCGCATTGATTTTAATTGGAGCCATCTCAAGAAGCCTCACAATGAGCTCTTTTTTTATTTTGGGTCTTATAGTTTCAGCAGCTGTAATTGGACTCCTAAATTTTTTGCAATCTGCCTTTCTGAAAATTAATTTCCACAGTCTCAAAAATCATTTTCGTTTGAAATATGGAACTCTTGGATTTTTGCGAAAAATGTCTCAAAACCAAACAGTTTCTGTTTGCTTAGGGTTAAGTCTTTTTTTAGTTCTGACACTGCTATGGATTGCTTCCAGCCTTAGGGGGCAACTCGACATTGCCACAAGATTTGGAGTGCCCAATGTTTTTGTTGTCGGAATTCCAGAAGAACTTTTGATGGACGTTAAAAAAGACTTTCCTGAACTCGAAACGACACCCATAACTCAAGCGCGTTTACTGAATTTAAATAGCAAGCCCATTCAAAACGATGCCCAACCGGTAAATGACGATGAATCTGAGAGGTTTTTTCAGACCCGAGAATACTTCATAACCCGGCGAAAAGATTTGGGCCTCGGAGAACGAGTTCTTAAAGGCTCACCCGATTCGTTTGGCCCACCGATTGAAAAAAAGTTGAGAGTTTCGATTGAAGAAAGTTTCGCCAAACGGATGGACTTGAAAGTTGGAGACTCATTAGGAATTGAAATTTCAGGGGTCCCTTTAGAGAGTGAAATTCGCAGTATTCGCAAGGTTGACTGGTTTAATCTTCAGCCAAATTTTTTTATCGTCGTGCATCCTGACGATATTGAAGGGGCGCCTTTGGATTCTGTGGGTTTTGCCCGAATTCCCTCAAACACCATTGTTGAGACCCAAAATCGGTTGATGAAAAAATATCCAGAAATTTCAGTGGTGGACGCTGAAGGTGTCGCCCAGAGGCTCTTAAAGATTTTGGATCAGCTTTCGTTTGCCGTCCTTTCGATGAGTCTTTTTAGTATCGCGTCCTGTTTTTTTGTCTTTTTAGGACTCGCTCTTTCAAAAGGACGTGAACTCACCCAAGAGCTTGCACTTTGGCGAGCTCTTGGAACCGATACGAGTTCGCTTCTAGGAATTATTTCAACTGAAATTTGTTTAGCTGGGGTTTCAGGAGTTGTATCGGGTGTACTGGCCTCTCTCATAGCCACAGGGGCCGCCTGCCGTTGGGTTTTTGACATACCCCTTGGCCCCCCTCCGTTTTTGGCTCTCACAGTTTCTGCAATTTCGGGTCCGTTCATTTTGGTTTTTGTTCAAAGAAAAATCGCTTTCCATCTGCTCAAAAAATCCACACAAGAACTCTTTAGAGATCCAGGCTGACACCCCAGGCTGATGCCTTTTTGACATTTGTTCTTAGGCCTAAGCCAGGCAGAATGAAGAGATGCAAAGGTTCCTTTTTTTAGGTCTCGCATTGAATCTCGTGGTCGTTGCTGGCTGCAATTCTTCAACGACCACCTGCACAGCAAGCGATGGATCTGCAACCAATGTTACTGAGATTTTTGGAGCCTGGAGAATGATATCAGGTTATTCACCTCCAAAAACAGAAGCTGAACTTGCGCTTAATTTTCAAGTTCTTGTTATTGAACCGGGTACTCGAATTTGTGAGTATGAAGTGGTGAATGGAAACGCAGGAAGTGCACCTCGAATTTTTTTGGGTCAGTACACTCACAATGTAAACCAGAAGACTCTAGTGGTTCAGGGCGAGACCTCGTCTGAAACACTCACCTATAACTTTAGCGGAGGGTGCGCAGCCCCCCAAATGACTGTCACCTCAAATTCAAGTTCGGTAGAGCGATATGAGCTCTGGAGTAAAGATTCAAATCAGATTAACTGTGGAGAATAGTCTTCATGCTGAATCCAACTGAATCCAACTCAAATTCTGTAGATCGAGAAGAGCTCGAACGCTATCTGCGAATTTATCAACAAAATTCAAGTTCAAGAGTTTTCGCTCCCTTGGCGGATCTTTATCGACGCTTAGGACGCCTTGGGGAGGCTGAAGAAATTTGTCGTGAAGGGATCAAAAAAAATCCCTACTATGCAGGTGGAAAAGTTGCCTTAGCCCATGTTCTTTTAGACGCTCACCGATTTGGAGAAGCGCGTGTGGAAGCCGAAAACGTTGTGACTTTCTACCCCGATAATTTATTGGCCCGAAAAATATTAGTAAAAATTCTTGGGGGTTTGGGAGAAACCCAGCTCGCCCGAAAGGAATTTGATACCCTCAAAGGCTTGGCTCCCCAAATCGCAAGTGACCCCGAACTCGAACGTTCACTGCAGGGACCTCAAAAGAACGAGACTCTGCTTGCGAGTCCGCTTCGCGGACGCCCGCCTCCCCCCACAAATCGCCGTCTAGCCAAAACAGCCCATGATTTCAATACTTTAGGCCATGGAAAAAACGAGGACACTCGACAATCCCGGTCCGAAAGGCTTCACAGAATTTTAAGGAAAAAAGTTCTTCTTGAAACCTGGCTTCGAATGCTTGGAAGCGCGCCCAGTTTACGCTAAACCCGGGCAATCCATGTTAGAAACTAATGATTTTCGAAAAAACGCAAAAATTCAAATTGATAAACATCCCTACACAATTGTTGATTTTGAACACGTCAAGCCGGGCAAGGGTCAATCCTTCACTCGTTGTAAGTTAAGAAATCTACAAACGGGGCAAATGCTGGAACGCACCTTCAAGTCGGGTGAACGCTTCGAAGAACCTAATCTGGAAGCTCGCGAAGTTCAGTTTCTTTATCCCGAGGGTGAAATGTTAACTTTCATGGATAAAAAAACCTACGAACAACTCACCCTCAACAAAACCATGATTGGTGACCAAGTAAAATTTTTAACCGACAACATGGATGTTATGGTTTTGTTTTTTGACGAAAAACCCATCAACGTTGAAATACCCATTTTCGTTGTTTTGCCGATCACCTATTGTGAACCCGGATTTAAGGGCGACACAGCAACAGGCGCCTCCAAACCCGCAACATTGCAAGGCGGCCACACCGTCAACGTTCCCCTCCACCTTAAAGAAGGGGACATGCTCAAAATCGATACCCGAACCGGAGACTACGTTGAAAAAGTCAACAAATAAGAAGTCAGCTGGCCCAGACCTTTCCAAACTCAACAACCTTATCGGTTTCATGAAGGAAAACGATTTAGTTGAATTGGATTTTTCAGAAGGTGCCGCCTCATATCGCCTGCGAAGACGGGAAAATTCTTCGGGAAGCTTGAGCACTCAGATTCTCGGCACACTAGCCCCCTCGAATTCACAAGCGACTGTGGCCCAATCCACGCAGCCGAGCCGCAAGTTTCAGCTCATCACCTCGCCTTTTGTTGGAACTTTTTACAGCTCACCAGGCCCCAATCAGGATCCCTTTGTTAAGGAAGGCTCCACCATTGGTGTTGGCGACACTTTATGTATCATCGAGGCCATGAAACTTATGAACGAAATTGAATCTGATGTGAAAGGCCGCATCATGAAGATTTTAGTAAATAATGGCACCCCAGTTGAATTCGGAGAACCCTTGTTCGAAATTGAACCGTTATGAAAAAACTTCTCATAGCCAATCGGGGCGAAATCGCAGTTCGCATTATTCGTACCGCTCGGGAAATGGGCATTAAGACTGTTGCTGTTCATAGCCAATGTGACGCAACAAACTTGCATGTTCGTTTTGCCGACGAAAGCGTTTGTATTGGGGCAGACTCACCAAAAGCTTCCTATTTGAATATGGTTTCGCTACTTTCGGCCATTGAACTTTCGGGCGCAGACGCGGTTCATCCGGGATATGGATTCCTTAGCGAACGAGCGGAATTTGCAGAAATTGTAACCAAATGCGGAGTAAAATTTGTTGGGCCAAGCGCCGAGAGTATGCGCATGATGGGCTCAAAAGTTAATGCGCGCGAAACTGTTGCAAAAGCCGATGTGCCTTTGCTTCCGGGGACCGGAGTCCTTTCAGACCTTGTCGATGCCCGCGAAGCTGCCCGTAAAATCGGTTACCCCGTCTTGATAAAAGCGAGTAATGGAGGCGGCGGTCGCGGAATGCGCGTGGTAAGAGCCGAATCTGATTTAGAACAAACTTTTTTTGCTGCACGAAGTGAAAGTCAAACCGCCTTTGGCTCGCCTGATATTTTTATTGAAAAGTACATCGAGTGCCCTAGGCATATCGAAATTCAAATTTTGGCGGACTCTCATGGAAACGTCATTCATTTGGGAGAACGAGAGTGCTCTTTGCAAAGGCGCCACCAAAAAATTATAGAAGAAGCCCCCTCTCCCGTCATGACACCCGAGCTTCGAGAAAAAATGGGAAGATCGGCTTGTGATGTTGCCAGATCCTCTAACTACGAAGGCCTAGGAACCGTCGAATTCATCGTCGACGAAAAAATGAATTTCTATTTTATGGAAATGAACACGCGAGTTCAGGTGGAGCATCCCGTTACGGAAGAAATCACTGGCCTAGATTTGATTCGCGAACAATTGTTGGTAGCTCAAGGCCAGCGATTGAGATTCAAACAAGAAGATATCAAACTTAAAGGGCATGCTATTGAAGTTCGAATCAACGCCGAAGATCCTACAACTTTTATTCCCTGCCCGGGAGTTATCACGACCTACATTGCTCCTGGCGGTCGAAGGGTTCGAGTGGATTCCGCTGCCTACCAAGGTTACAAAGTTCCGCCTTTTTATGATTCGATGATTGCCAAAGTTATTACCTGGGGCGAAACCCGCGAAGAAGCGACCATTCGCATGCAACGGGCCCTCAAAGAAACCGTTGTCGAAGGAATCAAAACAAATATTCCTTTGCACCAAAGAATTCTTGAAAATCCTGCTTTCCCAAAAGCCCAATTTTACACCAAGTGGATTGAGGAAAAACTCCTCAAAGGTGAGAAAAAGTAAATGGAATTTAAGTACCCAGCCGAGGCTCTTGAATCGATTCTCAAGGAGCTCCGGATGGGGAAAGATGAGTTTCAAAAGCTCTCACAATCGCCTCTCATTCCAGGTGGCTTGCAAAGTTTGATTGATCCAAAAGACCTCGAGCAATTGAGTCAAAACTCAGACACCGCTTGGCTGGTTTTAGAATTATCACTCTTGAGCGGAAGCCTGGGCGACTGGCAAAAAGCCAACGAAATTTTGACGCCAATTCTTGGGAAAACTGACCTATTTGATGAAGAAACCACAGAGAGAGTTTTGCTTTGGCGAATTCGATGTCTGATTGAATCCAATGAGTTTTCAGAAGCCATTGGCCTCTGTGGAACATTCACCTGGAGTGACGGAAATCAGACACACAGTAACTATCTTCTTGGCATGGCCTTTGATGGACTCGGAATGAGGGACAAGGCAGAATTAAGATATAGGGCAGTGGCTTCAGAGGACACGAATTACCTTGATGTAAATCAACGTCTTGAATCACTCTCCCAAAATCAAAAAAGAGGCACCTAGAAGTTTAGGAATCCTTTTTTTTGAGGATTGCCAAAAATGAGATTTGCTAAGCAACGATTTGTTATCTGTGTTCTTTTTTTAAGCCTCCCGGTTTTGTATTTCTTTGCCTTAGTTCAATCCCCTTACGTTTCAGAAACTTCCCTCACCTGGGCGCTCAAGGTGGCTCGCTTTCGTACGGGACTGAAAGTTGATGCCCAGTCATGGCAAGTCAATGTCGGAAGTTTTTCGGTTTCGCTAAGCAACTTTCAACTTCAAGAGGATTCTTATTCACTTCGGGCTCCCGAAGTCAGCTTTTCAGTTTCTCCACTCGGCCTCCTTTTTGGCAAACTCAACATGTCTCGGATTGACCTCGTTTCGCCCACCCTGAGTGGCTCACTTCCAACAAATCTAAAAAACCAAATCGATTCTATGTTTGATTCCGAATCACCACAAACAAATTCGGGATCACAAAAAGAAGCCCTGTTAGCACTACCCAATACGGTGGGTAAAAAGGTTTTCAATTTATCAGAAAGTTTAAACAAAAAAAATATTCGCTTCGAAAGTCTACGCATCCAGAATTTAAAAATTCTTTTAGACAATATTCAGCTCAAAAACGGAAGTTTGGAAATCGAGAACTACGGCGATGGACAGGCACGCCTACAGTCCAAACTTGAAGATTTTAAAATTGGAAAATTATCGGACACCATAAAGGTTTTAGATCTTTCAATTTCATTGGTTCGTTCAACTCGGACTGACTTTTTCTTTTTGTTTCCACGGATTAATTTTGAATTTGGCCAAAACCCAAGTTTTTTTAAACTTGAGTCCAATGGCAGGTGGCCAGGACTGGTCTCGCTGAGAACTCAGGGGCACTTGAATGCAATCACTCAGTTTTTGGCCCCAAACCCAAAATTAATTTCTACCCTACCCAATCCCCTTGAGGGACTGGTTCAAAGTGATTTTGAACTCACGACCAATAAAAATTCATTTGACTCACTTAAGGGGAAATTTTCTGGACGCGGTCTGAAACTCAATCGCTTTACACCTAACGATGTGGATATTGAGTTTTCCCAAACTGCGGGGGACCTCAAGATTTCCCAACTTCGATTGGTTCTTCCTCGAGATTCAGGAGATGCTCCAGAATGGCGCAAAGAAATTGAATCAAAAAATTTACGCATTGATCTTTCAACTGATGAAAAAAGGATTTCGGGGGACCTCGCTTTTTCTGAAGTAGGACTCTGTGGCATTTTGATCGCTACGGGCGAGCAACTTTGTCCTGTGGGTTTGGTTTTTTCGGGAAAAATTCCGGTTAACGGATTGTTGAATCCCTTCAAACTCGACGCAATTCCTGAACTCACTGTTAACGAAACTGTAGTTGAGGGAGCCGATATTTCGAATTTTCGTGATTTAAAATCTCCACTTCTCAGATTGCATCCCCTGAAACTGCAGGGCCCCGTAGAAGTTTTTTCAGATCGAATTGACTTGAAAGACATTAAGCTAATTTGGTCTGAAAAAAGTGTTTTGGGAATTAAGGGAGATATCGCTTACGATCCCCTTGTTTTAAAACTTTTAGCCAAGGGTGAGACCATGAACCTTGCCGAGATGCTCACAGAATTTTTGGGTCTGGCTCCACAGGGGCAGGGTCTTCTTGATTCTGATGTCTTGTATGACGAAAGACTCAATCCGAAAACCGGATGGACGTGGGTGAAAGGAAAACTCAACCTCGAGAATGTTGGAGTAGAAGGCCAGAACTTCGGAACTCTGATCGGAAATGTCGGTTTCGAGAACCTCGCTCTGGTTATTGGGCCCTTGAAACTTGCAAATGGCGGCGGGAAAGCCGCTATCAATGGAAAAATGACAATGGACTCCAAAGGCAATCATTTAAAACTTAGGGCTGACCTCGATCGCCTAGAAATCCGCTCACAACTGCAAGGTCAAACCAAAGAAATTTTTAGCGGATTCGTTTCTGGTGACCTTGATTTTGCTGGACGCCTAAAAAAAGAAGACGAAGATTTTTTTGGTGGCCCTATTAAGTTCAGAATGAATAATTTTTCACTTTTTGGCATTCCGTTTTCGAAGGGCAATTTAAGATCAAGATACAAAAATGGCATTTTGTTTTTAGATTCTATCGACGCGGAATCACGAGGCAACCGAGTTTTGGCATCCGGACTTTTGCATCCCGAGAAAGGGAGTCGAATCGATTTTTCTTCAGAGAATTTTCCAATCGCGGAGTTAAATTTAGGAATGGGCCTCGACGATTTAAAAGAAGGCAATCTGAGAGCGAGGGGATTTTGGAGCCGAGCTGAGGGCTGGGGCATCCAGGGAACAACAAACAATATTCGATTAGGCGGGAAACCCTTCCCTATTGGGAATGTGAACGTCTCTGGAAACAATGAAGATCTAAAAATTAATTTTTCTATTCCCGAGAATATTGACCTTAAACTTGAGAGCCTTTCAGGTAAGGGACCCAACCTGCTCAAACTTTCGCTTAATGAACTTGGAATCTATGGCGGTTTTGCTTTTTTAAAAAATTGGCCGAGCCTTCGCAATGTTTCAACTCAAGGGCGCCTAAGTGTGGATTGGGCTCCACAGCAAGGTAGGATTGAAACCGAAAACCTCTCGATTGCTGGACCCTCAGGACGAGAAGGCCTATTAACCCCCTTTTTAGAGATTGCCGGAAAAAATGAAGTTTCATGGAAAAACGGCGTCTTGTTGAAGAATACCTATTACAAGACCGATCAGTCCAAACAGTTATTGTTTACTGGAAACTCCGGGGACAAATCTCTTGGGTTTAGTCTAAACACTCATTTGGCATTTTTGGATTTAGTTGTTCCTAATTTTCAATTTTTTGAAGGCCAACTCATAGCCACTGGGACATTTCCCCTTAACCCCAACATCTCAAGCCTCGTGGCCCAGGGTGAACTTTCAAATGGAACCATGCAAATCCGGGGATTGGGACTTCCGATTGAACAACTCAAAGGAAAATTCAACATAGCCTCTCAGATCCTTAATTTTACAGAAGCCACTGGCAGAATGGGAACCGGCGACGCGAAGTTATCGGGCGGCTATCGCCTTTCTATTGAAAAGCCTGGTGCGAGCATTAAAGCAACTTTGAACAAAGCTCAGGTTATCGTAATGGATGATGTTCCTGCAGAAATCACAGGGGAAATGACAATCACCGGAGAAAAAGTGCCCTATTTGCTTGCGGGCAATGTCATTGTTACCAATGCCCTTTACTCAAAGGAGTTTACGGCGGGCGCATTCACTGACATTGATCGGGCGAGTCCTGTTCTAAATTTTAATATTGAATCTGAGTTAGGCTCTCAAACCCGAGTAAAAAATTCACTGGCAGATGTTTTGTTGACTGGCCGGATGAATTTAAAGGGAACCGATGTTTTGCCAGAAATTAAAGGACGGGCAAAACTTGGAGCTGGAAACTTTTTTGCTAATCAAAATTCATTTCAGGTTATTCAAGGAACAATTGATTTTCCGGGGGGACAACCTGGAACCCCTACAGTCAATGTTCAGGGCAATACCTTGGTCAAAGCTAATAACCAGGACTACAGAATAGAACTCAAAGTTAAAGGTCCAGGACTCGATCCCTTGTTAGAATTTTCGAGCGACCCCACTTTGCCAACACAAGATATTGTAAGTTTACTTGCTTTTGGTTTGGTTAGAACGGACCAGGGTGGCCTAGATGCTAATGCCGATTTGGCTGGCGCTGCCCGAGTTGAAGCCTTTCAAGCTCTTTTTGGAAAAACTCTAGGAAAGGGCCTCGATAAGACAACAGGTTTTCAAGTTCAGTTTCGCGCAGCACCTGACCAAGCCCAAAAAGAATTTATTCCAAAAGTCATGGTAACCCGAAAGCTCACGGATAAGGTAACTGCTAGTTTTGGAAATTCTCTTGATTTTGCAAAGCCTGAACGAAATTTTCAGGTAGATTATAATCTTTTAAAAAATGTAAACGTCACTGGGGTTTGGGAACAAGGAAATGAAAACGAAGACACCTCAGTGGGAGTAGATTTAAGGTTTAAATTTGACGTGAAATAAAAATGCCTCATTTAAAATTCCTTTCTACTTTTATCTTAGCGCTTGGAATAGGAACTTTTGTTTCTTCATTCTCAAGGGCGCAAACAGATCCAAGTGGACGCATCGGTCGGGTCGAGATCATGGGTTCAAAACAAGTCGATAGAATTCAAATTGTTGAAACCTTAGGATTAAGAGTTGGAGAAGTTTATAGCCCCGCAAAAGCCTCCGATGGCCTGAATCGTTTGGCAGAAACTCAGGCCTACAGAAGCATTGGGGTTCGCTATGACCCCAGCAGTCTCAATCTAAAAATTTTTATAGAACTCGCCCCTGTTTTAGGAACAAGTCTTCTAAGAATCACAGGCCTCGAAAATGAGACCTTTGAAGCAAACGAACTCCATGATGATCTCAAGGGAGTTATCGGCCTTGCCGAGGGCGAGGTGATGAATCTCGATTTTTTAGGCGAAGTCAAAGACCGCCTTACCAAAAGACTCATGGATCGAGGATTTGAAAGCCCCTCAATTGTTATGAGTTTCGAAGGGGCTCCGGAATCTGAAAAACGAAATTTGATAGCGACAATTGATCTAGGGTCACGCATGAAAATCAGTTCCCTGGGTTTTAAAAATTTTTCTCCAAACGACCAAAGAGATTTTTTTAAAGTCATTCAACAAAAGTATTGGGACAGGGGAAATCCAAAAGATTTTGAAGATGAAGTTGAACTTTTTCGAAAAATCTTTTCAGCCCCAATCGATATTGTGAAAGGATTTTCAGAAGGCAGTGACCCCTCGAGTGGATATTTTGTTCTTCCTGTTTCTGTCGCCATGGATTGGGTTGCAATTACAGAATCCATGCAGGCCTGGGGCCAGGTGCTTCGCAATTCTCGCTTCTTTGATGTCAAACTTAACGCCAATCCCGTGCGTAAAAAGGATGGGACCTTTGAGATTGTTCTCGAGTTACAAAAAGGCAAAAAATATAATATCCAGACCTTTGGTAATACAGCTTTTTGGGAACGCGACTTACGAGCCCGAATTTTGGACAGACCCGAACGACTCGGAGTGCCCTTTAGCCTTACAGAATCCGTTTCACTTGTTGAGTCTTTGTTTAAGTCAGCTGGATATTTGAATGTCAAAGTCGATACCCGATCCATAGTTAATGGCGAAGAAAAACTTATTGAATTCCAAATAAATGAAGGGGAGCGCTTTTTTCTTGGAGAATTCTCAATTGAGGGCATTGAAGATCGGGACAATGCCGCACCCTCTTTGGGTATTTCTAAATGGATTGAACCGCTTCAAAGTCCCTTTCACAAAACTTATTTTGATGAAGTCGCCGTGAGATCGCGGCAGGGTGTGTTTTTAGATCACCTTAAGCAAAGAGGTTTTCTTCAGGCTCGCATTTTGGATTTAAAATTTAAAGAACCCGACTCCAGTCGCGTCGTAGGAATGGACCTTACCCTTCAATTGGGGCCACGATTTACAGTGGGAAGTGTTGAGGTCAATGGAAATATTTTACTCACAAATGCTGAACTTGAAACCATGGTGGGCGTCAGCCCAGGAGACCCCGCCAACATCGAAACTCTAAAAAGCACAGCTGATTCTATTCTATCGGCCTATCGAAAATTAGGTTTTCTTAGAGTTTCTATTGATTTATCAGAGGGAAAACTTTTCAAAATTGATCTCGAAAAAAACTTGGTCGATGTTAACTTTCAGATTCAGCCAGGACCCCAATTGTTTATCGCGTCCACATCAGTTATCGGCAACGGGGACACTAAACCCCGAGTTATCTTTCGGGCCCTCAATGATCGTGACTTGAAAACAGGCGCCGAATGGAATCCCTTTGCTATAAGGCAGGCAGAACAGGATTTATTGGGTTTAGGAATTTTTGGCTCAGCAAGTTTTGAGGCCGTAGGCGGTAGAATTTTAAGTCGTCCTCGTTTTGAAGGTGACGGAATCGAAAAACAAGAAAAGGATCTGAGAGTTCGTGTGGTGGAAACTGTGCCCGGTTCAATCGAGTTTGGCCCCGGTTACCGTTCGGAACTCGGACTCGTGGGTTCTTTTGAATTCAAGTACCGAAATCTTGGCGGATGGAACCGGGGCGTAAATTTAAGAGCCCAAGTTTCTCGAAAAATTTTGAATTACCAATTCTACGAGCAACGTTACAGCCTAACATTTTTGGAGCCGTACTTTTTAAATTTTCCTGTGCGTCTGAGACTTAATCTTGGCTATGAAAAAGATGATCAATTAGTTTTTTCAAATGGAGTCCCTCAAAAAGGATTTAATTCCGAAGAAACTTCCTTTGGCCTTGCCCTTGAAAAAGAATTCAATGAACATTTTCGAATCGTGCACAGACTCTACGAGGTAGGGCTACCCCGAATTTTTGATGTGGTAGAGGGCACCACTGTCACCCGCTCCTCGGAACGCTACCGAATTTCGAGTTTAGGGACGACCCTAACACTCGACTTTAGAAATAATTTTTTTAATCCTTCCAAAGGTTGGTATTCACAATCCAGTTATGATTTTGCAGCGCCCTCACTTGGCGGTGACCGGAATGCCCATTTTTTGGTGTTGCGGCAAAACTTGAATAAATATTTTGCAGTTGGAAATGACGGCGCTATTTTTGCAATAGCCTTGCTTTATGCAAGAATTATGGGCCTCGGTGACTCTACCGGTATTCCTGAAAATCGACGACTGGTTCTCGGAGGGCGAACCTCGATCAGGTCTTTGGATGAAAAATCGCTTCGATTTGACGGCGATGGGGTTTTATCTCAGGAAAGTTTCGAAGTTAAACTCGAGTTTCGCCAACCCCTCATCTTAGACCTCGGAATCGCATTTTTTTGGGACCTCGGCGAAGTTAAAGTTTTAAAAATTCTAAATTCCCAAGAGCGGCAAACCAGCGGAGTCAAATCGGGTGTTGGTTTTGGACTTCGCTATTCAACCCCTGTGGGACCCATTGCTCTTGATTTTGCTTTTGATCCAGACCCAGAAGAAAATCAGGATCCCTTTCGGCTGCAGTTTTCAATTGGTTCATTCTGACGTATTCTGTTTTTCAACATTTGGAGGAGAAGCTCATGAAAAACGTAATAAAAAATCTTGGCCTTTTAGGACTCACACTCTGTTTAGTATCTACGGCTGAAGCCGCCATTGGACCGAGATTGGGAGCTGGCTTGTCTTTCCCCACGGTCTCGGTCGCCAACGTAGCAGTTCCGGGGCTTTCAACCAAAACCGGATTCGTTGGGGGTTTAGGCTTTGAGCAAAGTTTTGGCCCCGTTGGCGTTGTTGCCGACTTACTTTACACCAAGCGCGTTGCGGGATTTCCGGCCAATATCAGCGCCAAACTTAGTTATCTAGAGATTCCAGTTATGGCACAACTTTCACTACTTGGATTTAGATTAGCGGCAGGCGGTTACTACGGAGTTGGCTTGGGCAATTTGACCTCTTGCAACGGAACAGCCTGCACAAGCGTGGCCCACACCGCATCAAATATCACAGTTGGCACTGCAACTTTGAATTTTAATAAAAACGATATGGGGCTTATGTTTGGTGCAGGTTATGCACTTCCGATTCCAATGCTTACGGTTGCCGTTGACCTAAGGTTTAGACTCGGCCTGAGCAATATTGCAGATGTCGCTGGAGTGAATGTTAAATGGCGAGGAGTAGACATAGTAGCCGGCGTTCTCTTCTAGTTGCTGCCGGGAAACGGCCATCATGCGACTTGAGGTCATCCCGAACGAAGTGAGGGATCTCTACCGCGCTTGGCTGCCAAGTGGAAATCGTTTACCGCCCCAGCCAAACGGGGACCCCCCAAAGACCCCGTTTGACACAGGTCGCCCCTCACTTTGTTCGGGATGACTGAATTTCTTCGAGAGAAAAAATTTCGCCTGAATAAAAGTTTGCGACTAAAATTTTGCCGTCCCGAGTTTTACCAAAGGTGGAAATTGAAAAATCAGTCTTGAGCACCTCAATGAAATCCTGGGGCTGAGTTGGATTTAGGGCCCACAGACGTCCCGATTCAAAATCGCCAAAGACATAACGATTAACTAGGGTTTTGTATTCTGAACTGGTGGCAACATGGCCTCCAGTTATGGATTGGCCTTTGCTATGATCATAGATAAAAATGGGGTCCTCAAATTTTTTTTCACTACAACGTGGATTTTTTTTGAAACAAGAAAATCCCTCTTTAATATTCCATCCATAGTTGCCACCGCGCTTTACACGACTGATTTCTTCAAATTGGTTTTGCCCAACATCGGCAACGAGAAGGGTTTCGCCGCTTTCAATTGTCATTTTCCATGGGTTTCGAAGGCCCGTCGCAAAAAGGGTCGGTACCGGACTCGAGGCCGAAACATCAAATTCTAGAATTTTTCCAAATAGAGAATTTGGATTTTGAGAAAAATCATGAGGATCATTTGCAGCTCCGCCGTCCCCCAAGCCCAATAAAAGTTTTCCGTTAGGAAGAAAAAGTAAGGGTCCACCGTTATGATTGGAATAGGGTTGTTCAATTTCAAAAACAATTCGATTTAAAAGGGGCGAAATCAAAGATGCCTTTTGAATTGAAAAATTCCATTCGCTGATTTGGCTAATATTTTTTTTAGCTTTGGCTATGTTGCGATGAATGAAAAATTTTCGCGAGGTTAAGAAATCTGGACTAAAGGCCACAGACAAAAGCCCCATTTCTGACGGCGTAACTACATCGAATTTATGTACCAAGTTCATTTCAAGTTTTTTGCTATCACAAAAACCAAGCTCACCGGTTTTATGGCTTACGAAAAAACCAAAATTTGAGGGGTCCGGATGCGAAACAATATCGGTAATTTGAGGCAAACTCTGACAAACTTTTTTAAGCGAAAATACACTCTTTGCCCTCGTTTCGGAAAAAACCAGAACTCCGCAGGTCAGAAATAAAAATTTAACAAAATTCATCAGTGATTCTGTTTTACCTTCCAGACGGCTTTGTCAGAATTGGATTTTTTTCTTCGGGGGTTTGTGCTTGGGCGTCCATTTTTTGAGGTATGCTTGTGGTGGCCTGTAAATCGTTTGTAGGTTTCGGCTCCTCGGGTGTCGCAGTTAACTCCACAGGAGAATTTGAAATTTCAGGGGGCACCGAATCTGCTGTCGCCGTTTGAAATGCTGTGCGAAACCCCAAACCCACAAAGGCTGCAGACAAAACCATGGGCGCCAAAGCTAGAAGTCCCATGGAAAAAGGCGTTGCTTTGGAACGTGGCCTTAAAAAAAAGACTTCAACAAGATAAACCAATAGGGCGAAGCCCCATCCAAAGGACGAAAAAACGAGAGCCGTTTGGCTTTTTTCGGAATCCAAGGGAAGCAAAAAAGCGCCACTAAAACCCGGGAGAGCGGCACCCACAGTCATTTGTTGGGTTTTTGCCAGGGGCCAAGCTAGCAAACAGCCTAAGACTCCAAAAACGAGAGCTGTAGGCTCGAGTCCTTTAAGCTTGGACCACCGAGAAAGGGCGTAAAAGAATAATCCCAGGCACCACAAAACCACGGGAAAGGGTCCCAGGAAGGCTCCAAGGCCTGTTGGAAGGGCCGGCACTGAAAGACTCTCTAAGGCTATTGAAAAATCACCCATATTCATCCAGTATCCACGCCACCCCAAAAAAGGGCAAGGGCTAGGAAAGATGGCCGAGTCCCGGTGCAAAAATTTTGCGAATGCAAAATCCGGGACCTGGACATCGATTAAAACCTGTCGTGCGATAGCACGACGTAACGGAGAGATGGCCGAGTCACGGTGCCCTCAATTTTGCGAATGCAAAATCCGGGACCCGGACATCGATTAAAACCTGTCGTGCGATAGCACGACTTAACGGAGAGATGGCCGAGTGGTTTAAGGCACACGCTTGGAAAGCGTACGTACTGTAAAAGGTACCGGGGGTTCGAATCCCTCTCTCTCCGCCAAATTTTCGCTTTCGCGAAAATTTGGCCCTCCACTTTCTATTTTCCAATTTCTTCCTAGTTAAGCGGTACAATGCCCTCCTTGCGCGCCAAATTAAATTCACCGGATATCGTGATATCTAGACGTCTAGATGTCCTGATATCGGGTTTTGTAAATCCCGAGAGTGCCCAAAGGTTCAGATCTGCTAAATTTAGACTAAAGGAGGAATTTCATGAAACCCTATAATCACAAGTCCCATGCGCTGATTCTTTTTGGTATCTACCTTCTAGTCGCGGGTTTGGTTGGCTATCTTTCAAACCCCTCTAAAGCCCTCACGGCTTTATACTCAGGCGGTCTTTTTGGAATTCTAAGTATTTTAAGCGGCATTCTTTTAAAAAAAGGCAAGCGATGGGCCTTCAAAACTGGTTTCGGTTTGGTAGTGCTTCTTGTATTTACCTTTTCCTGGCGAGCCAGTGTTGGGTGGCTCGCTGTGGCCCGAGGAAATTCAGAGAAACTCTTTGCCGCTGCCCTCATTACGTCGATGCTGCTAGCAGCGCTATTGACCCTCAGATCCCTGCTTAAACGAAGCCCAACAGGCTCGAGCAAATGAAAAATGTTTTCCCGTTTACAGAATCTCTGTCATGTTTGCCAAGTTAACAAATGGCTGCTTCTAAAATTGTAGAAGTAGCTGCCTATGCCTTCGATTGTTAGTAAGTGAGCCCAAGGAGATCTAGTAAAACAAAAACTAGGCGGCCTTAGCGATTTCGGCCTTATGGAATCGAATTTCAAAACAAGTATTAGGCATGTGACCTAAGACCTCAATGGTAGCCTTGTGTTCATCTAAAATACCTTTGCTAATTGACAAGCCCAATCCAGTTCCCTCCC
>CAXNEW010000015.1:0-32439 GCA_964201665.1 Bdellovibrionota bacterium
TGGTGGAGGTGGTGGTGGCGGTGGTGGCGGCGGTGGTGGCGGCAACGAGGGATTTCCCACGGGCGGCGTGGAGTTAGGTGGTGGAGAGGGATTGCTCACATCTCCACCCGAGTTGACATCTGCACCGGAGCCTCCGGTTCCAGTGTCGCCGGTAGGTGGGGTATCCAAAGTTTTGTTTTTGGCAACGGGATTGACGATAGTAGTGAATTCTACACACCCGAGTTGGAAAACAAGTAAAAAAAACCAAACACACGAAACCACCCCATGTTTCATTTCCTGATTGTACAATTTTGTTCGAACACGTCAGGTTAAGTTTGAGTTAATTTCCTTGTATTCGCTTGGTACTGTCAGCGGTGTTGTTTGGGGTCGTTAACTTGATTATTCATAACGAGCGACTAGAAAAGAGGGCGGCTATGGCAGAAACTTTTACAATCGGGATTATTGGTGGTGGGCAGCTTGCACTTATGATGGGGCAGAGCCTTCGGCGGGCTCAGGCGCACAGCCCGCGGCCTCTCGAATTAAAATTTTTTTTAAAATCTCAAAATGAGCCCGCGTTTTTGGGACTCTCGGATTCATTGGGCTCCGCTCAGTTTTATTTTTCGACCTCCTTTGCGGATTCCCAATTTAAAAATTTTGCAAAGGCCTGCGATATTTTAACCTTAGAGAGTGAATTTTTTTGCCCAACTTTGAATGATTTCAAAATCCTAGGCTTGGATCCTCATGTTTTATGTCCTTCATTTGGATCTCTTGAAATTCTCACTGATAAATATAAACAAAAACAGTTGGCTAAAAAACTTGGGATTCCTACCTCCGATTTTTTTGACCTGAGTCAAACGTTCCCTGAGATTTTTTCTAATTCTGGTGAAGAGTGGGTTTTGAAATGGTCTACGGGAGGCTACGACGGTCGGGGAACTTATTTTCTAGATTCCCTTTCAGAAATTCATAATCCTACTGAAAAACTTAAAGTTTTTTTAAAGGGTTCTGACCCCAGGTTAACGACTCAAATTTTTGTAGAAAAAAAGATAAAAATAAAAGCCGAGCTAGCTCTCTCGTGTGTTCGGTTAAAAAGCAACCCTGAGGAAATCTATTTTTTTCCGCTTATTTTTACTGAGCAGAAAAATGGAGTTTGTGCCTGGGCTGAACTTCCAATCCCGGAGAGTCTTAAAATTCCCAGTGAGAGCGAAAAACTCGTGCAAAGCTGGTTGAAAAGAGTTTGTGAGAATCTTAAATATTTTGGACTTTTAACCGTCGAGCTGTTTTTGGACGACAACGATACACTTTGGGTCAATGAATGGGCCCCCCGAGTTCATAATTCACTCCATTTGAGTCGAGAGGCCTGCAAGATGGATCAGTTCACTGCGCATTTGTGCGCACTTTTACCTGAATCAAAAGGGATCACTCAGGATCTGCTCACAATGAATCCTAAATTGCGTGTGATTATGAAAAATATTCTTGGAACCGATGAGCTTCAAAAAAATGATCCCCCACTCCTTAAGGCCCAGGTCACGCCACTCAGTTTGCCGCAGTCTGAAAAAAATATTGAAATATTTTTGCAAGGCTACGGCAAAAAACTTACAAGTTTGGGTAGAAAAATGGGGCATTTGTGCGGGCGATCACCACTCGAAATTTCATGTAAACAAATTAAAGATAGACTCATGGCAGAAGAAGAGAAAATTTGGAAATGAAGACCAAAAAGAAAATCGAAAAACCTTGGGTGGGAGTTGCTATGGGTAGCGATAGCGATCTTCCCCATGTTGCAGATTGTTTGAAGGCGCTTGAGGAATTTCAAATTCCCTTTGAAACTCAAATTTTAAGCGCCCACAGAACTCCCGACGAGGCCGCAAATTACGCAAAAGCAGGTCGCAAACGTGGGCTCAAGATTATTATTGCAGCAGCAGGCGGAGCAGCCCATTTGCCGGGCCTCATGGCCTCGCACACCGATTTACCCGTAATTGGGATTCCAGTTCCGATTGGCCCCCTTCAGGGCCAGGATGCGCTTTTATCAATTGTTCAAATGCCTAAAGGAATTCCTGTAGCGACTGTTGCTATTGGAGGGGCCTACAATGCCGGACTTCTTGCCGTGCAAATGTTATCGATTCAGCCCGAAGGAGCAGCTCAACTCAATCAACTCAAAAATTTGAATTTGGCCAAAAATTTGGCCAAGCAAAAGATAGGCCTCATTAAAAAAGTCAGAGCCTCACGAACGCGCCTTAAAAAAGGTAGCGGGTGAGGACCTCGAGGTCTTGCCAGGGATCCATCCAAACAACAAAGCGAGATCTCAGCGCAAAGACCACTAAGAAACCGCAAATCCACAAAAGAGATTCTTTTTCGTGCAAAAAAGCCTGGCTTAGTGAAAAATTTCTATCCGTTCGATTGGTGCCGGGTAAGCGGGTTGGAATCCATCTCTTGACCCTCCGACTATAACGAAGAAAGGGGCGGCCAAAAAAAAGTGATAAATCGCGATCTACTTGCAAGCCCACAACAGAAAGAAAGAAAACTGTTACCAGACTGAGTAAAACAGTAAACCACCAGGGCAGGCCCAAAACTAGACTTGCGCCGACATAAGTTAAAAGGGCTCCGACCTCGACCGGATTGCGAATGTACCTGTAGGGTCCATCAATAACAAAACCCTCTTTTCGATTGTAACCCCGAGCCCAAAGCCGGAGCGCCAATCCACAGAGTAAAACAGGAAGCCCCAAAGCCAAAAAAACTCCAGAATACTCGGTCCATCCCAAACCCCCGGTAGAGTGAGGGGCAAGGGTTAAAAGGACTAATGCCGGCCACCCAAACTGCGGGGAAATTTTTCGAAACCAAACGGCTATCGACATGAGTTGTGATGGGTCCATAGGACCTCCTTGAACCGAAGCTCCAGTTGTGGAATCGTACAGCTCCATAAAAAAACCTCCCCCGAGGTTGTTGGAAAAACTAAAAACAAAAAAAACTGTCTCCACACAGAATAAATCAAAAAGGAGTTAATACACAATGTCTCAAAATCTTGGCGCTGAATTAAGTTTTATTAAATCTGCTGCGGGCCTGCCCTCGGGCCAAAAAGATTTGAAGGCCCAAACACTTGTTGTGGGTTTGGGTTGTCTTGAAAAAAAACCCAGCTGGGTCAAAGCCTTTAAACCCAGCAAAGAGTTTAACGAGATTCTTCAGGTGGCCCAAAACCTCGGCACTTTTACAGCCAAAGCCTCTCAGCACTGCTTTCTAGCCCAGCACACAAAAGGATTTTTAGGCCTAGGGGACACCTCACGCTATTTAAATTTGTCTTTGTTTGGCGTGGGTGAGGCTAAAGATCTGATTCCCCAAAATATTTTAAGTTGGGGCGGAAGACTGGCCCAGGACCTCAAAAACAGCAAAGTCCAATCAGCCGATATCTTGCTTGATAGCTTTTACAATGCTCCCCGATCGGTAAATGGCGACGAGGCCCCCAAAGATTTTGCCGGTCGCCCCTTACTTGAATCCATTCCTACCCGAGAAGAGTTTTTTGAACTTTTTGCAACAGGCATTCTTTTAGGGCTTTACCGTTTTGATCGCTACAAATCTAAACCCACAACAGACAAAAAAGACGAAAAAGAAAAAGCTGATTCGGCCCTAAAGATTAGATTTGTTTCAAGTACCCTCGACGGACGTCGGGCAGCCAAAATTATAGAAGAAATCGAATCTGTCAGCCGCGGTGTTTACAAGGTTCGAGACTTACAAACCACTCCCGGAGGAGATTTGCCTCCTGCCGAAATTGCTAGAGAGGCTCAAAAATGCGGAAAAGAAAGTGGCTTTTCGGTCACTGTTTGGGACGAGAAAAAAATTAAGGCCGAAGGAATGAACGGAATCATTTCTGTTGGCCAGGGTTCTGATAATCCTCCAAGGTTTATCATTATGGAGCACAATGCTTCTAAAAAGAATCTGCCAACTGTAGTTTTAGTTGGTAAAGGGATTTCATTTGATACCGGCGGATATTGTTTAAAACCCGCTGGCGGCATGGAAGAAATGAAAATGGACATGTCGGGTTCTGCGGCCGTCATTGGCGCCATGAGTATTCTGGCAGAGCTTAAAGTTCCTGTTCGAGTCATTGGACTGGTAGCGTCAGCAGAAAACATGATCAGTGGCAGGGCAACTCGACCTGGCGATATTTACACTGCAATGGACGGACAAACAGTGGAAGTTATCAATACTGACGCTGAAGGCCGCCTAGTTTTGGCTGATGCCCTGGTGCATGCAAAATCCTACGAGCCTGATTGCGTGATTGATTGCGCGACTCTGACAGGTGCAGTGACTATTGCCCTGGGTGCTTACACAACAGGCATGATGGGAAATAACGGCAAGTTACTTGATATTTATTCGCGCGCCTCTCACAAAATTGGCGAACGCGTTTGGGAACTGCCACTTTATGAAGAATACAAAGAAGATTTAAAAAGTAAAACGGCCGATTATCGAAATGTCGGCACCGATCGTGGCGCCGGCAGCCAAAAGGGCGGCGGATTTTTACACTTTTTTGTAAAAGACAATTATCCTTGGATTCATTTGGACGTTGCAGCAACTGCCGACACCCCTAAAGGCCAAGGTGCACATTGTCCGGCTGACGTAGGCACAGGAGTCCCTACACGAGGCCTCGTAGAGTTTGTGCGCAACTGGGCCACTGATTTTGCCAAAACAACAAAGAAGAAAAAATAGTCTCTTTTTTTCACAGGGTTTTTAAATGAGACTTAAATGTATTTTGTTTGTAAACATTTTTTTTCTAATTGCAACTCTACTCGGGTGCGCCACCCAAGAGATTGGACCCTGTGAAAATGGCAAAAAATTTTGCGTGACCGATTGGGGAGGTATTCGTGCCTCCAATGAAAATAAAGGTGCGGGAGTTAATGGAGTTCTACACTCGTCAGGGGAACTCAGAGAACTTCTAGGAAACCCCAAAGAGGCTCAGGAGATTCTCACTCAATATGAATATTTAAAGAGTCAGGAAAAGTTTTTTTATTGGACGAGCAACGGCCTCATTGCAATTCCGTGGGCATTTTCTTTTGCAACCGGAAGCCTCCCGCTTTTTGTTTTTCCTCTGTACGCAGCGTTTCCTCTTCAATGGATTGGCACAGGCGTCATTGGCGAAGATCAGCAGACCTTGGCGCTGCAGGCGATGAACCTTGCCAACGGAGATCCCAAAAACACGGGCCTCGAATTGCGTACTGGAGATCGCTCCAACTGGGCTTTGAATTTAAATGGAGGCTTTGAAGTTTCGACTCTTTTTTCAAATTCAGGAATTGGCACCGCCTCGAGGCTGGGCGCGGGCGTTGAGTACTATTTCGGCGGCCGACACGGCATTTTGCTTGAGGGTGCAGCCCTTGGAAGTAGCTCTAAATTTTTCGAGTTTCGAATGGGCTACTCAAACCAATCGTTTTTAGTTATTGGTAAACAGGATCGTAAATTCATTAGCGGAATTGGGTTTTTAAACAAGAAACAACGAAACACAAGTGGCACTCGACAATCGTTCTCAGGAATTTTTTTCAATTCAGATTTTGGACTTTTTGATCTCGGTCCCCATTTTGATCTTCGACTTAGTTCCGAATTTCAATTCGTAAATCCAGATCTTCCGTCTTTTGGAATTCCTCAGTTTTATCCAGAAGCAGTTGTCGGGCTTGGCTTGAAAATACGTTTTCAGTAATTAGGTTTTATTGTTTTGTTGTGAGCAAAGAAATTTATTGGATTTCTCTTATAAAAATCCGTCAGGGTCCCAATTTAAGGGATCCTCGTTTTGTTTAAAAACCGGGCCTTTTGCAAACAAATCGAAATAGGTAGCAAGCTCGCGAACTGAGAGCTCGACATCTTGAGCCGCACGATGGCCGTAGGGCTTTTCGGCCTTCACGCCATATACAAGTTGAGCGGCAAGCCTGAAACTTGAAACATCGAGGACTCTATAATTTAATTTTTTTGAAAGACTGAAAAAATCGCGCCGCAAAAAACCTAAGTCAAAATTGACGGAATTTCCGCCAATAAAAATTGTTGGTGCGGCTCCAAAGTTTTTTTCTAAAAACGCGAGAAGCTCTTTTTCAATTTGATTTTTATATTTGGCACCCTGTTTTAACTCTTCCAACAAACCATTGGCCTCGTGCATGGCCCTAGCCTCGGGCTCCATAGCATCAAGAACTTCTGGCAACTGAAACACAAGAGTGTGATAGCGATCGACAATTTGAAGATTGCCATCAACAGCAGCTGCAGCGATTTCTAATATAGGTTGGCCCTGCCCGCGCCCGCCCGTCTCAATATCAATCCAAAGAATTTTTTCTAAAGGCTCGCCCCCTGAAACAAGTTTGAGCAAATCGGTTCTGCACACAGCACCTTGCAGAAAGTTCGAAAAAAAAGTCAAAATTAAAACCAAAACTCCCCGTATTTTCATAGATTCGAACTCAAACTTTTAAACAAAACGAGTCAAGTTTCTGAAACCCGTCTAGACGCGCAGCCTATTCGCCTAAGATTTACTAAAGCCTTGAACTCAGTTGCGCTTTTCTGAAGGAGAGTTCACACTTAGGGCCTCACTATGAAGGTTGTCATTGCGGGCGCGAGCGGTTTTGTTGGCCAAAAACTAGTCGAACGCCTGGGATTGGATTCTGCCATCAAGCTGCGCTCCCTAGCCCGCTCACTCGATCCGCCCTGTGATTTGTTTTCACTACTCGAAGTTGAAAGGGCCCTGGAGGGCCAAGAACAAGGCATTTACCTGGTGCATTCAATGTTGCCCTCCTCTCAGCTCTCGCAAGGAAATTTCGCAGATTATGATCTCATTTTGGCTGATAACTTTGCCCGGGCCGCTAAAAATAAGGGGCTCAAACGAATTCTGTATTTAGGGGGCATTATTCCCCAGGCCCTTGAGAAAAACCCTGATGCTCTTTCATTGCACCTAAAAAGTCGCCTTGAAGTTGAAGAAATTTTTCGTTCATACGGAATTCCGGTACTCGCACTGCGAGCGAGCATTGTGATGGGCAAGGAAGGTTCGAGTTTTCAGATGCTTGTGAGACTTGTTAAACGACTTCCAGTTATGGTTTGTCCGGCTTGGACCCACACCCCAAGCTCTCCCATACATGTTGACGATGTTGTTGAAAGTTTTCATTGGTCCCTAACTCGTCCCGAGCTCACGGGGAGTTTTGATCTTGCGGGTCCACAAAGCATTTCTTATTTAGAAATGCTCCAGGCTTGTGCAAAAAAATTCAATAAAAAAAGATTCTTTTTAAACATCCCCTTTTTTTCGCCTAAGCTTTCAAAACTTTGGGTGCGCCTGATTACTGGGGCTCCACGAAATTTAGTGAGTCCGCTCATCGAATCACTCAAACATGAAATGACTCCAAACCCTGAAAAAATCTTTAAAATTCCCAACTGGAAACTTAAAACTTTTGACGAGTCTCTAAGTGAGCTTAAACTTAACGATAAAATCCCTGCCCTCGAAAAGCCCAAGGCCTATAAAAAAAATCTACGACTCAATCGAGAAGGTCTTGTGCAGTCCGTTCAACGTTTTCCTTTACCCGCAGGAATGACAGCCGAGGAAGCAAGCAAAGAATATGTTCGGTGGCTTAATAACCATTTTAATGGACTGCTGAATGTGAGAACTGAACATGATAAAACTCGATTTTATTTATTGAATACTTCTCTGGTTTTTTTGGAACTTACTCTTTCACCTGATCGTAGCTTCGACGAGCGCAAATTATTTTATATTACGGGCGGAATGTTAAACAACAGCTCACAGAAAGGGCGTCTTGAGTTTCGCGTAACCCACGACAAAAAATTTCTCATCACCGCCATTCACGATTTTCGCCCCAAACTGCCGTGGTTTATCTACAAATTCACCCAAGCTAAAATTCACGCCCGAGTGATGAGACAATTCGGCGAGTTTCTAAATCCACCAAGCCCAGCGGCCACAGCAGCTGGCATTTAACAGTGCACGAACACCTTTGGATACGAGCAAGGGGGTTGGTACGCTAAAATTCTTTGCGCCTATCGAACGGTTCTACGAAGGGCCAAAAGACAGCTTTCAATTTTTTCAGGGCCAAGTTGGCTCCTCAAAACTTGGGCCATGGCGGGATTTGGGAAGGTTTCATCAAAGGCAACTTGAGCTGCCCGATCGAGTTCTTCTAAAGCAGCCGGATCCTGGGCCAGCATCGGGGCAAGGGAAAATATTTGGTCATACAATGTGTAAAACTGCTCCAGCTTGGACCTATAGGAATTTGGCGTTATCAGTGCTGGCTCGGGAAATCCCTCAGGTTCCGGCAGCCTAACTGGCGCCAGTGGTTTATGAACCAAATCCGCTTCAAGATCCGAAAGTCGAATATCTTCATTAAAGTGAAAAAAATCAGTGTGTTTTTCTAATGCCTTCCAAAAACGGTCTAAGGCTGCAAAGATATTGCGAGCTTTGGTCAAACTTGCGTCCTTCAAATTTTTTTGTGCCCCAGGTCCGAAAGTTAAATACAACTCTTGGTGTCGATCATTCAAAGCGTCTCGCACTTTGGCCGATTGAATGAGTTTTTTCATAACTCTAGGATTCATTTCAGTTAGGTCAGCTAGAAAAATTAGAAAATTCTTAGCCGATTGATTTCTCACATAAGTTACGATTGCAGCAAACTCATCTGAAAAACCTCCGATTTCACCTTTCCAGTGAATCAAGGGATGGAGAATAAAGTCGATGATGCTTGAATGGCGTTTAACTCCATCTATCAATTGATCGGGCCTGAATCCGAGCTTTCGCCAAAAATAGCGCCTTAGAACGTGATCCTCTAATCCACCCAGTTTGGAATAAAGGTGAAAAATCGAAGGCAAATCCAGCTCACGTTGCAGGTCACCAGCGAGAATTCCGTGTTTGAGAACGAGCAAAACCCTACCACGAACCAAACCAAGGTTTAGCCAATCGATATACTTTTCGAGTTTTTTGTACTGATCGAAATCCCAAGGCTCAGATGTCTCCGACACATTTGACAACAGTCGATTGAGTTCTTCGACTTCGGCTCGGTCAGTGGGATTGGCTGTTGAATCTAAATGGATTGCAGTTAGGCCAAAAACTAAAAAAAACCTGAAACAAAATTGTCGAAGTGATTTCATAGTGCGCCAAGGGCTACCAACCCCAACCCTATGCGTCAACCCACTTTTCAGGCCCCCCGGCCGACCCCCTTGCTCGTGTCCAACGGTCTTCGTGCAAAAAAGCAAAGAAATTTTGCATTTTTGCACGAAGACCGTTGGACACGAGCACCCGGGTATCCGAGCCAATGGTGTTCATGAACGTCAACCAACAAGTCGTTGGTGAGACACCAACCAACTTGCGATTTAGAAGGGTCAGGTTAAACTTCAGACTTCGGTACGTAGAGCTGTCCTAGTTTTAAATTAACAACCTACCCTCGCTCGCTTCCAACGGTGTTCGTGCAAAAAAAAACTGCGTTTTCGCACGAACACCGTTGGGCTCGAGCACCCGGGTACCCGAGCCAACGGTGTTCGTACCCCTTAAGCTCGCAATGCCAGATCGCTCGTAGGATTTTGTCCCGGGATGCTCCGTGCTCGGCAGCCACGCCAATATTCTTACAAACTCGTTGGTTACATTTGAAAAAACAAGGATTTGGATTTCATGAGAATTTAACACTCTTTGCAGGCGGCAGTTGGTAAACTCTGCAAATGGAAATTATACCCAAAACCCTTTTGATTTTTGGCATTCAAATTACCCTTGGTGTTTCTGCACTTTTCATCTCGAACCAGAGTCGGGCCCAATCTCCTGGCGGCGTTTGGGAACTTCCTATACCCACTTCACCAGAACCCAGATCAAAACCTCAATACGAAATCCAGCGTGATAGGCCAGTCATTCCTCGAAAGGAACCCTGCAAGTGCAAATCCGGCCAAACCCAAATCCTAACGATTCCTATTCTAAGCGGGGAACTCGTTTGCATTGGCTCAATAACGTATAAATGCATCGCTTCTAATCAGTGTAAAGCTAAAACAGTGACTGTGTCTGACCCAGACGGCAACCTGACTTTGGACTCGTGGGATGGCATATGGGCAATAGCCGAATTCCCCACTGAGACCCCACAAAATTGCGCCCCAGCTGCAAGCACCGGCCAAATCCGCAACGAATAACATAGACGTTAGGTCCAGCCCCAAAATGCGAAAGCATTTTCGCGGTGAGTGCTACAAGGGTTGCCGAGCGCGGTAAAGATCTCTCACATTCGTTCGAGATGACCTTTCAACGAGATTCGGAAAAGCCCGCGGTGTAACGAGCTTGGCAACCAAGCTCTTCTAGGGGCGCCGTGGATTTTTCGAATATCGGCGTGGCAAAATTCCCGCAGGCCCGCAGCGTGCCCGGAGGGCACGTGAGGACGCGAGGACAAAATTGACGTGGCGAGATTGAAAAAAGGACGAGCGATTGGGGGTCCGTGCAACTATCGATACGAGAAGCTAAAGCAAAATTTTTCAACGTGAGGCGCGGCAACTTAATTTTGAGAACCGGAGTTTAGCCGAGAGGCTAAATGAGGATCGGAGAAATTGAACCCATGCGCCGGCAGCCCGAAGAAACAACAGATGCGACGCTCGTTGAAAAAGTTTGCGGTGTAACGAGCTTGGCAACCAAGCTCTTGTAGCGGCGACGCGGATTTTTCGAATATCGGCGTGGCAATTTTTGAGGAGTCCCGCAGCATGCCCGGAGGGCATGTGAGGAAACGACGAGAAAATTGATACGACGAGATTCGGAAAAGACCAAGCCCAGGGGTGGAATATCGATCCAATCGATTCGAGAAGCTAAAGCGGGATTTTTCGACGTGAGGCGCGGTAAATCACTTATGAGAACCGGAGTGTGGCCGGGAAGCCACATGAGGATCGGAGTAAGTGGTTTAATGCGACGCTCGTCGGAAAAGCCCGCGGCGCAACGAGCTTGGCAACCAAGCTCTTGTAGGGGCGACGCGGATTTTTCGAATATCGGCGTGGCAATTTTTGAGGAGTCCCGCAGCATGCCCGGAGGGCATGTGAGGAAACGACGAGAAAATTGATACGACGAGATTCGAAAAAGACCAAGCCCCTACCGTTGATCGGGTGGGAGTTCTTCGGCTGGGGGAGCATCCACATCCAAAACGCTCCAACCCGTGGGCAATCGGCACTTGAGCTCAGCAATTTCTCTGAGCGCAATGACAGCGGCTTTGTTGTTTGGTGCATCCACCTGCGGGCGCGAACCTTTTAAAAGTTGCTTAGTGCGTTTTGCAGCAAGGTGAACAAGAGCAAAACGATTTGGAACTTGTGATAAACAATCTTCAACGGTTACGCGTGCCATATTTGAAAAGGTCCTAACTCAGGTTCGTAGGTTTTTGCAAGGATTCACTATCTGGGTCAACCCAATCGCCCTTCGGCTCTAGCCCTGTGATCCGATACAAATTGAGTGGAAAAAATTTCTTTTGCTCGTCTGTCAAAAGCCGAAACTCAAATTTTTGGTAGGCCTTGGTCGGAAATCGCGTTTCAACAGTCACTTTCGGCCCACTTAATTCAATTTTGTGAATATCTGAGAAAGGAATCAACCCCTCTCTCTCGGGTCGCCTTGCAAACTTGGATAAATGCCTAAATCTTAAAGAATTTGAATGTTTATCAAAAGCCAATACGAGTTTTTCCTGCCGAATCAGTAAGGCAAAACCGTAAAAAACTAGCCCCACAATCATGAGTGTCCAGGTCAGAGTTTCTTGAATTCGCAGGGCCGACGTGGGGTCCAAAACCCAGGCCTTTTCTAAAACCCAGCGAGCTATGACATTCTTGTAGGTTAAAAACCCTGAAAAAAGAAAAAACCCAATAGCCACAAAGCGCCCGTTAATTTGGCCCAAGGCAAAAAAGACCTTCATCCATCCGGGTACTTTGCGCTCAAGGCGGATTTCAAAAATTCCACGTTCAAATTGGGTTCCAGAAAGTTCCAGAGGTGTTGCCATAAGAATTTCCTTATACATCGTCGAGTCTTTTCAGGCATCCCGGCATTTTATGGATAGGCATGAATCCCTACGCTAGACTTAAGTCATGCTTAGAGCAGAAAAAGATCTTAGCGAGCGTGACGGTATTGTCATTTGGGAGCCTGGCCAGGGCCTTGCCTACCAAATTTCAGGCGCCCTTCAGCGGCTTGGCAGTCGACTGATTGCGCTTAATTCGGGCGATTCTAACAGCTTTAAAAATCTCCCGATGCAGACCTGGAAATGGGATGAAGAAAAAAGCCAGGCTGCCACTGAATTTAACAGTCCCTTTACCTCTGCGGTTATTATCCCAAATGAAAGCATCGCAGTCAGCCTTAGGGTGAGAGCCGAGATTTTAAAAAAGAACCCCAAAACCCAATTTGTTTGGGTCTTACCCCAAGACCACAAAAAAGATGTTCTTCAAGAATGGAATTCTTTTTTCAACCTACTCAATGAGAATCGTTTACAAGCAACCGACTTTGTCTTTTGGACCCCACCCACATTTGGATTTAGAGATCCTTTATTTTTTGATCAGCTCATTGCTGAAAAAACAAAAAGGCCGGGGCTTTTTGGCCTTAAAGAACCCGAAATTCCGTTAGAAATTATTTTTTCAGGCGATTTGGCCTCTTTTGTTGCCGGCTTCTTTTTTGCTCCTAAAAACACTGTTCCTTTAAAACAAATCAATCACTTTTGGTTAGCCCCCTTGAAAGTAACTTGGCCAGAATTTTTAAATCAGTTTAAATCAGCCTTCGGATTCGAAAACCCCGGTTTTCTTGAAAAATTTGCCAGCCGCATTGAAGCTTCGTCCCTGGCGAATGTTTTAGGTCTTAAAAATCCTCCCACACCCCTTTTAAGCCTCGAAACTCTTCAAAATGTTTTGGGGACTGAGCATTTCATGATAAACGCCCTAGATTATTTTCCATCGCAGTTAACTTCGACGTCCCGGGCTTTAAATCACCTGGCGCGTGTTTACAGGAAGGATCCCAACCTTGAACTTGTCTTCCCCCCTGGCTCAACCCCCTAAAAAACTCAAAGAGTCTAAACATAGAATCCATTTAGACTCTGGGATTGAGCTTCAGTATCATCGCCCCCGAGACCGAGTTGAACCCCTGGACCTGACTCTAACTGTTGAGCGAAATTTCAATTTGAATTTAGGATCATTAAATAAAGCTGATTCTAAAATCTGCCTAGAAGTTGAAATCGGCTGCGGCAAGGGTGAGTTTCTTTCAAATCGGGCGCCGCTCAATCCGAATACCTTTTTTGTAGGAATTGATCGCCGCAAGGATCGCTTTGAGCTGACCGAAAAAAAAGTTGAACGCAAAGGGGCTAGTAACTGTTTAATTCTAAAAGAGGATGCCAGATCTTTTTTGTCTACGGGTCTGCCAACTATTGATTGTTTGCATGTTTATCATCCCGATCCCTGGCCTAAGGAGCGTCACCACAAGCACCGCTTTTTTAGATCTCCCGATGCAAAAACTTGGGCCCTTGCCATTAAACCGGGCGGATCGCTAAGTCTCAGTACCGACCACAAGGGTTACTACGACGAAATCATCGCCATTGTGAGTTCATGGAAAATTTTTGATCGGTTTTTGGTTTTTAAAAAAACTTCAGAAATGGGCCCGCCCCTGACCCATTTTGAATCCATTTTTTTAAAAAAAAACGAGCCGGTTTACAAAGCCGTCTTTTTTAAACCCTGCCAACATTTCCAGTAGTCTTCTTGAAGAAGGTTTTCTTGGGCAAAGGCTGTCACCGCAAACGGAAAACGACTCTCAAACATAAAAGCCATAGTGTTTTGAATTTTTGTAGGCTCGAGTTTGGCTTGTGAGGCCTTTGCAAAAGTTTCAGCATCGGGCCCGTGTGCAGCGCAGGCATTGTGC
Source organism: Bdellovibrionota bacterium (assembly GCA_964201665.1). Classification (GTDB taxonomy): domain Bacteria; phylum Bdellovibrionota; class UBA2428; order UBA2428; family UBA2428; genus CAXNEW01. Next base: position 13,805 of record CAXNEW010000015.1, read on the forward strand.
AGGCTACCACCGCCGGGCACAAATCCGCCCGATTCTTTGGCATCATAGATTCCAGTTATAAGCCCCATGTACTCGCTCATCACATTTCGATGAAAATACGGTGGCCTGAAAGTATTTTCGCCCACCATCCAACGCGGTGGAAACACTACAAAATCGCAATTAGCGGTGCCCAGTTGTTCAGACGGCGATGTGAGAACTGTAAAAATTGAAGGGTCGGGATGATCGTAACTTACAGTGTTGATAGTATTGAATTTTCGAAGATCGTACTTGTAGGGGTAAAGACTTCCGGTCCATCCCACGACATTTAGGGGGGAGCCGTCTTTTTCGGCGAGCCAAAATTGGCCACCCATTTTACAAACAATTTCACTTTTGATTGCGTGAGTTTCATAGGCCGCAACCGGAACCTCAAAGTGCCTGGGGTGCGCAAGCCCATTGGCTCCAATGGGTCCAAGCTCGGGCAGCTTAAAGGGTCTGCCAAAATTTTCAACCAAATACCCTCGGGCTTCAGAATCTATCAATTCAATTCGAAAACGAATTCCTCGCGGAATTACAGCAATCTCAAGGGGCTCAATATCGAGTACACCCATTTCAGTGAGTAGTCTGAGGGCGCCGTTTTGCGGAACAAAAACCCAGTCGCCATCAGCAGAAAAAAAATAGCGACTCGTTTTTTGATTTTCTTTTTTTGTAGCAAAAAGGTGGATTGAAATTCCCTCTTGCTTGGAGGCCGATCCATTCCCGCAAATTGTAACTAGCGATTCAAAAAAATCTTCTTTTGAATCGGCGCTGAGCTCACGAGGATTCCATCGCATTTGATTGGGTGAAATTTCAGAATTTAAAAAGGGCGGAGTCTCCATTTTAAAAACATTGCTTGTAATTTTTTTAAAAGGTGAATGAACAACACTGGGCTGCAAACGGTAAACCCACGAATATAGATTTTCACCACGAGGGGCTGTGAACGCCGTATTTGAAATTTGTTCTGGATAAAGCCCTTTGGGGTGACGTTGGGGTGAGTTTTGATTGCGTGGAATGGCCCCCTCAAGAGCTTCCGTAAAATGATGACCGCCGAAACCTAAAAGATAACTGAGTTCCATTTTTATTCTTTTGATTTAAAAATCCATGGTGGGGCAATGGCTTTGAAGGGCTGCGGAGCCTGAACCACAATGGGCTCGGTTCCGACAACACGGGTCTGACAAGCGAGTCGGGTGTTGTCGTCAAAGGACAAATGGTAATTTAGCGAAACTTTTTCTTTAGTTGATTTGGCCGAAAGTGACTTTTGCCCTTCCTTTACGCAAACCCGGCAGGTGGAGCAAATGGCATTGCCCAGACAATAGTGGGCTAAAGGCTGGTCCATTTTATGGGCGAGTTCAAGTAGGGTCGGAGCCTTATCGGGTGCGATTCCGTCAGGAATTTCAAGGTCTTGGGTCTTAGAGTTGATTGTAAGTGTCACTTTGGCCATCGCACTAATCTAAAGTCATTTTAAGGGTCTTTCAAAGGGGTTTTAGCCAAAGCTTTCTTTTTTTTTCAATTTTTTATTTTGTAACTCCGATAAATCCCTAAAGATGAAGGCACTCATAGGGTTTTGTTTATTCATACTTGGAGCGATTCACACCTTCCCCGCTGAGGGTGGAGCAGTTTCCAAAACTCCAACCTGGACCTCTGTTTACGAGGGAAATGAACTTAAAATGCCGATAATCGATAAAAACGGCATCATTTATCTGCTTTCGGCCTATGGCTTTGATTACAAAATTGCAGATTCAGGTAAGATCCTAGTTAGGGCAAAAGAAAAAAGGGTAGCTCAGGATACACTGGCTAAAAACTGGAACAGACTTCGGATTTTAAAAGAAGTTGGGGAATAGGGAAACAATGGTGTCAAAAAAGAATAGTCCTTCGCTGCAACTGGCAGCAAAACCAAAAAAGAATGATGACAGAACTCGTATTTGCAAAGAAGAAAACTGCGCCCACGCGGCAGCCGTTAAGGGTTATTGTCGCCTGCACTACATCATGAACCTAAAAAATCTGCGTGAAGGTAAAATCAACAACAAAGAGGGCGCTCTTGATAATCTTAAAGACAAGCGTTCAGCAAATCGCCTCGAAGGACCCGATTCGGGTGGCCACCTACCCACGGATTGGGCCCCAGAAGAAATCGTCGAAAACATTGAGCGGGTTGACTATCAACCCACAACCCTTCTTGATACAGACGATCTAGACCCTTTCAAAAAAACCGGATCTTGACAGGCTCCCCCACCCCAAGCACTTTCATGAGCGCTTATGCGCGGATTGTTTATTCAGACCTACGGCTGCCAAATGAATTCAAGCGACAGCGATCGCATGCGCGCCATTTTAGCCCCCTTGGGCTACGAGTCTCAAAGCCAACCCGAAAATGCTGATCTGATTTTAATAAATACTTGCAGTATTCGCGACAAAGCCGAGGCCAAACTTTCGACTTTTGCCGGTGATATCAAGGGACTGAAAATTGATAATCCTAAACTCAAAATTGGGGTCACCGGTTGCGTTGCCCAACAAGAAAAAGAAAAAATTATTCAAGAAAACCCCTTTGTGGATTTTGTGATTGGGCCCGATCACATCGACGACCTGCCCGAAATTTTAGAAAATTTTGAAAATTCTAATTTTCAGTTTGTGCGAACCGATTTTGAACAAGAAACCTCGAGGGTGTGGAAAACTCAAACACTTTTAACAAATCCAGGACCCACGGCGTTTATAAATGTCATGAAAGGCTGTGATCATTTCTGTACTTATTGTGTAGTGCCCTATACCCGCGGCCGCGAAAAATCGCGGCCCATTGTCGATATTTATGACGATGTTGTGCGCTTAACCGATCAGGGTGTCCGCGAAATTACTTTTTTGGGGCAAAACGTGAATACTTTTGGAAAAAGAGCGGGAGAAAGCCTTGCCGAACTTTTTTTTAAGGTTCATGAAATTGAAAACCTCAAACGGATTCGATTTATGACTCCACACCCGGGTGACCTCGAAGATTCGCTTATAGAATGTTTTAAAGAATTACCCAAACTCTGCAGCCAATTTCATTTACCCTTTCAGTCGGGTTCAGATAAAATTTTGCGCAGTATGAGGCGTTTTTACACAAAGGCGCAATATCTTGAGAAAATCGCAGCTGTTCGGGAGGCGCGCCCCGATGTGGCTTTTTCGACAGATATTATTGTGGGTTTCCCTGGAGAAACCGAAGAAGACTTTGAAGAAACGCTCGATGTCGTACGCAAAGTTCGCTTTGATAATGCTTACTCATTTACATTTTCGCCGCGCCCCGGAACCCGAGCTGCAGAATTCAAATGCGATCTGACTGAGGGCCAAAAAACGGATCGGCTTACTCGCCTCCAGAATGAATTGCGTGGCATTGCCCGCGAACTGCACAACCAAGAAGTTGGCAAAATAAAAGAAATTCTCATTGAATGTCCCTCAAAAAAGGATCCTAATTTTTGGACCGGTAGAACTTCTCAAAATGTCCCGACCCACTTTGAGCGTTCGCTAAGCACAGCCCGGCCAGGCGATCTTGTTAAAGTCAAAATTGAGTCCGCCACTCTTACTCACCTTAAAGCGACTCCTGCTCTAGAAAACTGAGAATGAAATCTATTCGATTTCTCCTTAGGTTTTGGTTTGTTTTTTTACTAAGCCATGAAGTCCGGGGACAAAATGAAATCGGATTTGTGCTATACGATGCAGGAGAAACTCTTGCATTGAATCCGGTCATTCAAAATCTTTTGACAAAAAAAATTCCTGTAAAGATTTTAGTCATGGGAACTTCTAGAAAAATATTAAAGGATTGCTCCCACTGCTTGGACATTCAAAAAGATTGCGGCACAAAAGAAATTGTCGACGGCGAAACATGGGATCGCTTTGCCTCCTTAACTCTAGAGGACGTAGGTAAAGTTGTTGAATGCTTTTCTTCCCCACAAACCTTAGTTTTAGGAGTGGCTTCCAAAGTTCAAGCGCAGCTATCGTGGGCGCTTAAAAAAGACAAAAAACATATAATTGCCTACTATGAAGCCTTTTCTCCGCCTGAAACTCATTCTGTTGTTGGCCGGCATCCATTCTTTGCCAATGAATTTTGGGTCCCGTTGGATTCCATCGTAAAGGATTTTGAAAAATTAATTAAAATACCAATAAAAGTTGTTGGGCAACCCTCGCTCGAAACTTGGGCCCAAGAAAGTAAATTTTTTAAAACTGAGGATATTTATTTTGAAATACCGCAATTGAAAAAAGAATCATTTAAGGTTCTTTTTGCTGGGGGCTATGGCGAAGGCTACGAAGATTCATTTCGCCTTTTTGCTCAAACGTCAGAAAGACTTGGCGACTTCCAGTTTTTACTTTCTCCACATCCAAAAACTGATGGAACTCTTGAGAAAAATATTCTGAAGGAGCTTCCCGGAAACAAGCTTGTAATAGTTCCACAAAGAATAGGAACCATGAAAGCGGCCTTTGTTTCGAATGTTGTTGTATCTCAAAACTCCACGGTAGGACTTCAAGCACTTGCTTTAAATAAGGCTGTAATTTATTTGGATCACCCAAAATTTGGTTATACAAATTTTGCAATCCAAAGAAATTTAGCAAAAAAAGTTTTTTCTATAGAACAGCTTATGCAAGAGTTAGTTGAAATAAAAAAGAGCCCCACAATGGGTTATTCTGATTTTTCGGGTATGCCAAAAGATTCAACGGAATTCATTTCAACACACTTAATAAAACTACAAAAAGCAAACGTAAGGAAATAGGTCTAGCTTGCGGGACGGAGACGAGCGTTGGGTACGGGCGAGCTTAACTGCGCGTAGGCCCAAACCCCGAGCAAAAGTGCGGCCCACACTACGGCCAGTGGGGCACCTACCGTTGAAAAAACTGTTCCAACCATCCATGCCATCAATGTTAAAAAGGTGAACCTACGGCTCCAGTGCCCGCCGTGTGCGTCGGCCACTAGGCTAATGTGATAGCCCTTAAGTGGAGTCAGCCACCAACCCAGCAAAAGTCCATCGAGTAAACTTCCAAAAAATCCCGCTGCTATCCAGTGTCCTTTTGTGGGTTGCAAAACCAAAGAGACCACTAAAACTCCAAGCCATGTTGCAAAAACTCGGCTGCCCAAAGCCAAACTCAAAACAAAGCCGATGAGAAAAACCTTAAGCTGCAAAAGAATATCTCCCGAGGAGGGCGTGAGAGTTGCATGCAACCACTCCCAACCTCCAGCCACAACAAAGGCCAAGGGCAAAAGAATCATCAGGCGAGTACCCACAGTTTGCCTTGAGTGAGTAGATAGATTGGAACTTGTTCGTGACTGAAACAATTTTGGCCGCAGAAACAGAAAAAACAAATGGGCCCCAGTTACAAAGCGAAAAGTTAGACTACCCAGATAAACCTTCCACCAGCTCGCATCAGCCCCCCAATTGCCAAAACGTGAGCCAAAATAAATAAAAAAGGGCTCTAGAATAAACGAAAGCAGAATAAATTTAGAAATCTCTCCTCTCGAACCCCATCTGCGATCAGCCCACCAAAATAACAACAAGCAAAGTGCCCAAAGGGCAAGTCCGACCTCAACGAGCCGACCCAATTCGCCTGCTACCCAATTGTCATTTTTAAATCGAAAAAAGACTTCGCCTCCTAAGTCTTTAAAAAATGTGACCCAAGTTTGTGGCACCGCCAGGAGATTCCAGTCTGCGTACCAAAAAAATGTCACAAGTGCAGCAACTGATAAACATTTACGAGGGCCCCAACCCAGAAGCCAAAACAAAAGCCCCAGCCAAGCCCCTAGAAAAATTCCGTTGTTGATATATCGCCTGGACCCCTGCCAGACATAGGCTTCGGGAGAATTTTTTCCGGGATAAAGCTCAAAACGGGAACGTAGTGATCCTTCTGTTGTAAAAAAAGCACGAAGCCTCGGCAAATTCGGATCCGCCGTTCGGGGATCAACGAGAACAAAATCTTTTTGCAGTTGATTTTGCAGGGCTTCTTCGAAGGGGCTTCTTTCGCTACGTCTTTCAAAAACAACTTTTGCAGATGGGGGTAAATCACGTGCCCCCTCAGACCAACGCCACGAACGATAGAGCGACACCACGGCCTGATTTCGGAGAATCTCAAAATCAAGGCCGGTTTTAAGTAAAAAAGGAAATGCCACAATGACAAGCGAGACCAAAAAAATCATGCGATTTCGATGAGTCAGCGGCCCAAACAAATTTTCAATCAAATTCATAAGATTTTTTTTCTTGTGGAAGGGTTTCAGTTTTAATTCTAGCTAAAAGCGTTTTACTTCCGCGTTGTATTTTAAGTTCAATCTCTTCGCCCAGACTTAAACCCTCAACTCGATCACGAATTTCATAGGGCGAGGAGAGGTTTGAGAGTACGCCTTTTGAATCTTTAAATTCTAAAATGCGATCACCGGCCTTTAGGCCAATTTTTGATGCTGGACTGGGTTCAAAAATTTCTGAGATCAGGAGCCCCGTTGGGCCCTCCGTAGAAATGCCGGTTTCATTCCACTCGATATTCAAAAAATTAGGCGCGGGATTAAGGGCTATGCCAATCCAAGGTTTAGAATAATTTTGCCCCTCTTGAAGTATAGGAATGACTTTTAAAAGCGTATCAGCGGGAATCGCAAAACCAATTCCTCGGCCATCATCTTTTACAAGAGTGTTCATGCCGATGACTTCGCCTTTCAAATTAAAAAGTGGGCCACCAGAATTTCCGAAATTAACGGCGGCATCGGTTTGCAAATAGCGATCGGTGCGCCCCACGCCAATGGAGCGATCTTTGGCCGACAAAATTCCACTCGTGACCGTGTGACCCAATCCAAAGGGGTTGCCAATAGCAAACACCCCCTCGCCCACTCTTAAAGATTTGGACGTTTTCAAATTCAAAGGTTTTAAGTTTTTAGGTAACCAAGTTTTAAGCGCAGCAATATCATTCAGCGTATCTTGGCCCGCCAGCTTTGCTTTAAACAAACGCTTGTCGCCTAAAATTTGAATCCCAATGAGATCGGCGCCTGCAACTACATGGGCATTGGTGAGTACTAAAAATAACTCAAACTCAGGATTCGGGGGAGTTTCGTCTTTTGCAATAAGCCTAAGGGCCAAAAAACCAGTTCCTAAGCTTTGGTCTCCCACCTGAGGTTTTGGTGAATTTTTATTTTTCAAAACAAGACTTTGAATATTCACCACCGAGGAAGAAACCTGGGCGACTTGGGAGGCCAAATCCAAACTTGAATTTGCGGCCTGCACTCCGGCCCCCCACAAAACGAAAACTGTTGAAATTTTTTTAAAATCCACCGGCAAGAACCTCCACCTCATGATAGTCAAGATCTTATATGAAAACTGTCATTTGTGCTGCAAAGCGAACTCCCATTGGCTCACTTTTAGGGAGCCTTTCTCATTTGAGCGCTCCCGAAATGGGCGCCATTGCCATAAAATCGGCAATCGAAAACTCCGGTTTTTCTTCAAGCGATGTGGCTGAAGTTTTTATGGGTTGTGTGCTAACGGCTGGAGTCGGCCAAGCCCCGGCCAGACAGGCTTCGCTTAAGGGCGGAATTGCGAAAGAAACTCCTTGTACGACAATTGGAAAAGTTTGTGGCTCTGGGCTGAAGTCCGTCATGCTGGGAGATCTTTCACTTCGCGCCGGAGAATACTCGGGCCAATGTCTGGTGGCGGGCGGAATGGAATCGATGTCGCAAAGTCCCTATTTAATCAGCCGCATGAGAACAGGTCTTCGCATGGGAAATGGCGAGCTTTTAGATTCCATGATTAAAGACGGGCTTTGGGATGTGTACAATGATTTTCACATGGGCAAAGCAACCGAAATGCTCAATTCAAAAGAAAATATTACTCGACTCGCCCAAGATGAGTTTGCCAAAAGTTCCTATGAAAAAGCAATAGCCGCAACAGAGGCTGGTTTTTTTAAACCTGAAATCGTTGGAATTAAATTACTTCAGAAAAAACAAGAAATTCTTTTTGAAAAAGATGAAGAGCCCTACAAATCAGATTTAGCAAAATTACCTACCCTAAAACCCGCATTTGACCCCTCAGGCAGCGTGACTGCTGGCAATGCCAGCTCGATAAATGATGGCGCAGCAGCGGTGGTCCTTTGTCATGAAGCCACAGCACAAAAAAAGGCATTAAAACCCATGGCGCGCATCGCTGCCCAGGCCCAAAGCGCAGCCGAGCCCGAATGGTTTACAACGGCTCCGGCGATTGCCATTGAACGGGCAATAAAAAAAGCGGGGCTAAAGGTTTCTGATATTGATTTGTTCGAAATCAACGAGGCTTTTGCCGCCGTGGCCTTAACCAATATGCGCAGACTTGAGCTTGATCCTTCAAAGGTAAATACCTTAGGCGGCGCTGTCGCATTGGGACATCCTATCGGAGCCAGCGGCGCACGCATTTTGTGTACTCTTTTACACTCTTTAGAACGCACACGAAAACGCTGGGGTGTGGCGAGTCTTTGCATTGGTGGCGGCGAGGCTGTCGCTGTAGTCGTCGAAAATTTGCGACTGTAATTTTTGTGAACACTGTGGATCATTTTCGAAATTCATTGGAACAAGCCTTTGGCAAAATTTCTGCCGCACGAGGGGCCGATTTTTTGTTATCGCCAAATTTAAATTCGCGCTTTTTGATTGAAGCCACTGCCGAAGAAGGCCCCTCGCATTGGATTGTAAATAGAAGTGATGTTTATGATCGCAGTTTAGAAATTTTATCTGAGCACCCCGTAATAGGAATCGCGGGCCGCGCTCGCGAAAAACTTGGGCAAAGGCGTTCTTCCTTAAGCCTGTTACCCGAACCCCCGCCGCTTGAGGGACCTCTTGAGACAGTACCAGATTACATGATTGAAGATTTGTTGGGCCATCCCCGCGCCCCCTTTGATGTCATTCTGTTTTTTACAAAACACTTGCTCGAAGATTATCGCGCAAGCGCAGCCCTGAGTATGTGCCGCAGACTTGTCGAATATCCGCCAAACTGGAACCTCGCTTTGATTGAAAAAAGACAAATACAAGATATTTTGTTTGAACTTTTAATAAAAGATCCGAGCCCCTATGTTCGTGCGTACACGGCTCGCATTCCCATTTTTGAGACGACCCATTTAGCTGAGGCTCTGGCGATCGAAAGCCACCCCTTTGTCCAGGGACGTCTTTTTCAGAATCCAGGCCTTGACTTGAATCCAAGTGTTTTAGATTTTGCAAATCGCATTTTGAGTCAAAAAGACTGTGACCCCTTTGTTTCGGGCGTGATGCTAGCAGACCAAAGGCTCCCAAGAGAAATTCGCATGGCTTTTCAAAAAACAACCAAGGATCAAGTATCACTTGACCCCATAAATGAATCCCAGGTACCCATTTCCATAAACACTTGGTATTTAGAGGCAAGCCAGTCGTAGTTTTTTTGTCCGGTTTTTCTGAAAGCCAAATTAATTTCACTGTGTGATTGAAGTCAGCGGAAGGTGTTTTACATTTCGATACACCGTTTGTTCAAAAATCATATCAGGCTTTATTTTTTGAATGAATTCCTCGCTCACGGGCGCGGCGTAAGCGGTGTTAGCCATATAAATCTCAGAAGTCTGAGCCCGGAGGTAGGGAATTAGAAAATTGCTAAAGGAATCACGAAGGCTAATTAAAACTCGCGGTCCAGATTTGTTGCACCCTTTTACAAAGACAAAGGGGTCAATTGACTTTTCTCCACTATTTACTGGATCAATACCTGCGCACTTTTTGGGGTCTAACAGAAGTGCCTGCTCTTTGGTATCGAGTCCAACTCCAAGTAATTTTACGAGGTCACCCTCCTGCTGGTAGGGGTGTTCTGAGAGATCTTCATAAATCAAAGGAGTGGGCCAGTTCATCCAACGGTTCAACTCGGCCTCAAGCCCCGAGTAAGCAACAAAAGCCCCCAACCAAGTCCAATGCGAGTCCTTTTTAAAAAAAACTTTTTGTCCCTGTTTATAGGATTCGCGCAAGACTTCGAGGGCATGAAACCTTAAAAAATTTTTTTCGAGCCCCTTAGAGTCTTTGAGCCTCAGGTCCAACTCTTTGCAAATCTGATCGGCCTTTGACACACTCGAAACCTGTTTCATCCACGGAGGCCATCGGTCCTGCATTACAAATGCCGCTTCGGGAACTAAAAACCAAACATATTTTATTGAATGAGCTTTCGCCCATTGGGCTTTTTTAATAAGGCTCTCCACAATGTGGCTTAACTCCTCGGCCCCCAGAAGATCGGCATTTTTAAAAATCCGTACATTGGAACGGCCACCCAAAAAATACTGCTCGGATTTGCCAACTAAAACCATGTGAGAATCAGCATTTCCAAACAAAACAACTTTTAAGTTAGTATCTAAAAGCATGAACAAAGATCTGAACCCAAAGTGATCTCTAAAGTAAGAGTCCCAATCTTTAAAGTACTGCCCGAGCCTTCGATCCCATCGAATTTTTGAAAAAAATTCCAGTTTTGGGGCGTTAGCGGTAAGACGATTTTCAAGAGGGGCTGCGATAGGGTCGAGTCCAAACAATTTATCTAAAGACGGAAGTAAAAATATTGTGGCAACCACTCCGAGAAAAATTCCACGTAGGTAATTCATTCCACCCTCATCAAAATCTAAAATAAATAAAAGGATCAAAAGTTGTCGTAGCCACCGAACCTAGTGACAAAACTAAAATTAGAATCGCAACACCATAAACAAAGGCCGACCTGATAAAACTCTCTGACCAGCGCTGCCCTAACCATGGAATGAGCGGCAAACAGGCAATAAAAGAAACACCCAATTTAAAAATCAGCTGGGGATTGAGTATTTGACCTACGGGCAAATAATCGCTGTGTAACTTGTTCACGTTAAGTAGGGCAGAAAAAAATTGAAAAGCCTGAGGCAGACTTTCGGCGCGAAACCAAACCCATCCAAAAAGAAAAATGACCCAGGTGTAAATATGTGCCAATAAAACATTCCGGGGCGCCCCCCATTTTCGCTCAATCACCAAATACAATCCATGCCAGAGCCCCCACACCACAAAGGTCCACCGAGCCCCATGCCAAAGACCGCACAAAAAAAACACAATAAAAAGATTCCTAAAGGTCTGAGACTGAGTTCCCCGACTTCCTCCGAGAGGAATATACAAATAATCCCGAAACCAGGATGAAAGTGAAATATGCCACCTACGCCAAAATTCAGTAATGCTTTTTGAAAAATAAGGGTAATTGAAGTTTTCCAAAAATTTAAACCCAAGGATTCGACCGATGCCAATTGCCATGTCTGAATAGCCCGAAAAATCGAGGTAAATTTGTAGGGCATAGGCAACAAGTCCCAGCCAGGCCACAGGTAGCGAGAGCTCAGAGGGATTGGCTGAAAAAACTTGGTCAGCCAGGCCTCCCATAGAATTGGCAAGTAGCAATTTTTTTGAAAGTCCGACAATAAATCTAAGGGCCCCAGCTTCAAGATCAAAAAGGTTTCGGGACCTCGAGCTAATCTCAGCTTCCACATCTTGGTAGCGCACAATGGGGCCCGCAATAAGTTGGGGAAATAATGAAATATAAAGTGCCAATTTCGAAACTGATCTTTGTAGGGGAACTTCTTTTTTATAAAGATCAATCATGTAGGACATAATCTGAAAGGTAAAAAATGAGATCCCAATAGGAAGGGGTATATTTGCAGCTGGAAGTCTAATTCCTATTTTTTCTAAAACAAAATTTGCAGATTCAATTAAAAAATCAGCATATTTAAAAACGAAAAGTAGACTTAAATTGAACCCGATTGAAAGTACAAAAATGCTTTTTTTACCCTTGGCGATTTGAAAAGAGAGTAAATAGTTTACAAGTATCGAAAAGAGCATGACCAACAAAAAGGCCGGTTCGCCCCAGGCATAAAAAAGAAGGCTCAAAAACAAAAGGCTCGCATTTCGCAGCTTCAAAGTTGGCAAGAGAAAATCCAAAAACAGAACCAACGGAAAAAAGAAAAACAAAAACAGGGGCGAAGTGAAAAGCATGGAGCAGAAAAGCTACCACTTAAGAAAGCTTTTTACTCGTCAGAAAATTTTGAAACTCTACAGATTTCGACAAGACCTTGTCTTAATTTAGGGGGTTTAATAAATTGAAAATTTCTTCTCGCGTAAATTCAATTTTTCGAACAGTGTGGGCCCTATTTGATTCAAAAATTCTGCGAACTTTGTTGGCCTGGCCTTGATCAAGGGTGCCAAAGGTTCGAATGAATTCTGAAACCACTTGATGTTCTACATCCAAAATTTTTACATCCATAACGTACTGCTCACCAAAAAACTGGTGCTCATAAAACCCTAGTTTTTCCCCAGGTTTCAGGACCCGAAGATAGAGCCTGAGTAACTCTGCCTGCCTAAGAGAATCGAAATCTCCAAAAAACTCATTAAATCTAGCGTTTGATTTTGGAAAAGCCGGATTCTGAACGTTTGCAAAATCAAACGAGTTTCTCAACAACGCCTCAACAACTTTTTCAGTAGAATCAAAATGCATCTCAATTGAAACGGCCTCTAATTCCGGTAGCGAATGAATTCGACTCCCCCCCCACGCCTCGGGCCCGTCTGGGGATCCTTCTATTTCACGGTATTCCTTTTCGAAAAAGCCAATCAACTTATTGTAAAACAAATTTTCCGGTTCAGTTTCAATTTTTATTTTTCTAAAATTTGCAATGGCAATGAGAATTCGTTTGAGTTTTTCGGCCACAACTTTTTTTCGCAATTTAAGAAAGTATTCAGACTCGAAATTTCTATACCTTTCTTTCGCTAAAACAAAGGCTTTTTGCCTATCAAGTTGCCCGTCGGCGGGCCCCGTCAAAGGGGGATTCTCCAAAAGAGAGGCTATTTGTTTAGAGACAAAATGATTTACGGTCGTTTCGTCGGAGTTCGGCCAATATCGAAGCTCGTCCTCAATTTCCTTGAATAAAATGGATTCTATTTCTTCAGGCGATTTACCCTCCCAAAAGCCACCCCAAAAGTAAAATTCTGCTTTTCGAATTGTTTTGTCTAAACCCTCTTTTGTGATTTCTGGAGGAACATTTATTCTAAAAACAACCCCCAATCCTCGAGATGAAAGGACCTGTCGAAAAAAAGAAAAGTCCCTTGTTCGCCACGGATTGCTTACTAGGCTATTGATAAGTTCTGAATCAATTTGCGAAGTTTTTGACAAAACCATTTGCAACAACAATGGGCAAAGGGACGGACTACTTTTTGATTTTCCTGAAATCAAACAAATGAGCACAACCCATAGAATACGAAGTCTGGCCATTAAACGGCAGCACTACCAAAGTCCCAAAATCAAAGCCAGGAAAATCAAAATCAGAAGAAATTAGGGAGCGTTCACAAAAAAAATTCTCTAAGTCCACTAAATAAGTTGTGACTAGGTCCGAAAATTCATTAAAGAAATTTTCGCTACTTTAAAAACAGACGCTTGGGTCGAATTTTTCGCCCTTTAAAGTTAAGCGCATTTTTGCCTGATCGGACTGAGTCCCCTCAGTCACAAACTGAATGGGAAGGTCTCTGCCCAGTTTGGAACCTCGTAAATACCAAAGGGCGTAACTTTCGGCGCGGTACTGATCGTTTTGATTTCCTTCAATTTCGAGGCCCTGGCACGCGGTCGACAGAGGGCCTAAACGATTTACAGTTTGCACCAATCGCATAAAGTCTCCACCACGGTTGGGGCCCGAACTCTGAGGATCACCCACCAATTGGACAGCAACAAAAAGAATGCCCAAAAGAACAAAACTCAAGCTGTAGCTAAGAGGCTTTGAAAAGAAGGCCCCTAGTTTTTGAGCTATTGTAGTGGGTAATTTCTGACAAAACCTGCGCAATCCCAAAAACCCGACAGGTGCCCAAAACATATAAACAGGATGTAAGTAGTGAGGTAAGTGAATTGCGCTTACCGAGAAAGCCACCAGAAAGCAAAGGGTCATCCAGAGACTAAGCTTAGCTAAGTTTTTAATCAATAAATTCGTATCCTTAAACGCCGTCCTTAATCCAAAAACCCACAACAAAAACCAAGGCAATGAGTACCTCGCAATGTTGCTCCCGTAAAAAAGGAGACCTTGGAAAAAACTGCCTTTGGCTGGAGCAAAACCCTCTTCAAGACTTCGACCCTCAAAAAAAGACCGCAACACTTGTTTTTGAATGTAGGTTTGTACGGCCAAACTTTCAGTGCCCGCAAAGATTTGCCAAAGACCTAAACTTAAAGCAAGAGCACCCAAGGCCGTAAATCCGATTATAAAAAATCGAGGCCTGTCTCTTAGAAAATACAAACTTAAAGCTCCTGCCGGGATGAGAACTAAAACGCCCTTAGAAAACGCAAAAACCAAAAGGCCCAAAGAAATTTTAATGTAATTTTTATCCAGGGCCCCAAAAAGCAAAAGCACACTTCCCAAAACTAGAGGAGCCTCAAGATAAGGTGAAAAGGTGTAGCGGGTGAAATGGCCCCAGGTAAGTAGTAAAAATCCGGTTCCTACAGCAAGGCCCAAATCCTTTGATCGATAAAACAGGCCTCTGACTAATAAAAGAATTCCTAAAAGCGCCGGCAAAATTCCCATAAGTCTTGCCGAAATTTCGTGAGTTCCGATCAAACCCATAAGCCATGAGCCCCAAATAAAAAAATACGGGGGGTGGTCGGCGTAGAGGGGTTTGAAGAAAAATTCCCCACTTAAATTCCACGGGCTTGATCCGTTTAGAATTTTTTGCGAAAGGCCAGCGTAAAGGGCGGGATCAGCAAAAAGGCCTGTGTTTTTTAAGCTGCCGCTCAAAAAACACAGGCCTATAAAAAAGAAACTAAAAACTAAAACTGGCCGGTTTGTGCTGCGCAATTGTAGGTATTGTAGCCTAAAAATGAGTATTGCGTTAGGCCTCGGTTTCCGCTAACCCCTCAATCTAAACAGTTCTCAGTTAAAAAAAGGGGGAAAATCATGATGTCCGCAACTTTTGATTTTGGTAATAATTTTGGTAATTTTTTTGTTTCAAAGGTCCGCAGCCAGAAGTTTCACCTGCCTGCAGCAATCTTATTGAGTCTAAGCATGGGCTCCTTGAGTCGGGCCCAAGATCCGACCCCCGCCGAACAAAAAAAAGTTGTTAATCCCTACATTTTTTTGGGACAGTACAATGGGCTTCGGTATGACGAAAACCAACCGGGCAAGAACATAAAAATAAACGAGAACAAACATTCCTACGATGCCATTTTAGAGGGTGATTTGTCTGGTCCCACCTCGAATAGGCCACTTGAGGCTCGGGTACGTTTCATGAAAAAGGATTACGGCGGCCCGGGTTTTGACATGATTGTCAATTTTGAGGAGATCCAAAACGAGGAAGGCACTTGGAGTGATCATTTTATATTTCAAGCAAACTTCACTGCTGCAAATTTCAAAAAAATATTTTTTGAAAACACATCAATCCCAAAAGAAAAGGCTATCGCTCTCGGGCCTGATTTCGAAAAAAAACCCAGAGATGTGTATCAAATGAATACCGCCACAATGATTCTGTCAGAGGACAAGAAAACCCGCGTGATTAGGATCGAAACCGAGATAGGCGATCGCGGCAAACTGACCCGAAGGTATGTCACCCAGCTTTCAATTGATGAAGGCAAATTGAGTTTCCTCACACACCAAAAATTTGCTCCGAGAAGTTTTTGGGGTGGCTTTTCAAAAATAGCTGATTTCCAAACGGGCGACTTTTCGCAGGCAGCCATCGGACTCGAGCTTCTTGACTATGGCCGACTCACAAAACCTAAGCTTATTGAAAGAGCCAGTGTTTTGATGGGCCTCGACGCTAACCGAGAAAATTTCAACCAACTTATTGATGAAGAAAAGCAACCTGACTAGCTGTTAAAAAACTAAAACTGGCCGGTCAAGGATACGCAATTGTTACTGTTGTAGTGATTTTCACGAAGACTTAAAGCACAAAATTTATTGAGCTCGTCATCTTTTAAAGCCTCACACATTTGCTTCAAAGCGCTAAACTGATGCTGGCCAGTTTCACAACCATTGAGATCAAACTGATAGGTGTAGGATTCGCTTTTAGTCTCACTGCTTCCGCAGCCGCTAAGCTGAAACAAAACCCCTCCGAAGAAAATCAATTTTACCAGATTCATTTTTCAAACTTTCCATTTTTTTAAAGGCGAAAATAGCTATCTCCACCGATGTCCAATTGACTGTAGTCAGGACTAAATTGGCCTTCCACAGTCCCAGCACCTTTACATGTAAGGGTTACTTTGGGGCCGCTAACGGCGTAACTGCAAGTGGCAACGAAGTTAGCATTTTTGTTAACAAGTTTTGCAACACCACCAAGATCGAAAACGATTTCTCCGCCAACCCCATTTTCAAAGGTTCCTAAGTAAGGCTGACCGGCAACGGGCCGACTGCCATTTGCAGGAGCCGTTGGAGCTTTGGGTGTTGGGCCTGCTCCCCCCGATGAGCCAGGGCCCGGATTGGTTTTTGGTGATTCTCCTGGTGCAGAAGGGGTCGATTCACCCGTGCCACTGAGCTCACTTGCAATTGCTTGAATTTCTTCTGGAGTTAATGGCTGGCCGTTGAGTAGAATTTTAGGCCCGTTTTTATCGGTCTTGGAATCACCTTTAATTTCAAAAACGGCGATCACTCCGCCGCCAGTAAATTCGAATTTAGAGTCAACGTTTACAGACCCTTCCGCTCCGACGAGGGTAAAATTTCCACCAAAAGTGATGTCGCCTGATTGCTGGCTATGAATTTTGGAAGACATATTGATCGTTAGACTTAGGGCATTTTCTTTTGGCTGGGAGGCAGCCATTTCAACAGAAAAATCAAAGGCGTCGACATCGTTGAGTTTTTTAAACTCGTCTTTTTTAACCTTGTAGGAAGCCGAAAAACTTCCTTTCATGGTTTTTCCATCGGTCGAGGCAGGGACCGCAGACTTTAGGGTCAAATCAATGGGACAGTTTTCTCCAGAAAGCGAAGCGGATCCTTCAGCGGCTTGACCAAAATCAGACTCATCAACTCCATTTTCTAAGGCTTCGAGACCTGTTTGATTCATACTGCAATCTTCGAGTTCGGCTGTCATGGTTTGAAATTCAGTTCCGGACTCTGAATAGTCAGCCGCGATTCCCAAGGATCTGGAAAACTGCTTAAGCCCAGCTTCCACACTTTTATTTTTAAGACTTGCCGTTTTTGTTGCTGCCCCCACAGAACGCACGGTTGATTTAACAACCGCCAACACTTTTTGTTTGTCAGTCGTCGAAAGAGGTTTAACGCCCTCGGGATCTTTTTTACCACAGGCTACAAGCTGCAATGCCAAAGTGACTGAGAAGGCTACCTTCGCCAAGTTTCTGTTTACAACGGCCGAAAGAATATTCATTTTTTCAAAATCTCCTTTTAACTATTTTTCGTTTGTTCAAGGCTCGACAAAACTTCCTAAAGGGTTTCTAACTCGTCGCCAAGCTCAAGTTCAATAGACTTCAAAACAATTTTGGCCAATCGATCTAAACGAACTCCTGCAAAAAGACTAACAACAGGATTCCTGGGGACCCCAAACATCTCGTCAACTTTATCTCAATCTAACACCTAACATAACTATTTTATGTTTACCACTGACCAACGAAGGAGGAAACAAACACAGAAAAAAGATTGACGCGAGGCGTTTTTTTGGGTAGGACCCTCCCCCTGTGAGGCCGATTAAATCGTTCATATTATTGAGTTTTTCGTTATTTTTGGCGCGTTTTTGCTTTGCTGGTGACCCCAAGGGTTACCACGAGACAAGAGCGGCAGCTGCAGCGATCACTCCTAACGAACATTCTGAGCTCGGGCCTCGGTGGCAGGAATTCAAAAAGGCCATGACAGTCAGCCTGGCGAATTTACTGGAGTTTTATCCCGATTCAGAGATTGTGTTTTTGGCTAGAGATGCTGAGTTTTTTTATGAATTGGCCCTTGCCCTTGGGGTTTCGCCAGAAAAAATAAAACTTATTAACGTCAGTCGAAAAAGCCAGGCTGCGCCAAACCTTTTTGAGTATCTGACCGAACAGGGTTTAGGCGTTGAACGACTAAGAAAAAACCCAAACCTAAAAATTGTTTTTTTTGATTCAGGGTGGAGGGGTCTTCTTCAGCAGGCGATCATTGATTTGTATCCCGAAGACCTACAAGATCGGTTCAAATCGGACTTTTTGTTTTCATCAAACCCTTCAATTGCTTCAACTCGAACATTTTTACGAGGTTTCGTTGGCGAGGACACCGAAATGTTGACGAAACAACGGCCCTCTATCAAATGGAGAATGGCCGTTGAGTTTGAAAACCTTGCACATTTAACGGCCACAGCTACCCACTACAAAAGGAATGCCGCAGGGGCCCTAGATGCTTACTCGGAATCTAACCCGAACTCCGAACAATTTAAAAATGCCATGGAATTATTGGCATCTTTGCGAGAATGGGGAAAACGAGAACAAACCCAAAATGAATTCAATTTACAAAGAAGAAGACTAAGGAATTTATTTGACATCCTTGAGGATTCAAAAACTTTAGACAATGGAGTCGTTTCTTTTGAAAACGAATCGTTTAGATTTGGCGATCCCACAATTCAGGCCAAGAGTGCTCATCCCGACATCGAAAAAGCTTTCATTTATGGCGACGACTTTCTTCTTGAAGACACTTTGGCTGATCTAGCAGAAAGACTGCCAAAGGATTCATCACAAGCC
>CAXNEW010000016.1:0-32262 GCA_964201665.1 Bdellovibrionota bacterium
GGGTCTGTCTTTTGGGTAAAAAATGAAGCTTCTACGATTTCCAAAAAAATTGAAGAGAATCTTCGGGCCTTAATCAGTTCACAAAACCCCTCAGCCATTGCAATTGTGGGATTTAAAGACCCTGTAGCCTCGCGCGAAATTGTTCAAAAAATAAAATCACGCGACCAATCGATTCGAATACTTCAGCTTGCATCAGAAGAGGTTCAATCCTTTGCTGAGGATGATTCGCGAAAACTTGAGAAACCTTCTCAAAGAGTCGTGGCCTGGCAAGAACTTTTTCGAGACCGAGTAGAAACTGAAATTGGGCTTTTAGAAATTCAGCTCAAAGTAAAGGCCCTACGTGATCTTGCCGGTGATGCTAAAAGTGTTGCCTTACTTTTGCAGGACGATCCCGATCCTGATGGCTTGGCCTCAGCCCTTGCTCTTAGAAAAGTCCTAGGGCGAAATTCACAGTCAGCACCGATTGTTTCTTTTGGCACGATCACCCGGCCTGAAAACGTTGCCATGGCGAGACTTTTAGAAATAGATCTTGAAAAAGTCCGTACAGTTGACGACCTCAAAAAATTTGATCGAATTATTATGGTCGATTGCCAGCCCTCTTTTTTTAAAGGGCGCGAGTTTGAAGTCGATGGCATTGTGGATCACCACCCTAAAGCGAATTTAGTTACATATTCACAAAGTAAACTCCGTTTTTGCGAAGTTCGTGAGGATTTGGGGTCGACCTCTACACTTGTAACTTTGTTTTTAAGGGCCCTTAATATTGAAGTTTCCCAACGTTTGGCGACGGCACTTCTGTATGGAATTAAATCTGACACTTTAGCGCTTAATCGGCAGGTTTCTGAGAGTGATTTAGAGGCCTTTATGTTTTTGTATCCCCACATCAATGGCAACATGCTTCGAAAAATTGAGAGGCCTGAACTTCCTCTTGAGTTTATGGAAATTTTGCGTAAATCCCTTAGAAAATTAAAAGTTGAAAAGGGGCTCGTTGTTTTATCACTGGGCCACGTTCAACGTGAGGAATGGATTCCGCAGGCGGCCGATTTTGGCCTCCAAATGGAAGGGGCTGAGTGGTCTTTGGGATGCGGAATCTTTGAGGGAAAAATTGTAATTTCCCTTAGAAACTGCGGCTATGTTCAGCATGGCGGAGATTTGTTTAAGGATTTATTTTCGAAGTTGGGATCGGCCGGTGGGCATCGCTGCATGGCAAAAGCCATTATTCAAAAAGGTGATTGGGAAAAAAAATTCGGCCCCAAATCCTTAAGTCCTGCAGGAATAGCCCGCGTCGTGAGACGCCTTTTTAATAAAAATATTCAAGCACGGCCTGCGGGTAACTGAGTAAATCTCGCGCGGTCCATTCTGGCCCCTCGCGGCCGAGCCCAGCTTGTCCCTCTCCACCATAAGGAAGGGCATCGTCCCTTTGACTTGAAGATTCATTAATTACAATTCCGCCAAAATCTAAAGAGTTCTTGGCCATAGATATCTCATCGGTGTTTTCAGTGAACACCGCAGTTTGGAGGCGCGACGGCCATTCATTAACCTTTGGAATCCAGTTTTTAAGATCATCCTTGGTTTCAATTAAAAAGAAAACAGGCCCAAAAACTTCCTCCTTCAAAAAACTAAAGGAATTCAAGTCAAAATCAGTGGAAACCTCAAAAATTTGCGGGGCGATAAAACAATTTGAATCGGGGGTTAACTGCGGTCTTGTAAGGGGATCTTTCATGCGCAAGGTCGCGTTGGGCGGGAGCTCGGGAGCCGTAGAGAAAAAGTTTTCGCTTCGGCAAATATTTTTTACCCAGCCTTTATTTTCAATTTCGTGTAGCAAAGATTGAATTCTTACTTGAGCTTCTGAGTCAATAACGGGACCACAAAGTGTTTGTGTGTTGCGGGGATGCCCCCATGGAAAGGTTCTAGTTTTTTCTATTAAAAGTTTTTTCAGTTTTTCATAAACTGAAGACTGACAAAAGACACTTTGAATAGAAATACAACTCTGGCCTGCATTGCTAAAAGCTCCTTTTAAAATTCTTTCAACAACAGCTTCAAAATGAATTTCATTTATTTGAGCAGACACAAAAACTGGAGCTGCTCCGCCGAGTTCAAGAGTCATGGGTTTTTGAAGTTTGGATTTTAAACTCCAGCCGATAGGCCCTGAGCCTGTAAATGAAACGGTTTTAATTTTTGAGTTTTGTGCAATTTTTAGGGTTGTGGGGTTATCGCAAAAAACGAGGTTTAAAAACCCCTCGGGCAATCCTGCGTTTTTAAAAATATCAAAAACCGAGGCCGCACATAAACTCGCTTTTGGGGAGGGTTTCCAAACTACAGGGCAGCCCAGAGCTAGGGCCGGGGCAATTTTATGTAACGAAAGATTAATCGGAAAATTAAAGGGTGTGATGGCCAGCAGTGGCCCCCGGAGTCTCGTTTGCACAGGGCCTGAGAGTCCGCCTGGTTTAAGTTCGTTAATAAGTCTTGCGCTTAACTGCAGGGTTTTTAGGCATCTTGAAAGTTCAATTCGAGCCAAGCTCAGGGGTTTTCCGATTTCCTGACTTACGAGCAGGCTCAGGTTTTCAGATTGAGATTCAAACATTTCAATTAGCAGTTTGAAAAACCCAAGCCTTTGGGGGGCCGAAAAAAAACCTTCTTGAACTTGCTGAAAGCAAAGCTCAGCGGACTCGACAGCAATTTCAGCCAGGGCTTGGTCTTCGGGGTGACCAGAGTCGAGATAGGAGTAACCCCATCCTTCAAGATCCCCCTGGGGCGAGGCCAGGGGGTGGGTTTTTGAACCATGAACATATTTTCCAAGGAGGGCCATTCCCTGTGTACGATTCATCGCCCCAGCTTTACCTGAATTTAGGGCATTGGCCCACTCTGGTTTATGGACATTCGCATCAAGGCCATTTAGCTTCCCTTAGCCAATGCTAGGTTCCAACTGCCATATCGATGAAACCCTTGCCCGTCTTAAGGCTTTGCTTAAGGCTGTGGAAGATCCTCTTAAAGATGATTGGAATCCCCTAACAATGGGGCTTTTACTTGCAAAATTAGAGTATGAAGATCTTGATGTTGAAACCACTCAGAAAAATTTTATAAAGCTTTTAGATCAGGAACTCCCTCAGGGGCTAAGCGGGGCCCAAAGTTTGCGAGAACAGACCGAAATTCTAGTAAAAATTTTTAACGAAAAACTGGGATTTTTGGGCGACAAATCAAACTACTACAATATTAAAAACTCATTTTTAAATGACGTGCTCACTCGAAGAAAAGGGATTCCCATTTCGCTTTCTTTAGTTTTTATGGGAATGGCTCAGCACTTTGGAATGCGGGCCGTTGGCATCGGTTTTCCTGGCCATTTTTTGGTTCGGATGGTTCCCTCGGGTGGGCATTTTGATGTCTCAAGCCAGAGAGAAACTTTTGCCGATTGGCAGGAGCATTGGTTCATTGATTGTTTTGATGGCGGAAAAATTATGACGACCCGGGATTGTGAAAAAAGATTGACGGAGTGGACGCGGGGCATTTTGCCCTTTGGGCCTGAGGTGTTGAAAGTGGCGCACCCTGTGGAAATCATCTCCAGAGTCCTTCGTAATTTACGGGCAATTCTTATGGAAAAAGAAGATCTGGTACGCCTTTACTGGGTTTTGACGGGTCTTATCGAGCTTTGTCCCCAGGACAAGGTGGAATCGATAAAGGACCGCGGAATTCTTCTGGGGCGAATGGGGCGCTATGCGCAGGCAGGTGAGGACTGTCGAGAGTACCTTAAACTTGGACAAGACACCCAGAAAAAAGCTCAAATTGAAGGACTTTTAAGGTTCTTCGAAAATCAAAGGGAGCTACCTAATTAACCAGAACTTGGTTACAATTAAAGGCAAACAAGAGGGGGGTACTCTTATGGCACGAAAATTCTTTGCGAGTTGGGTGGCGAGTTTTTGGGTAGCAGCGGCGGTTGCTGGGCCGACTCCGAGTCTTTGTTATGTTCCGGGTGTGGGTGGGCTTAAAAAATATGCAAGCACAGAGCTTGGACCCGAACTCACAAATAGACATGTGCCCTATATCTTGTTCAAGGTGCCGACAAATAAACCCATTCAAGAAATTTCACAAAGTTTATGTCGAATTCTGGAAACTGAAATCAATTTAGATTCGGAGTTTCGCTGCCACTTCTTTGGTTATTCTATGGGCGGGGTCATGCTTCGTTATGCAATCAATCACCTCACATGCACGCATTCTCAAACGGGGGTTCAAATTCCGTTTCGACAGTTTGTGGCTTCGCTGACTACGGCTGCTACTCCGCACCGGGGCACTCCGGTTGCAGACCTGGGCAATGGTTGGGGATTTACCGGACCCGAGGCCAAACAGGTTGGAGAGGAAGGAATCGTAGTTTTCAATGAGCCCAAGTTTGAGGCGACTTATTCTCCACTGGTTTCAGAAATTCCCACATTTAGTTTTGAATCCTATATTCAAGATCGAAACGAAGCTTCGGGGACTCTAGAGAAACTCGGCTTTGATTATTTGAAGAAAATTTTTCGTGATCGCGGTGTCGAAGTCAAAGAGGCTCTAAGCGACGGGGTTGTTCCAACAGCGTCTCAAGGTTTTGGTGCAGTTCTTGGGCGCATAAGAGTTCCTCATGGCTTTTTTGGAGCCCATGGGGGAAGTTTTTTTGATAAAAATTTACCTGATTTTTTAAAATCCCACTGGGATTTTTTAAATTCAGAAAAAGCGGGTGTAAAATATTCTGAAGTACCTAATTTTTTGAATGCCAACCTACTTTTTGATTTAGAATAGACATATTGCTTGGATCAACAAGAAGAAGAGGTTGTTTTTTGCAAACCATTGGACAAAAAATAAAAAAATTGAAACGAATTTTGTATTTGGGAATTGGGTTTGTAGTTGCCCTGGTTCTTTTTTATTGGATGTCACAAGAACGTCTTGGCCAAACAAAAAAAAATGAAGTTTCGAGCCCATCCAAAATAAATGAAGCTTCACTTGCCACCGTGTTGGAGAACGTGGATGTTCGCTATTTTCACAAATTCCTGGAGGGAAATAGTTTTCCATATTGGGTTTTTGGGATCCATGGCCCCAACCCGGCTTTCTATCCCTTCAGTCTAGAAGGGAATTTCCAAAAACATTGGTCTGATAGTTTAACCAATAAGGTTTCTGGTGAAGCTCATAGAGTCCTCGGGCATAAAAACGGCTATCTTTATGGGTTTGGTAGCTTTTCAGAAAGAAAAGAACCACCACCAAAAAATCCTGATGTGTTTAAGGTCTTAAAAATCACAAAAAATGGCGAGTGGACCCTGAATTTAAAAAAAGATCTCGAAAATTCAAACGAAGTTGGATTTGTGATTGAAAGTTTTTTGGATTTAAAAAATCCTGCGACTCCCTTTAGGGATGGTTTTTTACTGTGGGATAGTAGTTTTTTTCAAAGAAACTTGAATAGCTCTAAAGAAGGGGATTTCTATTTTACCTACCTGTGGCCGGATTTTCACGGGTCGAAAATTTATTTTCCCAAAAATTTGTTTATTGGGAACCTGCGAAGACTTGTTGAGTTGAGTTCAGAAGAAATTCTTGTTGAAGGGTTTTTTAAAATTCAAGTTGGTAGGGGCCTAAAGTTAGAGTCGAAAGAAAGAAATTTTGTAGTGTTCAGAGTCGTTGACGAAAGGCTCGAAATTAAGAATGAGGAGACAGAAAAACTTCATACCCTTCTCAATGAAAATTTTTTTGGTGCATTGAAAAATCAAAACGGAAAAAACGCGGCCATTGATTCGGATCTAGTGACTACCAGATTAGTGGGAGTTCTTCCGAAACCTGGTAGTACCTTGGACTTTTTCAGAGTCCGTGAGGTTGTTCGGGACTACGCCTATCGTGGAAATTTAGTGGCTAGGGCGCGCGGACTAGCCCAACAATTTGTTCGCATTGATTTAGGTAGAAACAAAGCAACCGTTTTGGCCTCTCAGTTTCTGAATCCCGGCAAGTTTAGAAGTCAAAAATTAGAATTTTTTGATCAAAGCAAATTTACAAAAGAAAATTTCTGCACGGACAAAGATTTGTTTGCGTTTTCAAGTGTATTTAAGGCCGAAAAATTTCCTGTTGTTAACTTCATAGTTGACGAGATTGGCGCCAAAGATTGGGCAGCTCTTGGAGGATTTTATAACGGAAGTGCTGAGCCCGCCGGAATTTTTTCGAGTCCAATGAGTTATCAAAAAGTAGATATTGAAGGCAGTGGCTACCGGATGTTTTCTGAAGATTTTCCGGCTCCTGAAGATTCTGAAACCCTAAAAACAGGAATTGCCCAAATTCAAACTTTACAAAAAAATGCGAAACAGAGTTGCCCAGATTATCCCAATGTAGAAGTTCAGCACAAAATTAGTTTTCTTGAAACAATCCTTCCTGTTTCAGACAAGGACATGAAGTTGGCTTGGATAAATTTTGAAGCTCAAGGAAAAAACGAAACTGTGTTTTTGGAAAAAAATAGTTTTGATGGATTTAATTCATTTGCTTCTCCTACCCTAATCGGAGGAGCTTTTTTGGAGCCAAGACGTTTATGGGTAGTCGGAAAGTTTGGAATTACAAAGCCTCAGCCTGCCAATAATTCCTTCGTATTTAATTTTTAAAACTCGTAGTTGAGGCCCGCGCGTAGGAGGGCTCCTTTGTAGGAGCTGTTTTGTCTAACTGAAAACAAATTATTGGTAAGACTTTTTTGGCTTAGCTTTTGGAGTGAATATCCGCCCGAAAGCCTGAGTTTCCAATTTTCGCTCCATGCAAGATTCCATCCCAAAAGGGGCTCGACTAACAAAACATTCTGAGATTCCTTGACCTCTGTGGCTCCAGAATTGGTTGTCGTTAGCTTAACTTCGCCAAGACCTAACCCAACTCCAAGTTCTAAATCCAAGGCCTGTCTACCCTGATTGAAAAACTCGTACCTGGCCAAGCCTCGGAGGCGGGGAAACTCTTTTAGAGTCACGGTATCAATATCTGTCCCGTTATAAAAAATTCGAGACTGAAGCGACGAATAGCCGACGGCTCCGCCAAGGATAACTTGGGGCAAAATTCTAAAATTTACTTCTAGAGAAATGTTTTGGGGTAAAGGAGCACCAAAGGTGGCAGTACTTGTGCCCTCGATTCTTTCAAAGGGACTTTTAGAAGCCAATAGAGTGTCAAATACAAAGCCAAACTGAAAATTAAGTGTGCGGGTAGAAATTTCAGGGCTCTCGCTTTGAATTTCTGCTCGGGCGGGAAGGGGGGTGATTTTTGATGCGGCCTTTGATTTGAGGGGAGCCAGACAGGGCGCGAGAGTTAGACCCAAAATAAACGACTTTTGTTTATAACCCAATGCCATCAAAAAATCCCCCATCTTCCCTAGATTATACGGCTCTTTAGGGGATTTTGAAATCAAGGGTTTAGCATGGGATTTGCCAAAAATTGGCAATCAGGTGTTCCAATTTTGGACGTTCAGAATGGCCCAGTTGGGCGAAAAAGGGCTCCCCAAGGGTGGCATAGGACTTGCTTTAATTGACCTAGGAAAAACTAATTATGGCACATCAAAAAAGTTCCCTGCGAGGGCAGCGATATAAAATTGTATTGAGGGTGGACTCCGGTCTCAACCTGGGTAGCCACTTTCATATAAAACCAGAGGGAAGAACCCTTTTGGGGCGGCAAATTGAAGCCGACATCGCGCTAGAGGACGTTAAAGCTTCGCGCACCCATGCTTCTGTGGATTCACAAGTGGGTGGATATTTTTTAACGGATATGGGTTCCACCAACGGGACCTTTTTAAATGGTGTCTCAGTCCAGACCGCTCAACGACTTGCACTGGGAGATGAAATTCGAATTGGTTCAACAGTTTTGAAAGTTGAATTGTTAGAGGATTTTGTTGCTCGCGGAGAGGATCGTTGGAAAGAAAGCACACGCGTGGTGCTGGTTCAAGGTTTGGCTGCTACGCCAAAGGTAACTGTGATACCAAAAAGAGAACGCACCTTTGGGCGCGATATTGAAGATTTTTTAGTGAGTGCAAAACAAAGACGTCGCGAACTTCTGGAGCGCCACGGAACCTGGATGGGGGTTTTGATTCTTGTTAGCCTTGTGGGCGCGGCCCTCTGGACGAGCCTAAAACCCTTTTCTTCAACGGCTTCATCTGTTGCTTCAAGCCCAAAAATTGAGGTTTCAATCGAGCGCTAGTTCGGCTTTTTTGACGAACAACGGTGGATTTGGGTCGAATTTTCTTTTGGTAGAAATCGACATTCGCATTGTGCTCTTTGAGTGTCGCTGCAAAAACATGGGTGCCATCTCCTTTAGCTACAAAATAGAAATAGTTTGATTGGGCTGGCCGAATAACGGCACGAACCGCGGACTCCCCGGGATTGGCGATTGGCCCAACGGGAAGTTCTTTTAAAGTATAAGTGTTATAGGGACTCGGCTCTCTGAGATGGGAAATTTTCAGATTAAATTGCTCAATGTTTTTTTGAGCTTCTAAAAAATAGGGATAAATTGTTGTGGGATCTGATTGCAGACGCATTCCTTTGTGAATGCGATTCCAGAACACCGAGGCGATAAGGGGTTGTTCATCAAACACACCGCTTTCTTTTTCAACCACCGAAGCTAGAGTCAAAAGGCGGTAGCGTCCTTCTGGCGTATTGCCCCAGGAATGTTCGCTAAGTAGAGGTTCGATTCTTTTTTTGTATTCGTTTGTTATTTTTTGAAAAATACTTTGGGCAGAATCATATTTTTGAAAAAAATAAGTACTGGGAAACAAGAATCCCTCCATCGTCAATGGCGGGTTCGCACGTTCGGGAGCCCCTTGGTTTTTGGCCAATTCGGCGTTTGTGATTTTACTAAAAAATTCGGCCTTAACTTCTTGGGGTAGGGGGAGTGCCGCAAGCCCTTCATCGCGAATATTAAAAATATTGTGCCCCTCTTTAATGACTAAGGCATAGGTTTTAGAGGGTGCGTTTAAAATTTCCTCTAAGATTTCGAGTTGGGATTTTTGGGCACTCACTTCGAACTCGCCCACATGAAGTTTTTTGGGATCGGCCCTAAACTTAGCCCAAAGCTTCCACGCTAGGGGGTGAATGTGAATCTCGTTTTTTTCAAGTCCTTTGCGAATCTGGCTCAAACTCGAGCCCGGAGGAATATCAATTAAAAATGTTTTGTTTGGGGCGGCCACAATTTCAAATGCGAAGCCATACAAAACCCAAGTCGCCGTGACCCCGCCAATTAAAACAATAAATAAAAACGATGTTAGAAAAAATTTTTTCACAGGTACCACCGCCCTCAGAATAGTATAAGGCTGGAAGGCTAAACCCGCTAGCAAGATTTAAAACTTGTTTTTTTTTAAGGCGGTCTCTATGTATATTGAACACTCCGGCTGATGGATGATCCCAAATGTTTCTTTTAAGCTTATGGCTGGATAATTAATAATTGTTTGGAGAAAAAAATTTATGGCCCTTCATAAAGAATTCCAAGGAAATTTTGAAGATTTTAGCTATGGAGTTGTTTTTGACCCCGGTGGCCGCGCAGTACCCATTTCAAGATTTTGGGACAAAAACACAGCCATTTTAATTTTCTTAAGGCATTTTGGATGTATTGCCTGCCGCGCACACGCCCAAGAAATTTGGTCTAACCGGGAAAAGCTTGAGAAGGCGGGTGGAAGAATTGTTTTTATTGGCAACGGCGAGCCTTCTTATATTGAAGGCTTCAAAAAAGATTTCAATTTAGAAGTCGCTCCCATTTTTACTGACCCTACGCTTAAAATTTTTAAGCTCGGCGGCTTCCTTCGGGGCTTCACGCATTTGGTGAATTTAAAGAGTCTTTCAAATATTAAAACCCTGGCTTCTGAGGGGCATAAGAACGGCAATCCCTTGGCTTCAGGAATTGGGGATAATTTTCAAATGGGTGGCGTCATCGTGGTGAATCCTGGACCTCGGGTTAACTATCACTACGTGAGTGAGGCCTTGGGTGACACCCCAACTTCCAATGACATAACGACCCAAATTTTATAGGCCAAAAGGTGCCAGCCCCTTAACGCGGCGCTAAGTTCCGGGCCGAAAGTTTGGGTTGGCACTTAGCGCCGCGTCAAGGGGCTGGCGCCTTTGCCCTAAATAAAAGTTAAGTTTTCGTGAAGGTCTTCCGAAGGGTTTTATGGGGAAGCCTCTTGGCTCTGTCGTGGAGCTATACAAAGAGGGGCGGATTCCCAGACGTTAAACTAGGGAGCAGGAGAGGCTCCGGCATTTTTAAGTTTGAGCGCGAGGAATGCGTTCGAAAAACTTGAGAATGCAAAATCGGTCAGGAGGACCACTATGGGATTAAGAATTAATACCAACGTGGCGTCTATCAACGGCCAGAGGAATTTGCGAACGACGAATCACGACATGCGCAGAGCCCTCGAGAGGATGAGTTCGGGTAGCCGAATCAACCGCGCCGGCGACGATGCCGCAGGTCTCGCAATCAGCGAGAACCTAAAAGCCCAAATCCGGGGCTACAACATGAACGTTCGAAATAGCGAAGACGGGATTTCTCTTGTGCAAGTTGCTGAAGGCGGCTTGAACGAGACGAACGCTATTCTCATTCGTATGAGAGAGCTTGGAATTCAAGCATCTTCGGACACGATCGGGCCCGATGAGAGAAAATTTCTAGATGTAGAATATCAAAATCTACTTCAAGAGATTGATCGAATCGCGGTCGCCACCGAATACAACAAAACGAAACTTCTCAGCGGTGATGGACAAATGTTCGACATCCAAGTGGGTATTCGAAATGTGACGGGGGTTGATCGGATCACCTTTGATGGGACCAAAGCGAACGCAACGCTTGACGGACTCAATCTCAAATTTTTTGAGAATGAAGACGAAGAAAAAATTCCCATCAATATTGCAGATAAAAAATTAGCTCAGGAATCACTTTCTCGGGTCGATAGTGCAATTCAAAAAGTTGCAGCGGCACGAGCCGATTTCGGAGCTATGCAAAACCGACTTCAGTCCACCATCAACAACTTAGGAATCAGCATTGAAAACCTAAGTGCTGCGAACTCTCGAGTTCGAGATGCCGACCTGGCAACAGAGGCAGCAGAAATGACACGAAACAACATCATGCTCCAATCGGGTGTTAGCGTATTGGCTCAAACCAATAACATAAACTCGTTGGCGCTGA
Organism: Bdellovibrionota bacterium; assembly: GCA_964201665.1. Lineage (GTDB taxonomy): Bacteria > Bdellovibrionota > UBA2428 > UBA2428 > UBA2428 > CAXNEW01. Next base: position 11,125 of record CAXNEW010000016.1, read on the forward strand.
AGTTGCTCGGCTAGGAGTTCTCGGTTCACCTGTGAATTCCCCCTGAAGAAATTCAGAGGGCTTTGAAACAGGAAAAGAGAGCGACGCACAGAATGCAATGGTAAATTTTTGTAAGGATACAAAAGTTTACCCACCGAGCCCATGCTTGGTGAACCTGGGAGGTTATTACGCGGGGGTCTGTCGGCCTTTCTCGTCTCGACCAGTGAGGCGGGGCCCCCATTTTTTTGTAGAATAAAAAGACGTCTCTAGTGGAGGCGCGGAAGTCCTTTGGCTAAAATTAGCGAAGACTTCTGAGTACAACTAAACCTGAAACACTCAAAGAGGCCGTCCAAAGGCTGAGTTGCGCCCAGATCGGAACGGCATCATTGGATGCAACGTAGGCGCTACAAAGCAGAAGTCCTACAGCAACTATTGAGAGTGAAATTTTCGAAGCTCCGGCCGATTGTGACCGGCTGTATTTTTCCAAATCAACAATTCTAAAATTTAAACGAAACTCACCGCTTTCGAGTTGTCGTAAAGTTTCGCCCATTTGACGAGGCGCTATTCTTAAAAGTCTCGAAAGGTCTCTTACAAAAAATAACAAATCTTTTGTTATTCGTTTAGGATTGTAGCGTTCCTTAATGAGGATCGTTGAATACTTGGTCGCTGCCCCAACTAAATCAAAGTTAGGATCAAGAAGGCGCCCGATTCCTTCGAGAGTCATTACGGCTTTAAAAACTAAAACTAAATCCGCAGGCAAAACGATATTGTTTCTGAAGGCCACTCCCGTTGCTTCCATCAGCAGTTTTCCTGAGGGAATGTCTTTAAGCGGGAGTCCATGGTAGGGGGTGTAAAGAGCTGCAACATCGCGACTCATTTGATCGAGTCTAGAAGTACTGCGTCCCTGGCCGGATATTGCGGGCGAAATTTGAACATATTCCCAGACAAGGGCGTCATAGTCCTCAGCCAAAAGAGCCAAAAACATATTGATAATGGACATTCGAGATTTGCGGGAAAGTTTTCCAACGGATCCAAAATCGAGCAGCCCCATACGACCGTCAGGCAAAACCAAAATGTTTCCTGGGTGAGGATCACCGTGAAAAAACCCATCGACCATAATGGATTTAAAGAATGCGTCCATCCCTTTTCGCAGCACTTCTGCGGGCGAAATTCCAAGGGATTGGAAACTTTCAAACTGAGAAAGCTTAACTCCTCTTAACCTCTCCAAAACAAGAAGTTTTCGCGTTGAAAGTTCCGAATAGACTCTAGGGATAACCAAAAAATCGGATCCCGAGAAATTTTTTCGAAACTGCAAAATATTAGTGGCCTCGTGGCGAAAATCAGTTTCTTCAAGCAAAATTCGTTTGAACTCTTCGACTACGGCAACCGGTCTGAAAATTTTAAGTTCAGGAATAGCCTTTTCAATGCCGAAGGCAAGAATTTCTAGGATTTCCAAATCCTGATAAAGTTTTTTTTCAACATCGGGCTTTTGAATTTTCACCACAACGTCTTCGCCTTGAAGCGTTCTTGCGGCATGAACCTGTGCAATTGAGGCTGAAGCCAAGGCCTCGGTATCAAAACTTGAAAAACATTTTTCAAGAGGGCCCTGAATTTCGGCTTCAATGAGAGGACGGATTTCTGTAATCGATAGAGTCTGGGTTGAATCCTGGAGTTTTTGCAATTCAGTCACAAAATCGGGTGGGATTAAATCCGGACGACCACCCAAAATTTGTCCAATTTTGATAAATGTCGGGCCGAGTTCTTCAAACAGCAATCTTAGACGAACGGGGGTCGAGTAAATAGTTCCTGTTTCGTCGCGACGCGAGAGAGGGTCGACAAAACGCCCGAGACCGGTTCGCTGCACGAGGGCTCCAAAACCAAAGCGAGCCATAGTTGTAACAATCTCACGCAAACGCCCGACATTCTTTACAACTTTTCCGGCTCGCGCAGCCGAACGAATTAAACTCATTTTGTTTGGAGGCCTCCGGGTGGAATATCAAATTCAATTTTTCGGGTTTCTAAATCAACCGCAACTAAACGAATTTTAAGTCGGTCTCCCAACTTGAGCTGTTTGCCCGACACTCCAACAAAAACCATTCGATCGGGATTCCATTTGAGTCGGGCCCGAGACAAAAGGGTGTCTGCTGTAATCAATCCATCAACAAAATGCCCTTCGATTTGGCAAAAGGCGCCTTTTTCGGTAAGCCCCGAAATCCAAGCATCAAAATCTTCACCTAGGCGGGGCTCCATGAACCGACATTTTTTTAAATCAATGAGTTTTCTTTCGGCATCCATCGCCGATCTTTCTTGCTCGCTGCAATGTCTGCATGCGGTTTCAAGGGTCAGTCGATCTCCGTAGAGAGTGGGTGTGGCACTTGCAGCATCAACTTTGAGGGCGGCCTTGATGAGGCGATGGACCATCAAATCCGGATAACGCCGAATGGGTGATGTAAAATGGGTGTAATCGTCAGTGGAGAGGGCGAAATGCCCTAACCTCTCGGGACTGTAACGAGCCTGTTTGAGAGATCGCAAAACTAAATACTGAAGGGCTCGAGCTGTGGGGCTCTGGCTCTCGAGGTCGGACCTAATAAAATCCAAAAGCTTTGCAAAATCTTGGGGGTCTTCAAGAAGTGTGGCGAGTGCCGAGGTGTTGTCTTTTGGATTTCTTTTTTGGCTACCACCTTTAGGGCCGTGCTGAGATTTTCCAAAAACTTTTTCAAGCGAAAGTCCGGCGAGTTTTAAAAAGCCCAAAAGGTCTTCAATTTTTTTGAGGTCAGGCTTCTCGTGTATTCGATAAACAGCACCCAAATCACTTTGCTCGTTTAAAAATTTTGCAGCACATTGATTAGCGGCCAGCATGAGTTCTTCAATCAGACGATGGGAATCGAGTCGTGCACGAGATTGAATGTCGAGAACGCTTCCATCGGCATTGAGTCTGACTTTGGCTTCGGGCAAATCTAAATCGACTGAGCCTCGCGCGGTGCGGGCTGCGCGAAGGCGTTTGTAGGATTCAACCACAGCATCCATAGAGGGTTTCAATTTTGAAAGTTCTTCTCGAGCCCAAGGTTCGTCTTCCATATAGGCTTGCATTTGTTCGTAGGTCAGGCGCCGTTGGCTTTGCATGAGACCTTCGTAAAATTGAAAATTTTTGATGGTTCCACGTGAGTCCAAAATAAATTCGCAAACCAGACAGGGCCTTTCTTCAAAAGGATTTAACGAGCAAACACCATTTGAAAGAACTTCGGGCAGCATCGGCACAACATGATCTGGAAAATAAAGACTCGTCGCACGTTCGTAGGCTTCAGCGTCGAGTTTACTGCCGGGTCTTACAAACAGACTGACGTCTGCGATTGCGACCCAAACGCGGATTTGATTGCCTTCGATTTGGGCACAAACGGCGTCGTCAAAATCTTTGGCGTCGGCTCCGTCAATTGTAACTAGATTCAGTTTGCGAACATCTTTGGTGGTTGACGGCGGCAAAAGCGTTTTCCAGTCCTGAGCCCTTCTTTCGGCTTCTGTGACCGCTGAGGGAGTAAAGTCTCGCGGCCAGGATGCCGAGAGCAAAATTTTGAGGGTGTCATTGTGCGGGGCTTTGGGATCGCTGATTTTTCCGACGACTTCAACCGATCCTGCGCCCATATCTGGAAAGCTTTCAATTCGGGCTAAAACCGTATCACCCGATTTGAGGCCTGCAATTTTTTCGTCCATAGCGACGACTTTAAATGAGAACTTTCGATCTCGAGCTTCCTCGGGAACAACTAGGGCTCCGCCGCCATGGAGGCGGAGAGTACCAATAAACTCTTTTTGCTGCCGCTTTAAAATTTGAACAAGCCGGCCTCGAAGTCTTTCAGTCCCGCGATCTTGCTCAATGCGCACTCGAATATGGTCACGGTGCATGACATGTTTAAGATCTTCTTCAGGAATGTAAATATTGGGTAAGCCGGGTGTTGTGGGTATCAGAAAACCAAATCCATCGGGGTGAATATCCACTCTGCCTTCGGCTAAATTTTGGCCAGTTTGTCGGTTTTTCTGAGGCTGAGGTTGAAGTGGAGGGAGATTTTTATTCTCATGATTTCCCCTGGGGCCGGGTTTCAAATCTGAGGGGCCTGTCCGTTTTTTTTGGAAGAATTTATGTTCAGGCTTTTTGCTTTCAGATGAGGGAGCCTTGCCGCGATTGTTTTTATTGGAATGTTGGGATTTGTTGTTTTTATTTCTCAATTCAATAGACCTTGTTAATTTATGACAGATTCATTTCTGTTAATTCATTTTTTTTAAAGTTTGACTTCATTTTAAATTCTAGCTTCTAATCTTTTTTCTTAAAAGCGGGCTTCAATCTTGAGTTCAGATTTTCTGAAGGTAGAATTTCCTGAAGGTAGAAGAAGAATATCATAGTTTGGGCTCTGTTGAGATCACAAACTTCCTGTTATCTTAAAACCCTATGCGTGATAATTCTCCTATATTTCACTGGGTTATTCTTGTTTTGTTTGTTTTGGGTGTGGGTTGGTTGACCTTTTTGGTAGACCCTCGCTCAGATACCCAGCACTTTCATCCAGGTGTGCAGACAATTCCAGAGCGAGTTATTGAAAAAAAATTAATTGTCCCCGAGTCAAGCGCACCACCTCAGGCGGTGCCAGACGCGACACCTCAGGCGGTGCCAGAAACACAGTCGTGGCAATAATGGCCAATCTAAAGAAAAAAGCGAGGCCCTTGCGAATCCTTGTTTCCAATGACGACGGCGTTCAGAGTCACGGATTGCAGTGTGTAGCTCGGGCTCTTAAAAAAATAGCCCATGTCACTGTGGTAGCGCCCGAAAGAGAACAGTCCACCATGGGCCATGCCCTAACTTTGCACAAGCCTGTGCGCTTATTTCATGTTTCAAGTGAGCCTGGCTTAGACCAATGGGCTCTCTCGGGGACTCCAGCAGATTGTGTTTATATGGGTTTACGCTGGGTGCTTAAAGAAAAGCCCGACCTCATTGTCTCTGGAATCAACCGGGGAGTTAACGTTGGCAACGATATTTATTATTCGGGAACCATTGCGGCTGCTCGTGAGGGGGCGGTTATGGATATTCCCGCAATGGCCGCTTCGCTAGATTACCACCATGAGGTGGGCAAAGTTGCCCCCAAAGGTTTGTTTGAGGATGCGGCGGATTTTATTCAGAAAATGGCTTTGAATATTTTGCAAAAAAGTTTGCCGCCCTTTGGTTTACTCAACGTGAATTTTCCATTTTTGCCTTTTTCAAAAATAAAAGGTGTTAAAATCGCTCGCCAGGGTTTTCGACTGTACACAGATTCTGTTGAGCAAAAACGCGATTCTCGCGGAAAACCCTATTATTGGCTTGGGGGCCGGTATGCAGGATTTAGGCCCATAGAAAACTCAGACTGCGAAGTTTTGGACAAAGGTTTTATTTCGGTAACTCCTTGTCGCATCGACGTTACACACTATGATTTTATGGAAAGCCTTTCTCAATGGAAGGTTTTCAATACAGGCTTTGAAACCAAAGCCAAGAAGTCTTCCCTCATAAAGGCAAAGAAAAGGAAAACCTAAGGGGTGCCTTTGTTGTTTTTCTGGATTTTGTTTTTAGTTTCTTGTGCAGCACCCTCGAGTACCCGTGTGCCCGAGTGGCGACGTGGGGCGGGCGCCGAAAATCCGGCTAAAGCCAATCCGCTCGAGAGCGAAGGCGGCGAAATTCCTCCCTATTCGGATTCAAAAATTTTGGATGCCTTGCCCTCTGTTGAATTTGAGTGGCCTGTGAAAGATCCCTTCGTTACAGATTATTTTGGATGGCGAAAAAAGAAACTTCATGAGGGAATTGATTTAAGAGCTTGGACGGGAACGCCGATTTTGGCCTCTGCATCTGGCGAAGTCATATATGTCGATAGAAGAGTAAAGTATTACGGCAAAATGATTGTTATTGACCATGGTGGAGGCTGGTCCACCCTTTATGCCCATTTGTCTAAGTACAATGTCAAAGTGGGAACTTTTGTCACGGCCGGTCAGCGCATTGGTCTTTCGGGACGCACGGGTAGGGTGTCGGGGCCTCATCTGCATTTTGAAATTCGTAAGGGCGCCGATCCTGTGGACCCAATGTTATTTTTGCCCAGCCTAAATTAAGGGTTGAAAGTTAGGTCTTCACACATCAAACCTAAGTACTATGAATAAATTTAAAGAGATTTTGTATTTTGCCCTGGGCGGAAGTTTTTTGATTCATGCCTTAACTCTCTGGCTTGGGCCCAAATACCTGATTTGGTATTTTACACCTCCTGTAAATTCGGGCCTCCATTGTTCTCCGTCTGTTGAGTGGGCCTTAAATCAAATTGTAAAAATTCAACTTATCGGAGCTGTTGCGGGTTTAGCTCTGGGTCTTGTATTAAAAATCGTTTTAGATTTTAAAAAGTCGTCTGAAGAAAAAGACCAAATAAAAAACGTTTAGTGGGCCCAAGCACCGCAATATGCGCGTCAACCCGCGATACCCGTCATCCCGAGCAGAGCGAGGGATCCCCCCGTGTCTTGGCAGCCAAGCACGTTGGAGATCTCTCACTGCGTTCGAGATGACCTTTTCTACTCTTCGTCTAAACTCGACGGATTGAAGTCCTCCAGGGTTGTTGTGTCGCCGGTTATTTTTCCTTTTTCAGCAAGCTCCCTTAAGAGGCGTCTCATAATTTTTCCGCTACGAGTTTTAGGAAGGGCGCGAGCTATGCGAATCTGGTCGGGTTTTGCGAGTGCGCCAATCTCTCGACCAATGTGGCTGCGAAGTTCGTTTTTAAGTTCTTCAACGTTGATTTTCCCGTCATCAAGTTCTTTCAAGGCAAAATCCGTGGGGGTTACAAAGGCCACGCAAGCTTGGCCCTTTACGGGGTCAGGAATTCCAACCGCAGCCGCTTCGGCAATTTGAGAGTGTCCCACTAAGGCGCTTTCAATTTCGGCTGATCCAAGTCTGTGGCCAGAAATTTTAATGACATCGTCCATTCGGCCTTCGATTTGAAAATCACCTTCTTCATCTTTCATGGCAAAATCGGCACAAACATAAACGCCTTGAAGTGCGGGGCTGGTATTCCAATAAGTTTTTTCAAATCTCAGTGGATCTCCCCAAATTCCCCGAGCCATCGCGGGCCAAGGTTTGTTGATAACTACAACTCCCTTCTGGCCGGGGCCGACAGGGTAGCCTGTGTCTAAGGCCACAACGTCGGCCTCAATGCCGGGTAGGGGTTTGCCCGCAAATCCGGGTTTGGTGGTATCCGCTCCAGGAAAGGTAGAGATCACCACTCCGCCTGTTTCGGTTTGCCAGTAGGTGTCTACGATTGGGCATTTTGAATTCCCAATCTCTCTATGAAACCACTCCCAGGCTTCGGGATTAATGGGCTCTCCCACGGAGCCCAAAATTCTTAAGGAATCTTTTTTTGCAGATTTTGGAGCCGCAGGATCACTCCTCATAAAGGTTCGAATGGCCGTTGGTGATGTGTAAAAACAGGTAACATGGTGGCGATCAATCATTTTCCAAAATCGAGAGGCGTCTGGGTAAAGGGGACCTCCTTCATAAATGAAAACTGTGGAACCATTTGAAAGCGGCCCATAGGCAACGTAGGTGTGCCCCGTGATCCAGCCAAAATCAGCCGAGCACCAATAAATATCAGTGGGTTTTAAATCAAAGAGCCACCTCGAGGTCCAGTGAGCCCACAAAAGATAACCCGCCTGGGTGTGAAACAATCCTTTGGGTTTTCCGGTGGTGCCACTGGTGTACAAAATAAAAAGGGGGTCTTCGCTTTCAAGGGACTCTGGAGCGATTTTAGCATTTTCAGTAAGGACAGAATCTTTCCAGGTTTTGTCTCGACCACCTTTGAGTTTGCATTCTTGGGTGGGGTCTCTTTGATAAACAAAAACTGTTTGTATAGTTTTGGATTGAGGTAGCTCGAGGGCTTCGTCAGCGATATTTTTAAGGTTAAGCCACTGGCCTTTTCGATAGGTTCCATCGGCAGTGATCAAAACCTTGGCCTTTGAGTCTTCAATGCGATCAGCCAAGGCTGTTTTTGAGAAGCCACCAAAAATGACCGTGTGAACAGCGCCAATGCGTGCGCAGGCCAGCATGGAGGCTGCGGTTTCGGGCACCAGTGGCATGTAAATAGCAACTCGGTCGCCCTTTTTGATTCCAGCGGTCCTTAGGGCTGAGGCAATTTGATTTACCAATTTAGCCAAATCCAAATAGGAGAGTCTGCGAACTTCCTTGGGATTTTTTCCCGAAGGGTCCATGGGTTCGCCTTCCCAAATGAAAGCTGTTTTGTTGGCTTGGTTTTCGTTTTTTAAATGTTTATCGATGCAGTTTTCGGAAACATTAATCTGGCCGCCTTCAAACCAGCGGGCTAGCGGAACCCGCCAGTCCAAAACCTGTGTGAAGGGTTTTTTCCAAACTAGGGCTTTGGCAAGCTCGCGCCAAAAGGCGTCAGGTTGGCTTGCCGCTGTTTCGCGAAAGGCATCAGCCAAAGCGGATGATCCGACATGGGCATCTTTGGCAAATGCGAAAGGAGGCGTGAATTTTTTTGGATCGGGTGACATTCCCAAAGCTTAGACTGATCGCAGGTTACTGAAAAACTGTCGAGATAACGCAATGCAAATATACCCCTGAAGGCCCAACCTGTAGCATAGAAGGCTGGGGGCAAATCGTGTTTCAAAATAAGGCTTTATGGCTGGGCTTTGGGTTTATATTTTTTAGTTGGGTGGCCCCTTTGCCTGTCGCTCGGTCTGAAGAAATTCTTTCTGCCCAAGAGCTCCTAAGTTACGAATCCCCGGAAGTTTCAAAAGAAGATCTCAAAGAAATTGATGAAGCCCTCGAGGGGCCCAAGGCAATTCCTCGTGAACATATTTTTGTTATTCAAAGACGGGCCATAAAAAAGGCGCTGCGTTTTGAAATTTCGCCCTTAGGTTTGGGTTTGCAAACAAGTGATAGTTTTAGAAAACAATTTCAGTGGAATTCAAGTTTTGGCCTTCACCTTAACGAGTCTCTAGGTTGGGAAATTTTACATATTGGTTTTCTAACCAATATTGATTCAGGTTTAAACGCCTCGATTCAACAGCAATTTGGTCTGGCAACTTTCAGAAGAGAGCCCCTGCTGAGCTTAGGTACGAGTTTGTTGTGGACGCCTTTTATTTCTAAGGCTGCGGGCGCCGAAAAAATTAAATTTTTTGAAGGCTACTTTTTAGGCGGCGGAGGCTGGACCCGCTACGAAGACAAGGGCTACCCTTCAGCGCAATGGGGACTTGGATTTCGTTTATACACCCAAAGGAGTTCGTTTTTAAAAGTAGAAATTCGTGACTCCATCGATTTCTTGGGTTCCAGCACCCATAGAGTAAATTTCTTAATGGGGTGGTCACTTTTGTTAGGAGGAACCCCTTGAAAAATTTTTGTTCCTTGCAGAATACTTTTTGGCTACTCTTTGTGGGTTTCAGTTTTTCACCCTTAGCTTTCGCACAAAAAAAACAAGATTGGAGTCGGGACCTTCAAGCCGCAAATTCAAATCGAGAACGAGGAGCTGTGGCGGCACAAATATTCAAAGACTCAGCTCGCACCCCAACTATTGAGCAGCTTCGAAATCGAATCCGGGCTTTCAAGGACAATGGTTACTTGGGTTTAGCTCTTGTTGATAGCCAAATTCTGTTTGAAAATTTTAATCCCAGGCGCGCAGATCTGATTCGTCTTTCTGAAATCGTTTTAGAGCTCGGCGCCTATGATTTTTTAACCGGCCAGTTTGAGAAATACGAAAAGTTTTTTGAAAACAATTTGCCTGATGAGTGGAAAATTGTGAGGTCCGCTTATTACTTGCGAAACTCCAACCCAACTGCAGCACAAAAATGGCTTCCCGGAATTCGGCCTCCGAAGGGTTTAGAAAATTCAAAAGCCCTTGCTCAGTTTTTTATTGTTCAAGGTTACGCTCGTTATTTTACTGGCGACATTCAAGGAGCCCTCACTGTTTTACGGAATTTGGCTCTTGAGTTTACCGATCTCAATCCCTACCAAGCCTCTTTGGCCCGCCAACTAAGGGCTCAGATCTTTTTTACTCAAGGTCAACTTCAAACGGCACTCAATGAAACTTCGGCTATTCCTCGCAATACACCACAGTGGTTTGAAAGTGTGAGACTCGGGGCTTGGTCAGCCTACAGACTTGGGGATTTCAATTTGACCTTAGGCCAACTCATGACCCTGCATTCTCCTTATTTGGTTGGAAAATTTTCGCCTGAGTCGCTTGTGCTCGAAGCCGCAACTTTATACCAACTCTGCCATTATTCATCGGCAAAAAAATCGATTGAGAAATTAAGAAATCGCTATCAAGGATTTTTAAGAGATCTGGATTTGTTTTCGTCTAATCAGGGATCACGATTAAATGCCGTGGTTTGGCCATGGACATACGCCACCACAAACAGAAAGGCGCCAGCGGGTTACAAACAGCAAAATTGGGATCGTCTTATGGACGGTATCTTGCAGAGTGAAAGCGTAACTGAATCAGGTTTACTCGCAAACCAAATTGATTTCGACGAATCCTTAGTTGTTCAACATTTCAAACCACAGAATCGTTTCGAACGAACACTTTATCAGCGCTACGTGACGACATTGCGCAGTATGTTTAAGGAAAGTTTGCGGTTAGGACGAAAGGCCATTGAGGCTCGCTTGCCGATTTTAAGAGACGAGGTTTCTCAGAGTTTAGAGAGCGCCCTTGCAGTTGAAGTCGAAATCAATTCAAGGCTGCGAGAACGGCTTGCGCTCAAGACCCAAGCCCAGGAGCGCGACGTGGATTTTGAGGCTTCCTTAAACAAGGGCTTTGAGTTTTGGCCTTTCCAAGGCGAATTTTGGCGCGACGAAACGGGTCATTACTTTTTTGCCACCACAGACGTGTGTGAGAAATCTTTGGCGGGTGCCCGATGAAGACTTTGCGGTTTTTACTTGCTCTCACTTTGGCAACCCAAGTTCCGGCCCAGGCCCAGCTCAAATCAAAAACTGAAATTGAAATCAAAACTGAAACACTCAAACGGACACGAGGCACGATCCTAAGAAAAGTAGAACCCAGGCGATTGCCCCAGGTCCCGTGGGCCGAAGAATCTTTCGAAAAAGCTCGTCAAGTAAGTTTTGATCGAAAAACCATAGAACTCATAAGACAACTCGAAGATCTAAGAAAAAGGCCCGGACAAAAAAATCGTTTGGGTGAACTTGAGATGCGACTTGCAGAACTTTATTTTGATCTGGCTCGATCTACAGGAAACCAAGAAGGTCAAGTTTGGGAAAAGCAAATTCAAAACTGGGAGAGCCTGGCTGAAAAAGATCGGCTCACTGTGACTCGTCCCCAACTGAAAACACCAAAAGCCGACAATCTGCGAAAGAAAACACTCAAACTCTACGAGAGTCTCGAGAAACGCAGTCGGGTCAGCGACTTGGGTCGGTCTCAAATGATCAGGCGCGAAGAAGTTCTCTATTTTCTAGCAGCCACTTTGATTGATTTGGGAAATCGTAAAGGGGCAAAAAAATATCTGGAAGAAATTGTAGCTCGTTTCACAACAGGTGAAAGGGTTTTTGCCGCTCAAGCTAATTTGGCCGATATTTACTTTGAGACTCGAGAATTTGCTAAGGCGATTCCACTTTATCAAAAAGTAGCCTCAGGAAATGCTGTGCGGTCCCAATCCGCCAGCGAAAATATCCAAAACTATGCCCGCTACCGCTTGGCTTGGTCATTTATTAATACCGGCCAGCCCGAAAAAGCTATTGAAAGTTTTAAACAAGTTCTTGAAATTTCCAAATCCAAAAACGCCTCTGACAGAAAACTCGTTTTTGAAGGTGAAGTTTTAATGGATCTCGCTTTCACTTTTGCATTGGCTGGCCAGCTAGACGAGGGAGAAAATTTTCTTTCAAACCAAGAAGGTGACACAGGAAAAATTGCATTACAAAGTTTTTGGCGACAAGCTGTGGTGACGGCCGAAGAAAAACTTGATTTTAAGAGGGCCGACGACCTGTATAATAAGTTGATAAAATTGAATCCGGAATCTGAAGAGGCTCGCTCCCTTGCTTGGAGCCAGGTTCAACTTGGAGTTAAGAAAAAAGATTTCAATGATTTCGCCCTACGCCTCGAGTATTTTGCAAAAAATTTTGGTGGTGATTCGCCCTGGATGGCTGCCCAAAAATCAGCCGACCAAATAAATTGGAAAACGGAAATGGTCTCGACCCTCAGGCGTGAGGCCAAAAATCAACACCGTTTGGCCCAAACCAAAAAAGACGATGAAGAATACCTTAAGGCACGAAGGCTTTATGATATTTATTTTTCGTTTGTTCCTGGATCTCTTGCAGATTCGTCTGAGAATCTAAATGAAATGTATTTCTATTCAGGTGAGCTCGCTTTTAGGCTTAAAGATTTTTCTAGAGCCGAAAAGGATTACGCCAAACTCACCGCAGATTCCAAGTTGGCACGTGAGGCGGGCTATGGACGAATCTTGGCGTTGCAAAAAATGGGATCGCAAGGCGCCCAATCAAAAGAATTTGTTCGCGCAGCAGAGGCCTTCTCTGTGCAATTCCCCTCTGACGAAAGATCAGCAGGCATTCTTTATTTAAGCGCCGAGGAAGCCTTTAAATCGGGTGAGTCCGAAGATTCCCTAGCGACACTTCAAAAAGTCGTGGATCGTTTTTCAAATCAAAAAATCGGGGTTGAAGCGGCCGAAAGAGTTTTATTCGTTCTTGAGAAACAAGGAAGTTTCGATCGAGTTCAGAGCCAATCGGATTTATTTTTGAAAAACAAAAATCTTGTTAAAGCAGGGGGGCCTGAGTTTGCTCAAAAACTTGAGGGCCTAAAAGACCTGGCGAGTTTCAAAAAAATCGAGGCTCTGCCTGAGGCAAGTGTTGATGAACTCCGAGCAAAAGCCGATGCCTTCGCTGCCTACGCGCGATCTCAAAAGGGCTATACTTCCGAACGGGCCTACAACAACGCGTGGGTCTTTGGGCAAAAAGCCCTGAGTGCGGTTGAACTGCGCTCACTTGCGGATGAGTTTTTAACTAAATTTCCGCGCTCCCAGTTTATTAAAACTGTTCTTTTGCGTCGGGCCGAAGTGGGTATTGCGGAGGCTGATTACGAAGGAGCTCTCAAGCTCTATAAAAACTATCATCAAAGTTTTGGAAAAAAAGAAAAACCGAGCCAAGAAGGCGAAAGTGCGCTTTGGAATTTAATATTTATAGAAGCTCACTTGGAAGATGTTTTTCAGGGTAAAGCCCTTGGTGGTAAAAATCCGTCTGACGAACTTGTTGGTTTCTTGGAGGATTTGTTTGCAATTTATCCAGGCTCGCGTCACCAAACCCAAGCACTAGAAATTTTTGGACTAAGACCCACCGCTAAGAAAACTGAAGTTCAGAGAATCCTGAAAAAAATTATTCCCAATTCAGAAACTCGAAAGCTGGCCCAAGAAATTGAAAAAATTCTTGACCTCCGTATAACGACGGCAAATCCTAACTTACTCTCTAAGTTCCCCGCGGACTCAAACAAAGAACCCCGAGTCGCTGAGATTTTGGCAAAACTCACTTTTCAGGGACTCGAAAAAGAATTTGAGAGTTTGCAAAATTTCAAACTTGATTATCGGATGGCTGGGTTTGCAAAATCCCTTTCAAGTAAACTTGACAAACTCGAAAAACTCGAGGGCCAATACTTGAATGTCGTCAGCTACGGTTACGCTCCGACTGCGCTACTGAGTTTAGAGAGACTCTCGAGAAGTTTTTCGGGTCTGGCTTCGGATATATTTAAGGCACCAGCAAAAAAAGAAGAACTGAGTCAGTTTGCAAATCCTCTTATTGAAAAATCCAAGGGATTCATTAAAAAATGTTTAGATAAGGCTCAAGAACTCAAAGTGGGCGGATCTATTCTTAAGGGTTGCCGTGATTTAGCAACTCAATTCAATGTAGGCGGGGATATACTGATCGATGAAAAAATACCCTCGCTGGGTTGGCTACCGGCCTTGGATCCCAAGACGCTCATTCGACCTCATTTAAGAGCTACGGTTGAGTTCACGCGAAAGTCGCAGTGGTCTCGGGCAAGACTCGCGCTTGAGATTGGACGGGGCGACTTCGCACAGCTCAGTGAAAATGAAAAAGCAGTCATGTACTTTTTTGAGGGGTTGAATGATTATCAGGCTGGCAATAGCGAACTTGCAGCCAAAAATTTCAGACTTGCACTGGCAAATCCAGGAACTCCAACTGTGGCAAAAACTTCTCGAAAAAATTTAGCTGCTCTTTATTTGGAAGTTGGAGACTACGCTCAGGCCTTAGATCTGATGAAAGAAACTGGCGATGGTAAAACCTTTGGCGATTCCGACGAAGCTCTTTTGTTGGGCTTGGCTGCTCGAGGCGAAGGTGAACTCGATCTCGCACTCGAGGCCTACGAGGCGGGCATTGCGGGCAGTCGTACTAACAAAGTTTTATTGTATAATTTCGCCCTTTCGCTAGCTGCCACAAATTCTTTTCGAGAGGCCCTCAAGTACATGGGCCAATATGTCGAGCTCGAACGACCCAGTCCGAAAGATTCGTCGCGCCGCTGGCTCTCGCAGTGGAAAGAAAAATCTCGAGATGGAATTCCAGAGGACACTTTATGAAAAAATTTATTTTTGGAATTTTAGTTTCACTTAGTTTACTTGCCTTTACTTTTCAGACACGAGCCCAACAATCTCAGACGCCCGATGACGTCAAGGGTGGCGCTGACGAAATTGAAGGCTGGATTGTGAAACGAACGGCCAAGGGAATTGTGAAAATTCCGCGCAAACAAAAATTTCGCTTTGAAGGAAGCGAACTCGAAGCTGAAGGGGCGACACCGCCAACAACTCAGTTTCAACCCAGACTCACACCTCGGCAGGCAAGTCTTTTGCCTTTAAGGACAAGCTATAAACGGGAAATTTATGAGTCGGCCGGTATGAAACTGAGAACCAAGGGAGATTCCGCGCAATGACCTCTCAGGGGCGAAAACAAAAGATAGCTGCAATTACATTTAAAGTTTTTGAAAAAAAGAAAGAAATTATTTCTGAAACTTTTGATCAAAATAAAATTGTAATCGGGCGTATTCAAAGTGCCGACTTTAAAATTGAACACGCTAGTGTTTCAAGAATTCATGCCTTAGTTGAACAGCTTGAAGACGGGAATATTCGAATCTCCGATTTGAATTCAAGTCACGGAACCTTTGTAAATGGCGAAAAAATAACCGAAAAAATTTTAAACCCTGACGATAAAATTCAACTCGCCGATTTAGAAGTTTTATGGAGCCGGGTTGTATTGCAAGATCCCGTGGCCATCACGAAGACCCTTGAGATAGCCCAAACTCTAGAGCCCGAATCTCGTCGTGAAGCCTTAAGAGTGGGAGCCCCCGAAGTTTTAAAAAATGAGACCCTGAAAATTGATGCCCAGGGAGCCGCTGTCTTTGAGCCAAGTTTTGACAAAGCACCCGCTAAACTTCGCTCTCAAGGTGAGGGAACTCAGGTTCGCGAACTCAAAAAATTTGAAAGGTCACGAGGGGTACTTGAAGTCACACAGGGCGCGGACTCTCTTGAGTTTACAGTTTTCTGGGAAGAGACTTTACTTGCTGTAGATCATTTTCCGTTAAAAGAAAAAATTATAAAAATCGGCGAAGGGGAAATGGCCCAGTACATTGTGCCTCGAGGGACACTCGGAAGTGTCTTTGATTTTGTCCGGATCACTGACAGTGGTTGCGAAGTGAGATTGCACCCCCTAATGAAGGGGTCTTTCCGAATGGGCGGAAAACACGTTCTTTTGGCGGATCTGATTCAGACCCAACAAAAATCAGTTTTTCTTGGTCGAAACGATCTTGCAAAAATTCAAATCGGAGATGTTAATTTTTTCTTACTTTTTGTTTCTCAGCCTCCGGTTATTCCAGCAGCCCCTGTTTTTGAATTTAGCCTTTTGATTTCGTTTATTTTTGGATTCTTGATTCTGAGTGTAGGCGCCTTTTTTGTTTTTGCGTTTCTATTTAGAGAACCCATTCAAGGTCGGGTGGTAGAGTTTCCTGAAAAACTTCGAAAAATATTAATTGAAGAATACCAAAAAGATATTGAAATAAAAAAAGTTGAAACTCAGCCTGAGCCTGTGCTTCCCCCAGCTGTAGAAAAGCCAAAGGTTGAGGGCAAAGTTGCTAAAAAAGCAGAAACAGTTCCGGATGCCCAAGTCGTTGCCGAAAAAGCTCAGCGCGGTGGCAATGAAGGCGAAGGCGCCAAAGAGCGTGGGGTCGAAGGCAAGCGTGGCAAGCCCGAGGCAAAGGCAAAAACGGGAATTACAAACAGGCCCAAAGTCGCAGATGCTAAAAAAACTTTTGATGCTCGTACAAAAACCAAAAGGGTTAACAAAGAACCTGGCGAGACTGCGAGTTTAGTGGATTCCCTAAAAAACACAGGTCTGGGTGCCCGGCTTGCTAAAGCTGCAGGCGCCGGATCCGGCGGCGGAGAGGGTGGGGGCGCCCAAGGCCAGGATCCCCTTGATGTCGCCTTAAGTGGCGTGGGTGGTGGCGGCGTGCGTGATGGCCAAGGAGTCGCTGGGGCCTCGGGTCTATCAGGAACGGGCACCGGCGGTGGTGGAAAAGCCGTGGGAGTTGGCGGCCTGGGCACTGAAGGTTTCGGTGGTGGAGCTAAAGGTACAGGCGCTGGATCTATCCCTGGAAAAGGCGAAGCCGTTGTGGGAACCGAGTCACTAGAAGTTATTGTGTTGGGTTCACTCTCGCGCGAAGAAATTGAGCGAGTCGTGAATGCTCATCGCAATGAAGTTAGGTTTTGTTATCAACGAGAACTTTTAAGAGATCCCACACTCGCCGGAAAAATCACGCTTCAATGGACCATAGTTACAGGTGGTCGCGTAGAACTCGCAAAAGTTTTGGCAAATTCCACAGGCAGCGCGAGTTTAGCAAATTGCATTCGTGACCGGCTGGTCACCTGGCAATTCCCTTCACCCAGAGGCGGATCAAAAGCCGTAGTTGATTGGCCGTACTCCCTAAAACCACCAGGAACTTAATCTGGTCGCTGTGCTGATTGGATTTTGACGGACTCCGAACCTATGGTCTGTTCCTTAAGGATTTAGAAAATGTCATAATGATTTCTTAGTGGGG
Source organism: Bdellovibrionota bacterium (assembly GCA_964201665.1). Classification (GTDB taxonomy): domain Bacteria; phylum Bdellovibrionota; class UBA2428; order UBA2428; family UBA2428; genus CAXNEW01. Next base: position 28,215 of record CAXNEW010000016.1, read on the forward strand.
AGTCCAAAATGAAAACTAAATCAAATTGCTATAAATTCTGCAGTCTTTTATTGGTTTCAATGTTTAATTCAAGACTTAATGCTCAAGAGGGCTCAACAAGCCACAGTCAAAAAGATAGCGCATTGTCATCGAGTAAAGGCGCGGGATCTCACCTCGGAGTCACAGCATTCAATGTTTATACCGACCTAATGGCCATGGGGTTAGTAGCTATGGCATTTGACTTTAAAGCGGGTCCAGAAAAAGCAAAAATTGATCAAAAGGTCTTCGACAGTTCTCCTTGGAAAAATTTGAAGATTCAGAGCGAACTTACTTACGATATTGAAAATAAAATCAAATATGTTGCAGCATTAAAACCCACTGACGTGCAACAAATACAAGATGAAGTTTTAAAACTTGAAGAATTGATTAAGAAACTTGACGACTCAAAATTAAAAGAATCCTTTTTTGTTTTGAAAAAGTCAGGTTCAAATGAATTTTTGTCATTAACACCCCAGATTGCCGAGAAGAAAATTCTGATCGACAAGGATTTCCAAGATTTATTCAACGCCGAATATAAAAAAAGTGGCAAAATAAAATTTATAAAAGGCGTGGCCCTTTTTGCTGGGGCTTTCTTTGTTGCCGATGCTGCTGGCGAAATCTGGGCATATTTCGATGACGAGCCCAGGCCCGTAAAAATACCAGGTAAACTTTCTTTTGATATATTAAAAAACCAAGCGCAATCAATTGGTCCGGCAATAATGGCGGCCATTCGCGAAAAAGATCTGAAAACTTTTCTCGATGAACGCAATCGTGGGACCGAACAAGAACTTTTGAATGAAACAGAAAATTCAAAACCTAAAGATCCGTCCAAAAAACACTAAACCGAAAACAGCCCGGCCCCTTACCTGCGTTCGAAAAAACCTTTTTTATTTTGCAAGGCATCTTTCAGCAAGAGATTCTAATAGGCGGTAAACGCTTCTTTCGCTTTTGTTTTGCGCAGCAGAAGCTTCATTTGCAAATTCGGCAACCTCGCGAACAACCGTTATTGGGGGATTTCTAAACTCTTTTAAAAATTGGAGTTTCCGAGCTTTGGCATTTGGATTTTTACCTTCCGCAATGAACTGGTCCATTGTCTGCAGGATAAAATTTACCATTTCGAGGCGTTTGTTTTCTGTTGGTGCTGACAGAACTAACTGAACCAGCCACTGGCTGGGTCCTCTTTCAAGACGCGGCTCACTTTTTGTATAAAAATCCTTAAGACCATTAGCTCTTCGACTAAAGTGAAGCGTGAGGTCGTATTCCTCGCCGGTTTGAAAATGAAGGCTCACAATTCCATGCAAAACCCCATTGGGTAGAAGATCGTTTTTAGTCAGTCCTAAAAAAAGCGGTAAGAGGTCATTCATTCTTGCAAAAGTTTTCGCCTGGTCAAATAAAGCTAGGGTTCTTTCATCTGAAAATTCCACCACCTTTTGATCTACGAGACTTGCCAAAAAGGAAGCTAAATAAGATCTATTTTTGTTTTCAGTATTGTTAAAAACGACTTCTAAAATTCGGTCTCCGATATTTTCCGGAAATCGGGCCTTTTTAAATTCAATAATTTCAGATTCAAGAAACAAAACACGTTCCTTGGTTGCAACAATTGAGCTAGCCGGATCAAGGAGGGCTTCAAATATACTGTTATAAAAATCGGGACTAAATTCCAAAGGAATCCCGTGTACGCGATAGAGCCTGACAATGTTTGCAATTCCCAACTCTGAGTTGCCATTTTTTTTTAGACCTTCTTCCAGGGTTTGGACATTTGCTAGAGCCGTGGGGTTTGCGATGATTGCACTCAACAATGTTTTGCGAATCTTGGAGGGCCTAGCATTGAGTTTTTCACCCATTTCCTTTGCAAAAGATGGGTAGTCAGGAGTGGCGTGCCCTCGAGGACTCAAGAGATTTAAAGAAAGAATTCCCAAAATAAAAAATTTTTTCATGGGAGCGACCTAATGCGTATGACGCGACATGTCTATGTTTTTTTTCAGTCTAAAGGGTCTGGCCCTGGGGTCCCCTAGTTTACGTTTTTCCTGTGCCGTCAATCGTCGATCCTGCGAAGTTCGGGCCGCCTAAAGGATAGACCTTGGTTGAAAAGGACCTTTAAAACCGGTTTTATGGCCACCGGGTACAAAACAATGCTTTTTTTTAGCAAACATTTTCGGCTCATTGTTTTGACGGGCGCTGCACTTTTCTTTCCATCGATTGCAATTTCATCCGCCGATAAATTTGATTGTTCTTCTTTTCTAAAAATACCCTTTGTTTCTAATGCTGAGCGAGAAGTTCTACCTTTGGCAGACTATGTAAAAAAGCACATCAAGGAGTTACTAAGTTACTCCTCCGTGGACAGTAAATTACATTTTCGAATTACAAGTTTTTCACTTAACGAACGAACCCAGAATGTCGGATCAGGGGCACAAATGGGTTCATACTCGCATCAAATTGTTTTCAAAAAGGTCCGCGAAAGCAACCCTCAGGTGCTTTACCTGGATAGTTTTTATGGTCGGGTGTGGCTTGATCCGAACAAAAATTTAAACATAGAAATTATTTCTGCGAGCAGTGGACTGGTTTTGCAAGATCCAACAATCACAGAATATTTCTCTAAGGAAATAAGGATCGGTCTTCAGGAATAGAAAAACTCCGGTGTCCGACCCTTTTGTGTACCGGCAGCGCAGCAAATCAGTTTTCTATAAACAAAAATAGTTTACTGCTCAAAAATGACTTTGTTTCAAAAAACCTAACAAATCCTATGTTTTCGCGCATCGCCGGTGCTCGAAAGGGCCGGACGCCGGGGACTTTGAAACTGTTTATTATTTAGTTGACGGGTACAGGGTTTTGGTCGAACCGAAAACGCCCTCGAATCGGCAATCGCTGCCGTCACCGATTTTTTGGAGACCCAATAAAGGCTATCTATTCCTGAATTATTTGAGTTTCTTTATCGAAAACCGGAGGATGTGACTCAAAATTAACACTCGATGGAATTTTTACGGATTTAAGCATGTTATTTGCAAAAGCCATTCCACCCAGGGATTTTACCCCATTGGATATCTCTAAACTTTCAATTCGATTCATCTGAAATGCGAATGCCTCTACCTTTTCAACGTTTGCGGGTATTTTAACTCTAGACAAATAATTATGAGAAAAAGCCTGGACACCAATTCTAACCACAGTTTCCGGAATTTTGAGCTCCGAGATTATGTTAAATGCAAAGGCCGCTCCTCCAATAGTAGTTAGGGGGCCCAAAAATTCCGCCGACGAAATTAAATTGTGAGCAAATACCCCAGATTTTAGCTCTTTAATACCTTCTGGTACTACAACTTTTGAAATTCGATTGTGAGCAAAGGCAAAAGGGCCCACGAAACTCAAGGATCGGGGTAGTAGCAAGTGACCAATTTTATTGTCGTTGAAAGCATTTTCTCCGATTTTATCCAAGCCTTCACTCAAATTAAGAGTGCGCAATCTGTTAGCAGAAAATGCCCCATCACCAATTTCTTTAACGGAAGACGGAATTTCAAGTGTGTCGAGGTCGTTAACTGAAAAGGCCATGTCCCCAATTTTTTCTAATCCAACTTTAAACTTCACACTCCGAACATTTCGTCCATAAAATGCCATTGAGCCAATTTCTTTAACTTGTTCTGGAATATCTAAATGAAAAATATTATTACATTCAGCTTTGAATGGGCGAAAGCCCACTAAAACTCCGTCGTCAATCAGCAAACAATCTGGCCCGGATTCGATGCTATTTTGGGCAAAGATATTACCTGTCGCCAAAAAAGTTAGACCTATAAGAAAATTCTTCCTGTTATTGAAACTTAATAATTTCATTAAAATGCTCCTTTTTCTAGTTGCGCGATTCACTACAAGACCTTTCAACGAATACCAAATCCTTCAATAGCAAATAACAGTGAAAGCCAAAGATGCTCGAATACTTTTATGGGGCCGCTGAATCGAGCTCTCTTTTTAGCGACTCCGCAATTGCAACAAAGACCTTTTCGGGATCGGTTTCGAATTTTTTGCTTGGCATCACGTAGTGCTT
>CAXNEW010000017.1:0-30924 GCA_964201665.1 Bdellovibrionota bacterium
CATCAGAGAGTCCTGTTGCGCTTTCAGAGGTTCCTGAAGTTGTGTCAGAAAAGCCCTGGGCAAAGCTTGGCGCGGCCCCCAAAAGAGCTAGTATAATCAGTAAGTTATGGCGCCAAAATGATTTCAAAAAATCCCCCGTAGTTCAATTATGACCAATTTAACGCACAAGGTCAAATAAAAACTACAACCTAAGAGACTGAATTTATTTACATTTTTGACCAAGAATTCGGGGGTCAAGACGAAACCTGATGGGATCAAAACCAAGCCTCTCGGCCTGCAGGGCCGAACGCTCTTCGATTTTGTAAAGAGTGCTGTACCCATTGAGCAATCGTTTTAAATTTAAAACAACGGCATCAATTGTGGGGTGTTCCATATTGCAAGCGGCAGCAAGACCTTCAAGTTTTAGGTTGCCGTCTGGCGTATTGAAGTATTTGAGATCGGCCGAAATCTGCTTTTCTAAATTCTTTGCCCAATCCAAAACCTCAGCCACCGTGGGGTCTTTTTTAGAGGGAGCCTCTGATCCCATTAGACTCAGTAGTCTTGGGCAATTGGGTAAAGCCCCGGCAACTAAACTTCGCTCAAAATTTAAAATTTCAAGAACCAAAGTTCGGCGTTTTTCAAGAAGTCTGAGGCCAGAAAGAAAACCATAACGTTCTTCGTTTTTTAAAAAATTAAGCTGCCTAAAAATTTTTAACTTTTGGGCCGGCATGTCCTCTTTGAAGTCAATCGGATCGGCCCCCACCATCAAGGCCTGAACTTGTCTGGCGTGATCTTTAGACCCTAAAATCCACCCAACGAAACCTTTAATTGGCGCGTCATAGATGTTCTGCGTGGGAACCTCAGGAAAGCTCAAAGACTCAATCTTTTTTATTTGTCTTTCGTAAATTTGAAAAAAAACAGAGTGAACTAGATCAGAAACGGTTTTTATTTTTTGAGAAGTTAAAACAGAAGCAATTCCTAGAGCGCGGTCTCCTTCACTTTGTCGTTGGAGTTCAATGAGTTTGGAGTCAAATTTTTTAAATTTTTCATTGGTCTTTTGAATATCAACAAAGAGCCCACCTTCTTTTGAAATCAATTCTTTTTTGTATTCCTCAAAGGCAAAATTTAGGCCTTCAATTGTGGTTTGAGCATTGAGGGCAAGCCGAGCGATATCTTTTCGTTCAGACCCGTCTTTTTCAAACCACCGCCCCGTACTGGTTTGAGCAAATGTAAAATTCGCAACAAACACCTGAAACAATATCAAAAAAAAACTTAAAATTTTCATGTTCATTGATCTATAGCATTTGAATTGGGTCAACATCCACAATAAGCCGGGTGCCAAAGCGACGCTCTAGTTTTTTGGAATGCCAGGCCCCTAGAGCCCAATGAATTATGGGGTCAACGGGCAAATCATTTTTTGATTTAATCAAAACCTGCCAGCGAAATTTATTCCGAATTTTTTCAAGTGGTGACGGTGCGGGGCCCAAAACAAAGGCGCCCTGAGAAGGGGAATTTTTAAGGGCTCTCTTAATTTCACCACAAACAAGATCAGCGGCTTCGGTGACCCCTGTGCGGTCAGCTCCTTCAAATTTAAGCATAATGAGTTTTCCGTAGGGAGGGTAAAACAGGAATTGTCGCTTTTCGTTTTCAGCCTCAATAAAGTCTGTGTAGTTAACGAGGCTGCGGTAACTTTTTATAGCCTGAAACACGGGATGATCGGTTTGAAAGCATTGCAAAACAACCCTGCCTTTTTCAGACCCCCTACCCGCGCGCCCAGCAACCTGTAGCAAAAGTTGAAAGGATTTTTCGTTGACTCTAAAATCGGGAACCCCAAGACCTAAATCCGCAAACAAGATTCCAACCAATGTAACTTTGGGAAAATCATGTCCCTTAGCAACCATTTGAGTGCCAACCAAGATGTCGGTTTCGTGGTTTTTGAATTTTTCGAGCGCGACACCCATTTCCTGAGCATTGGTGATGCTATCCCGATCGAGTCTTGCAATTCTTGCACCCGGAAACCTTGCGGCCAAAGCAACCTCAATCCCCTCTGTTCCAATCCCAAGTTCAACAAAGGGGTTGTTTTCTGATTTGCAATTTTGGCATCGAACAGGATTGGGGCAGTTGTATCCACAATAATGGCAAAGAAGTTGTGATTTGTGGGGAGTTAATTTCACGCTGCAAGACGGACACTCAGCAATCCAGCCGCAACTCTTGCACAAAAATTGACTACCAAGCCCCCTGCGGTTGATGAAAAGAATAGCTTGATTTTTTTGTGCAAGAGTCTGTTCAATTTGGGTGCACAAAAGGGGACCTAGAAAAAAACTATCCGGAACCAGGCCGCCCTCTTGGGAAGGGGAACTGACAATTTCAGGGTTTTTGTTTTGTACCGCGATCTGTTTTTTTAAGTCGAATATTTCGATTTCAGGTAGGACTGAATGGGCTGTTGCGCGAGACGCAAGTTCAAACAATTTATATTTACCCTGTTTTGCATAAAAAAGTGACTCCGCACTGGGAGTGGCGCTTCCAAGAATGACAGGAATTTTTTTAAGCTTAGCCAAAAACAGAGCAGCGTCCCGAGCATTGTAGCGAAGCCTTTCTTCCTGCTTATAGGAGGAGTCGTGTTCTTCGTCGACAATAATACAGCCCAGGTTTCGGACGGGTGCAAAAAGAGCAGAGCGCGGGCCTAGAGCGATTCTTTTTTGCTGACAATAAACATTCATCCACTCTTTTCGAATTTGAGTTTTTTTTAATCCGCTATGAAAAGTGGCAACCTCTCCGGGAAATCTATTTTCGAATCTTTCTGTAAGCTGGGGAGTAAGAGAAATTTCCGGAACCAAAACCATGGCCGAAAATCCGGCCTTCAATTTTTCGGCAATCGTGTGTAAATAAACTTCAGTTTTGCCTGATCCTGTGACACCAAAAAGCAATGTAACTCCAGACCCATTTTCTAAAATACCATCTAGGGCCTTTTGCTGATCTTCTTTGAGTTTGAAGTTTTGGTCGGGCGGGTTCATTTGTGGAGGGAGTATGGCTTCGCCGTGTTTGTACTTTGTTAGATCAAGTAATTTGGGACTGGCGTCTCTGATCGCTGAGGGAATTGCACCCTCGCAGACTTCGCCAAGTGGAAAAAAATAATTTTTAGAAAGCCAGCTCATGAAACTAAGACTGTCTTTTTCAAAAATCGGGTCTGCCAATAGCAAACTCGAAACAAATTTGAGTTTTTCAACGGGTGTTTCTGAGCTGGGGCTTAACCCAAAAACAATTCCTCGGGTTATTCGATGGCCAAACTCGACTTCAACAAACGAACCCAATTTGACCGAGTTTAAAAGTGAAGGCGGAATTCCATAGTCATAAAGATTATCCAGTGGAAAGTGAGGAAAGCCAATTGCGACTCTTGCTATTGGCATTTGTGCACTTTTTTAGTGTGTCAGCAAAAAGGCGTTTAAAAACGCCTGACCTTCGGGCGTTAAGACTTGGGAAAAATTTTTAAAATCTGATCTTTGGTTTTTTGGAAAATTTAATTTGCCTTTGGGACTTGGATAAGTGATCTCAAGTTGTCGACTAAATGAGGCCAACAAATTTGGCCCCTCTTGAACTTCAATTTCTTTTGAAAGCAAATGGGTAAAGCGAGTCTGTTTTCTTCTGATTTCTGCATCCGCCACGGACCTAATTACAAAAACTTGGTCAGCGGATTTCCACCGGGCAAAAAGTGGGGCTAAAAAGGTTGGATCTACATGGAGAATTGGAAACGAATCTTCAGGATTCTTTCCGTCTACAAAGGTGGGGCCCCTAATTTCTAATACAGCAACTGGGGTTTCTCCGTTGTAACCTAGGGCCAAACGCACTCTTTTTTTACTTTCAGAAAGACTATTCAAACCTAGCGGGACCGGGCCCTGAGGACCCGGAGGTTGGCGTTCAAAATTTGGAAAAGCTCCAAGGTTTCGGCCATTGGTCTCAACAAAATCTATTTCCTCAGGAGCTAAAAAACCTGCGTCTGCTACCGCCCTCACTGCAAGTTCGGGCTGGCCCATAAGCTCCAGATGGGCCCAAAAACTTGGGGTAGAGCAAGAATAGAATTGTGAATCAAAGCGGATGGAACATTCCTTGTTTTTACGAAAGAGAGTCCAACTTATGGGTTTTGGATACTCCGAATGAAGCAGAAATTTTGGGAGTGGCCCGACAGTGATTTCATATTCGCCAGGATCATACCAGCTGATCTCAATGGGCACTCGAGTTTTGGATTCTGTCTGTAGTGAAACGCCGAAGGCCTTCATTACAAAGGCTGGCCTTTCTCTTGCTCGATGGGGTTGAAAACGGAAAATTTGAGAGGGCTCCGGAAAGTGAGCAAAAGTTGTTATTGTGAATGGAGAAAAAAAGGAAACCAGAAAAAACCAAGTTGAAAAATTTTTGAGTGAGGTCATGAATTTAATTTATTCCTCAAGTTTTTTAAGAAACCATTTTTTAAGCTTAGGTCCAAGTTTCGGGTCTTCAAGGGCCGCGGCAACATTGGCCATAATGTAACCGAGCTTATCTCCAGTGTCATAGCGCGCCCCCTCAATAGGAGCGATATAGAAGGGATGTTTTTTAATCATTCGCGACATGGCTTCGGTGAGTTGAATTTCGTTGTTCAACGTTGCGGGGGTGTCCTTGAGAAACTCTAAAAGTTCTTTTTCAAAAACATAGCGACCCGGCATGATGATGTTGGAGGGTGCAGCTCCTGAGCTGGGTTTTTCAAGAAAATCCACGGCTCTTTTTGAATCTTCAGGTGAAATCTTTACAACTCCGTAGTTACTCACTTCGGATTGATCAACCTCGACGGTTCCAACAACAGATCCTTGAGAGAGATTTTCAAATTTTTCAATACAGGGCCCTATGCCATTTGAGCGGCTGCTTTTTAAAATAACATCATCCCCTAAAATAACTGCAAAATTTTGGCCGGCCACCACTGGAGCAGCTTGCAATATTGCGTGGCCAAGCCCCTTTTGTTGGTATTGACGAACACTTACAAAATCAATTTTTTTGCTGAAATTTAAAACTTCATCAATCAGGTGGCCATTCTTATGGTCGCTGAGTTTGTGGGCTGTAAGGTCTGCAGGATCAAAATAATCTTCGACCAAAATTTTAGGTCGAGATGTGACAAAAATTACAGTTTCTAGACCGGCATTGATGGCTTCCTGAACAATGAGATGAATTATGGGTTTGTCGATAATCGGCAAAAGCTCTTTGGGAACCGCTTTTGTCACGGGAAGAAATCGGGTTCCGAGGCCGGCAATAGGGATAACAACTTTTCGAACTTTTCTTGGATTCACTACACTAAGGCAATAGAAAAAAAACGAGCCGTCAAGCTTGAAGGCTTAACGACTCGTTTTGATTTTTATTTTTTAACTTTACCTTGAGTTAAGGGGCTCCGTGGGTGTTGCGATCTAAGAAACCCGACTCTCTGTCGCCAGTTTGGCTCCAGTAGGGAGTGGGAACTCCCGACCAACTGTAACGGGGATAAGCCACAGGATAAACATTTGTCGTGAGATTGCTCAGGCCAAATGCCGTGGCCCAGGTGATATCTGCAATTTCGCTTCGTTCGCCGAAACCGCCAAAACCTGCGCCCATACCCATGCCTATTCCTTGTCCTACTCCACCAAAACCAACGCCACCTGCCCCGACTCCAAGTCCGATTCCAGATCCGTAGTTAATGCCCAAACCAACTCCTAAACCAGGACCACCCGGAACTGGGCCCATCATCGGGGGAGAAATACCTGCGTAACAGGGGACGCAGTTTACGCCCGTGTTGAATCCCGGAATTTGAGGCCCGGGGAAGCTTCCCCATCCGGGGCCCCAGCCCATATTTCCCATCGCAATATGTGGAGGAACAATAGGTGCTGGAGGAGGCATTGGAGGCATTGCGGGAGGAAGGAATGGAGGAGTTGCAAAGGGAGGCCTCTGCCAACCCATACCTCCGCCATTTTGCCATCCGCCGCCACCGGCAATCATGCAAGCATTGTACATACTAGGGTGAATGCCGTAAGGAACGCCGCCGCCCACAAAACCACCACCGCCTACAAAACCTCCGCCACCGCCAATTCCAAAACCTCCGCCTTGATTGTATGAAAAACCAAGACCGATATTAAGTGATGAGCGGCTTCGGTTGCCGTTATCAACTACGGCGTCTTGAAATTGAGCTTGTGCTTTTTGGGCGAACCCAAAAACAAGGCCCGAAGTTACTAAGAACTTGAGTGTAGAGCTGTTCATATAATTCCCCCTAAATTTTCCCTTAACATAGGAGTTGCAAAGTTCGGGCCAAGCTTCGATTTTTTGGCAAAATGCCGCCAAATAATTGATATTAATGGACTTTAGAGGGCTTTGTTAAAACAGACACCCCCTCAGAAACTGAGGCTACAGCGTTTAGATTATGTTAAGCTGACTAAACTTTAGACACTTTTTTGAGGGGTAAATATGAATTTCAATCGAATTTCGGCAGGTTTGGGTTTGAGTGTTTTCTCGGTCATTTCGTTTGGCCAAACAGCAAATCCCTTTCTAGCCGCAGATCCGGGGTCGTTTTTGGGGGCTCGATCTCAGGGCCGGGCCGGTGCAACCGCAGCCTCTAGCCTGGGTATAGATAGTCTTTTCCAAAACCCAGCGAGTTCAGCCTACGATAAAAATTACTCGGTCGGATTTAATTATGGCGTTGCTGGGGACTCGATGACTGTGGGAATTGTCGATACCCAAAGCGGTCCTGTTGGGGCGGGAATTTATTACTCTCGAAAAGATTTCCAAAATGCCAATTTCGACCTTTTAGGCTCGGGCTTTGGAAATTTAAGTCGTCAGGAAGAATCCGCTGGTTTCTCACTGGCAACCTTAGCATCGCCAGATCTAAGCATCGGCACTTTAGTTAGATGGTCCTATCTTAAAAGCTTCGAGCCCTCAGTGCTAAGCGGAAAATCCTGGAATTTTGATTTGGGTGCCATTTATAAATTTCGGCCGGATTTTTCGATGGGAATTACGGGACAAAATTTTCTTCGAGATTCTCAAGGGTTTCGACCGCGCAAATTTATATTGGGGGCCGAGTTTACTCCAACGGTCGGCATGAAGTTATCTGCTCAAGGTCAAAATGTGAGCTTACGTTCGGCAGCTGCTACGAGCACTTTTGTACTTCCTAACACCTCTGAGACCTGGGGCTATTCCTTGGGTGGGGAGTATCGATTTGCCGAGGGGCCAATCCTACGTTTGGGTTATGAAGATCTGAAGGCCTGGAACCAAAAAGCACTTTCATTAGGTGCCGGATTTGAAGATAAAAGTTTTGCTGTTGAATACGCCCTACGAGCCCCAGTTTTAGAAACCGTAGGTGAGCCTCTTCACTTGATTTCAGTTACTGGCTTTTTTTGATTCCGGACCTAAACTCAGCCATTCCTGAGTGGCAAAGGGTATAGTCATAGATTAACGGATCATGTGGGCTCAGCTCTCTAAAAACGGCAGTTATTTTTTCAACTGTTTTCCAGTTAGCAGTTTTTGTTTTAACCAAGGCATTCTTTAAGGCCCATTGAAGAATATGGGTATCAAGCGGAACAAACAAATCTTTGGGTTGAATCCATTCCTTCCCAGCCCAAACCCCTATTTCCCAAGGGTCTTTTCGAGTTAGCCAGCGAAACCACATCATGAGTCTTTTACAAGTTCCGCCGTCTTTAGGTGTTGGAAAAAACCAGCTCAATCCCGTCCCAGACCATTTTTTTTGTTTTTTTGATCGAAAAATTTGGGTCTCGCCAAAGGCCCTGAAAGCCCTAGAGGCCTTGTCACAGCCTTCAACAAAATTTGGAGAAGTTAAAAAAAAGTTTTTTATAAAAAATGAAAAACTATCATGAGATTTTAAAATGGACTGTAACACGCTGAATACCTGCAAAATATCTTGATCGGTGTTTAGGCGGTGGCGCCAGCCCTTAATTTGTTTGAAAAGATCCATGGTTTGATTGTTTTTTAAAACTTCACACAAGTTGGAACCGCCGTGCCTAAGACCCAATGGAGCCAGACGCCTCTCAAGATTCAAAATCCCCATTTTGATTTGCTCAACTCGGCCGTAGGTAAGTCCAGCGACTAAAAAAGACCAAACAACTCGATCCTCGTCTGTGGCTTTTGGGTCGACCCAAAACACGGGATCATCAAAAAATAAATTATTTTCGTTTTGAAGGGGATTTCTAAAACCTTTTAAAAAAGATCTACGTTGCAAATCAAGTTGATGTTTAAGTGCCAAAAGGGCCTGAAGGTTGGGTCTCGTTGGCAATGGACCCAAGGAGTTTGGAATTGCGTGGGTCATTGTTAAAGTGCTTTTCCTTTAACTCATTCCAATCATCAGAGGAAAGGCGTAATTTTCGAATTTTTGTAAGTTCATCTTGAAGGTGGCTGGGCTCTATGGGTGTGAAAAGTTTAGGATTTGCCGGCGATGCCCTAAGCCAAACACGGTGTTTGGCCATTTCGACAAATGCCGAAAAACTTTGTGTGTTGATTCCCTCAAGGCGTATCACGGTGTCTTCAAGGGCCTTGGTTTGACCAAATTTCATCAGTCGAATTCGCCACTCATCGAGCTCAAAAAAAAGTTTTTGATTTCGAATAAGTCCCTCAAGCCCCAAACAAATGTTTTCGAAAACATCGTCCAACATAAAGGCATAAAGTCCTAAACAAATTTCATTTGGTATGTCGGCAATCTGTTTTAAAAACAAATCCCGTTCTGAAAAAAAGAACTCAAACTGAAGTAGCGATCGCAGAAGTAAAATCTTAGAGGGATCTCCTTTTGCAAGGCCTTTTATCCCCCAGGTTACGAAGGCATGAGACACACCATTCTTGTAAAACAAAGCCGACATTCGCTGCTTGTTGGGGATTCGAAGTCCGCGGGTTTTAAGTGGGGTTTCGTAAGGGATAATAATACCGTCTTCTTGAAGTCTTAAGAGCGCTCGCCTGCAGGCACTAAAAAAATCGGTCTCAAGTTCGGGAGTTTTTAAAATTTGGGAAGTCGCAAGATCCTTTTCGATGATTCTAAGCAAACTTTCGACATCTCCTCGAGAGAGTGCAGAACCCGGTTTTGACAAAAGGGCAGCGCAGACAATCCCAAAGCTTGTCACTGGGGTGGCGGTATTAATTCTATGGCAAACTTCGAAGGCCGCTTTTTGCACACCAAGCTTACGGGTTTCTAATGAATGGCCTTTCTCTCCAACCGTTTGGTTTAGGAGTTCTTTGAAGTTAATAATTTCTCCAACGCGCACGTGAACTTTTCCAAATGACCTAAACAAAACACGGATAGCCTTTAAGGTTCCCAGGGCTGATTCTTGAACTTTTTCGCCGCCCTCCATTTCTCGTTTGTGGGCTCGCTCTTCGGTAACACGATCGTAGGTTATCGAAACAGGAACAAGAAATATTTTTTCGGGAATTTCATCTCGAAGGAGAGAGTCGGCAACCATCGAAAGCATTCCAAACTTCGGTGGCAAAAGCTTTCCGCTTCTTGAGCGTTTACCCTCAACAAAAAACTCTAAACTCACGCGGTTTGATAGAAGCTCAACAATGTATCGCTTGAGAACTTCCGCATAAAGTTTGTTTCCCCTAAAGGATCTTCTAATAAATATAGCACCCGCCCCTCTGAAGGCTTTTCCCATGGGCCAGAAATTCATGTTGGCCCCGGCAATAACATGGGGAACAAAAATTTCTTTACGGTGAAGTAGGTAAGACAGTAGCAGAAAATCAACATAACTTTTGTGGCTTGGTAGATAGACCAAAGCACCCTCGCGCGCGGCATCTCGAATACGGTCAAAGTCGGAATCTTTTATCGTCACGTCGTCAAAAATGGTTGTAAAAACCTTGTGTAAAAAGAACCCTGAAACCTCAATTACAAAATATGAATAAACTGCGGCAATTTCATTTAGGTACTTTTGTGCTTTTTTAAACAAATGAGTCTCTGCTACTCCCTCTTCAACCGAAACTCTTTGAATGAGGTTTTGAAGCGGTGGGGATCTTAAAACTGTTTCATTTATGAGTCGGGTGGAACGGTAAACCGGTCCTAAAATAATCTTTTTTTCTTGCTGTATTAAAAATAAAATTTTTCTTCTAAGGGGCTTTGGAGCGAGTTCGGAAATAGCAAGGGGCGGGCAGATTCTGAGGGTGCTTTGAGCATACTGCCGCAGCAAGATTAAAAGCTTTCGAAGTCCGGTGGGTCGGTAGGGGTCGCCGAGCAACAGGAGCCAGGGGGACGAAATGGGAGTTACAAAATTTCTCCAAAGCTTGGCTGAAATCTGTTGGTTTACGCCCTCTTCAAGATTTCTCTTTCTTCGCCAAACAAATACTAAGGGAACAATCAAAAGATTTGGAACTTCCTCCTTCAAATAAGCCAATTCACTTTCACCCATGGGAACTTCGTAACTTCGAGTTCTTTCGGTAGTCTCAAAACAAAGCAAAACGGGGCGACCCTGATGCAGTTCTTCAGCGCAATAACGAATTCGGCTTGGGGGCTTTGAAGCAAGTTTAAAAACAGCAAGTATCCTGCGCGAAAAATGCGAAAAGGGTTCAATAAAAAAACCGTTTATTCGGGTGCCAGCCCGAAGCTCAAAGGAATCAGAAAACTTCTGGGCCAAAAAAATTCGAATTGCCAAAAACTCAATGAGGCCCGCATTAAACGTTGCAAAAGCCAGTGCACGCCGCGGATTCTGACTTCGGATTTCTTCCACTTGGGTAAGGAAGGATTCTCGGGCCTCGAAACTTCTAAAAAGTAGAGTGATTACCCACTTTGGAATTAAATTTAAAAACACAGATTTATTAACATAACAAACTCATGGGGATTGATCGACAAGCCGCTCAATTGGTTTTACTTTAGGACCCTTACTATTTGAATGTCTGAGGGAGTATTTATGCAAATTGCGCCTTTCACGCGGCTAGTGTTTTCTATTTTATTGGCCCTTTTGAGTTTTGAAAAACTTAATGCTCAGCAGGTAAAAATCGGGGGCGCTTTGGGTGCCTTGGGAGTGCAATCTTCCACCAACTCATCAAGTATTGGTTTTGGCCCCTATTTTACGGTTGTTCCCTATGAGAATCTGGGTTTCATGGTTGACGCGACCTTTGCAGACCTAAACTCCGGAACCTATTTTTCGACCTCCCCAAGCCTAGTGGGGTTTTTGGCTTCACCTGAAGAACTCAAGCTCGGCATTTTTGGTGGCGGTGGATTCTATAAACTCGGCAGCAACCCGCTAAATTTTGGGTTGAACATAGGGGCTTTAGGGGATTTTATGTTGGCTCCTAATTTTTTTGTCGGGGCACAGGTTAAATTTCATCGCCTCTTTGACACTGGGCCCGATCCAACTGTTTGGAATGTTTTTTTAACCCTTAGTTATGCCTTTGAAACACAAGACGGAGGATGGTGAGTTGTGGCCAAACAAATAGTTTCAAATGTGTCCGGAGTTGTAATGAGGATCTTAGCAAAGCCCGGAGACCAGGTTAAGGTCGAGCAGGATGTTTTAGCTGTGGAATCAATGAAGATGGAAATGATGGTGCCATCAAATCTGACAGGTAAAATTTCTAAATGTTTGGTCGCAGTGGAAGATTTTGTACAAGAGGGCCAAGCTCTTTTTGAGATCGAATAATTTTTGGGTGGGGAATGAAATTTAAGGGGCAAGCCAGAATTTTTGAGGTTGGTCCAAGGGATGGACTGCAGGCCGAAGATAGAATTATTTCTGTTGGACAACGGGTTGAGCTGATTCACAGACTTATTTCTTCTGGCCTCAGCGACATCGAAGTCGGGAGTTTTGTTAGAGAAGATCGCATTCCACAGCTTGCCGGAACCGCCGATGTCATAAAAAAACTTCGAACACTTTATGCTGACCAGTTAAAAAAAGTAAGTTTGTGGGCCTTTATCCCAAATGAATTTGGGTTAGACCGAGCCATCGAAGCTGGAGTTCAGGGCGCTAGTTTCTTTGTGGCTGTGTCAGACACCTTTTCCCAAAAAAATGTGAACAAAACTCGAAAGGAAATCCTCGCGAGTCTACCGAGTCTCATTAAAAAAGCAAAATCTCGTAAAATTAAAACTCGGGTGTACCTTTCAACTCTCGTCTATTGTCCTTATGAAGGACCCGTTTCGGCGAGTGAAGTTGTTGGAGTTGCAAAAATTTTAAAAAAAATGGGGGTTCAGGAACTCGTTTTGAGTGACACTACGGGCGATGCCAATCCAAAGTCTTTGGACCGAGTTTTAGAGGCTCTAGTTAAAAAATCAAAAATCTTTAAAGGGCAAAATTTGGCCCTTCATTTGCACGACACCCGAGGGCTAGCCCTAGCAAATATCCTTTTAGGTTTGGAATATGGAATTCGAGTTTTTGATTCATCAATTGGTGGTTTGGGAGGATGCCCTTACGCACCCGGAGCCTCAGGAAATCTTTCAACTGAAGACCTCGCAAATATGCTTTTAGGAATGGGACTCATTCGGGGAATAGATCTTGGCACGTTGGGGCAAGCGGGGGCTTTCGCTGAAAGTTGTTTTGAACGTCGGCTCCCCTCTCGCGTTTTGCGGGCACTTCAAGGAAAGTAATTAATAGAATAAATTTATGGCCACACGTTTTTCAAAGATAGAAAAATCCTTTCCCGATCGAAAAATTTATCAGATAATTTTGGATCGCCCCGACAAACTCAATGCCCTTTCTCGGGATATGATTCAAACTCTTATCACCGATTTTCAAGAGGCCCATAGACTCTCAAAATCCGAAGAAATTTTGTGCCTGATTGTAGGAAGTTCGTCTGAACCCAAGGCCTTTTGTGCCGGGGCAGATTTGGCTGAAAGAATGCAAATGAGCGAAGCAGAGGTCGGTGAAACCCTAAAGGATTTGCGCACGCTCATGGATTCTTGCGCTCAGTTTCCGTTTCCCACCATAGCCGCCATCCATGGTATTGCCTTTGGTGGCGGTCTGGAACTCGCATTGGCCTGCGATATTCGAATTTCTTCGCCAGGGTCTATGATGGGCCTAACTGAAACTCGATTAGGAATTATTCCCGGGGCTGGCGGAACACAAAGACTTTCCCGGTTGGTTGGCCTCGCAAAGGCAAAGGAACTCATTTTTTCGGGTAAGCGAATTTCTGCCATTGAGGCTGAAAAAATTGAACTGGTGAATTTCTTGGCTGACGATCCTTTTGAAGCCGCTCGAAAATTTGCAATTGAAATAACGGACGGCGGTCCATTGGCCCTATTGTCTGCAAAAAAGGCAATTGATGAGGGGCTGGGTTTAAGCCTTGAACGAGCCCTTGATTTAGAGCGAACTTGCTATCAAAAAGTGCTTGTTTCAGAAGACCGGCTTGAGGGGCTTAAGGCCTTTGTTGAAAAAAGAAAACCCAGGTTTTTAGGTAAATAAAAAACTGTAGAGTCCTTAACGAGTTATAAATAGGAATCCTTTATGAAAGATACTGAATATTTCAATCAGATCCAGGCCCGAATTTTAAAAGGTGGAGCTTCTAAATATCATCAAAAGAATTCAGAGGTTGGTAAGTTTTTTGCTCGCGATAGAATAACCAAATTGGTTGACCCAAATTCTTTTGTAGAAGATGGAATGTATGCCAACAGTTTAGACTCTGAGTTGCCTGCAGATGGCGTTGTTACAGGTTTTGCCAAAGTCGGGGGTCGATCGGTAGCCATCTTGGCAAATGATTCAACAGTAAAAGCTGGATCATGGGGGCCCTTGTGCGTTGAAAAAATGTTAAGAGTTGTTGAGCAGGCTTCACGTCTTAAAACCCCCATTTTTTATCTTATTGATTCTGCGGGGGCTCGAATTACAGACCAGGTGGAGATGTTTCCTGGGCGCCGAGGGGCCGGAAAAATCTTTAACATGCAGTGTCGGTTGTCGGGGCATATTCCCCAAATCTGTGTGCTTTTTGGTCCATCTGCCGCCGGTGGTGCTTATGTGCCTGCGTTTTGTGATGTGGTGATTATGGTCGAAGGCAATGCCTCGATGTATTTGGGTTCACCCCGAATGGCAGAGGCCGTCATTGGTGAAAAAGTAACACTCGAAGAAATGGGTGGCGCGCGAATGCATTGTTCAGTGAGTGGAGTGGGAGACATTCTTTCAGAAAACGAAGAACAAGCCATTGAAATAGCCAAAAGCTATTTATCTTTTATGCCTCAGAGTTTTGATACCGAGATTCCTAAAACATCTTCAAAGCCGCCACAAGCCCAATTAGAAATTGAAAAAATACTTCCTACAAATCCAGCAGCGGCCTACGACATGCTGAAAGTCATTGAGGGTGTAGTAGATGAGGGTAGTTTTTTTGAAATGAAAAAACTTTTTGCTCGTGAGATCATCACGGGCTTCGCTCGTCTTGGCGGTAAGGTTGTGGGCATAGTGGCTAATCAACCAAAAATTAAGGGGGGAGTTTTGTTTGTTGACTCTGCTGACAAAGCCGCCCGTTTTGTTTTTTTATGTGACGCTTTCGGAATTCCACTTTTATTTTTGTCTGACGTGCCCGGCTTTATGATCGGTTCTCAAGTTGAAAAACAGGGAATTATTAGACATGGGGCTAAAATGGTTTTTGCTATTTCGGAAGCCACGGTACCTAAAATTTGTTTAGTTGTTCGAAAGGCCTTTGGCGCGGGACTTTATGCCATGTGTGGCCCCGGCTTTGATCCTGATTGCACCCTTGCGTTGCCCTCGGCACAAATTGCAGTCATGGGGCCAGACCCTGCTGTAAATGCTGTTTATTTTAATAAGATTCAGGAACTCCCTGAGGCCGAGCGAGCCAAGTTTATAAAAGAAAAAAAAGAAGAATACGAAAAGGATATTGATATTGAGCGCCTCGCCTCAATGTTAGTTATAGATGGAGTCATTCCAGGAAGCCAAGTTCGAGAAGAACTCATTAAGCGTTTTGATTTTTACTCAACAAAAGAGTTGAAATATTTTCCCCGTAAGCACGGTGTAGTTCCGGTTTAAAACCTGCTGTGCTCATAGTTAGAGCGTTAGGTCTCTAGCCATTCTATGAGAGGGCCGACTGATCCGTGAAGGCCTTTGTACTTAAGTGAGTCAGGATGAATTCCTCGAAGCGCCGAAACAAGAAGTTCTTTTTCGCGTGGGTTAGCCTTAATTTCGTCTCCAGGGATAAACGAAACTCGTATAGTAAAAAAAGAGGCCATGAGTTCAGGAAATCCCCAGGTTACTTGGCGCTCAAGCCTTAAGAAAAATTTCGATTCCTTTGGATCGTTAAACTTTCTGCCTGACCAAAGTGTCGGATTGGCGCCGGGCGGAGCCACCGGATGATGATTAAGTCTGTCGTCAGTGGCAAAACCCCAAACAAATCGAACAAAGGGGCCTTTTTTTACCATGGCCTCCGCAAAGGATTTTGCAGAAGAATTTATTTTTTGAATTCCAGGCACGGGTGAATGAACTTTTGTAAAATCTTTACCGATTTTGTCTCCAGGCGACCAGTGGGCCGGTGAGCAAACGTGAAGGGCTGACAGCCAGTTGCTAGCATCACTGCCCAGTTGTTGAAGGGCTAAATCTTCCTGAACCTGACAGGCAATCGCATCAAAGCCTGAGGTGTAAGCGGCAGTTGATAAAAATTTTCCATTTTCATTAAATTCCAAAATTTCATGGGTGTGTTGGCAGTTAAGTTGCCATTTTCTACCAGAAATTCGCCATGAAAAAATTTCGGGATATTCAAGTGAAAGTTGTTTTCCGGCCCATAAACAAAAGTGGTTTTCCAGGTTTTGCTCTAAGTTACTTGTTAAAAAGTATTTAGATAAATTTTCGGCCCTGGCTTCCATTTTATTTGAACGATATTTTACAAAATCAGAATCAATCTGAAAGATTTTGGCATCAAGAGCCCCGTTTCCAAAATCTGTGCCCAGAGGCTTCAGGCCCGGAGCCACTTCATAAACTCCTTTTTCGATAGGAAAATAGCGAGGTTTTTTTAAAGAATCTAAGTTGGGCCCCATGGTTCAAAAGTTAGAGGGTCCGCTAAGAGCTGGCAAATTAAATTACCTATGCGGCATTCTTGTTTGAAATGTCTTTTTCTGTTTTGTGCGGGACCAGCTCTGGCGGCGATTTCAGTTTTGAAGATTTGGTTTTCCGCTTTCGAAATAAGAGAATTTTTAGAATTGGAAGGAGCAACCCCATAAGATTCGCCCCCCAAGAGACTTGTACTCCAGAGTAATGGCCAAATTTTTTCAAAAAATCTACCACAGGTTTGTAGGTAAAATGCCAGCTTAGGGGATTAGCCGATCCCGTTGGAACAACGTCTTGAGTTTTCATAGTTAAAAGGTAATGAGGAATGCCATCCAAAGTCTTTAGATTGAAAGGTTTTGGGTCTAAAGAAAATCCGAGTTTTTTATAGATTCCAATTTTTTCTTCGGTGCAAGAAGTTACAACATATTTTGCATCCAGTTTTATACTGAGTTCAATTGCTCTTTGCACCAAACCTAAAACCAAATCAGACTTTTGGTAGGCGGGGTCGACGGCAAGTCGGCTGACTTCCATTGTCTTTGACCGTTGAAAATCAGCGGGAATTTCTATGGAGTCCTCAAGCTCAAATCTTTCCTCGTCCTTTTCAGCCAAAGTTACCCGAACTGTTCCCACCGATTCTCCGGATAGCCTTGCTAAAACTACGTATGAATTTCTATCAAAAATATCGGTCATTTTGTCGCTTTGCGAGAGGTTAAATTTACCGGCCTTCCCGTATGCTTTTGCTCGAACTTTTAGGGCTTCAGAAATATCCTGAAGCGGTTGGAAAGTTGAGAAATCAACAATTTTTTTTAATTCTCTAGGAGCGAGTCCGGCTTCGAAAAGCCTTTCAATCCGTGGTCTATGACTAATGGCTCCATAGCAGGCTAGATAAAGGCCTAAAAGTTCTTCGGACGAGTCTGACAACTTTGTTTCAAACCGACCACCGATTCGAATCTTATCAGCGCCTATGGCCTTAACAGATTTAATGACAAAGGGAGTTTGTATGGAACCCAACCCCTTTAGGTCTATGTTTAATTTATCAATTTTCAGGTTTCTAAAAAAAATATTATTTCTTGCGGAAGAAATAAACGAGGCTCCATCTGCGGAAAAATCTAGACTAGACAAGCTGATGTTTGAATCAAACTTAAGTGGGTGAGAAAAATGGGCATGGCATTCAAATCCAGGAATTGCCGGAACCCGAAGGCGACTTCGTTTCTGAACTGAGGGCCCGTTTGAATCAAATTCAATAGCAACTTCGCCACTTTCTAAGTGTCGGACCACTTTAGAGCTTTCAAAACTCCCGACCTCTGCTTCGTTTAGAAAAATTTTTACATTATTCAACGATTCCCCAAATATAGAACTCGGCATTTCAGGTTGGAATCGGCAACCAAAACTACTGATGTCTCGAATCCGCCCTTTGAACTCATGGGTTCCAGAGCGACCTACTAAGAAAAATGGTTCTCTTTGTCCGACCGAATCTCGATTTTGAAAGCGAAGTTTTGGAGGAGGGGGTTTCTGAAATTTTAAAACTTGGGCGGAAGGTTGGCTGAGGAGTAAGGATTCACGTTGGCCAGCCCCAAAGAGTTCAATATCGTGACTAAGTCCCCTGATGGAATGGGGTCCAAGTCGATGAACTGTTGGTTCTTGCAAAGTAAGCAGCTTTTTCACGTCTTCAGAAAAAATAACAGAAAAATTCGGAAAGTCTTTTGATTTGCTTTCAAGGCGGGCAGCTAAATTAACGGTTTCGCCAATGGCAGTGAACTCCGTTTTTTCGTCATTTCCCAAGGTACAAAGCGTTACTGGGCCGTAGTGAAGGCCAATCCCAGCTCTAAGCTCAGGAAAAACACCCTGTTTTTGGACAAAGAAATTTTGGTTAACTTCGGAAATTGTTTTTTGCATCTGAAGCGAGCACCTTAGGGCACGGTCGGCTAAATCCGGAAAATTATCGAAAGCATTGAAAATAGCGAAAAGACCATCACCTAAAAATTTGTCTACAATTCCCCCGTTTTCATAAACGAGTCGGGTCATTTCGTTAAAATAGGTATTTAAAATTTCAACTAGATCTTCGGGTTTTGTGGAAGTCGAATTTTTGGTAAAATCGCGTAAGTCTGAAAACAAAACCACTACATTTTTTTTGAACCCAGTTTTTAGAGTTTCTGCTTGACCCCCTAGAATTTTTTTAAGCACGGGTTCTGGAACAAATTTTTGAAAAGTGAGCCTCAACTGTTTTTCATTCTCGTAGTTTCGTACGTTTTGAATGGCAATTCCAAGTTGGATAGTGACGTTCTCAATGATGTGGAGATCATCCTGTGTTAATTTTTTGTCAGCCTGGCAGTAGTCTACCAAAAGGATACCAAAAGATTCTTTGTCTGAACGTACCGGCACAGCCAAAAAAGATTGGGTTTGGGTGCCAGTAATTAAAGCACGGCCTTCATCCGACAATGAGTCGACGTAGTCGCTAGCGACTGGAACCAAAATGCTTTTCCCATCCTTAAAAACATTACCCAAATGAAACTTGTTTGGCGTTTTTTGATTTAAATCGATTTGATAGGTTGATAGTTTTCGCTCAATTTCTGGAGAAAAACCTTTAGTTTTTGCTACACTGAGTTTGTCTGAGGCCGTTTGCTTGGAAAAGTAAGCTACTCGATCGTATTTGAGTCGATCTCTAACTTCCTCAATAGTCGTCGAAATGAGACTCCCCTCATTGTGCGCCTTGGTAATGGTAGTTATGACCTGCCGAAGTAAATTAGCTTCTCGATACCTTCGGTCCAATTTTTCTTTGTTTTCAAAAATCTCTAAATAACGTTTTTCGGCCTCCTGAAGTAAAATTCTAGAGTCCTGGTCTATTTTTTTGCGCTCAGCCAGGTTTGCCATAATTTGAAGAACAAATCCTAGGGACACCAAAATGAGAGGGCCCCAGTAATCTAGAATCCCAATTCCGGAGGAAAATCGACCGGGTTGAAGTTGATTGAGTAATAGTGACGCGATTCCAATGCCCACTAGCAAGGCTCCGAAATTAATTGCTGTGCCGAGTATTGCAGCCCATTTTACTTCAAAGCAAAAGGTCCCTGAGCTCGGCCTTGTGACACTCACTGCAGCCTCGCTTCCGCCAAAAATTGATGGAATGTAGGTTAAAAAACCTTTCCAGTTGTCAAGTATGTCGTCTTCAAAATCTGTTTTGCGACTGAGCTTTAAGGTAAAGTGAAGAAAATTTGAACCCAATTCGATCTCGCTGAGTGTATCAACTCGATTGTATTGTTTCGTAAAGTGTAGAATTTGATTGTAAACGGTTTTAGGAGATTGCAGTCGAAGCGCTA
Source organism: Bdellovibrionota bacterium (assembly GCA_964201665.1). Classification (GTDB taxonomy): domain Bacteria; phylum Bdellovibrionota; class UBA2428; order UBA2428; family UBA2428; genus CAXNEW01. Next base: position 19,232 of record CAXNEW010000017.1, read on the forward strand.
GAGAGATGAGTGGGCCTAGGGCTTCGCGCGACAATGATTCCCGTGCCGCCAAAAATGAAAAACGTGGATCAATATTGGGAAGAGTTTTTATTTTTCGATAAAAGATTTCGGCATATTTTTCAGAAACCCAATTTTGGTCTCCCTCAATATAATCCAATGGCAGGCCAGTATTTAAAAAGAAATCAACCACCTCCTGCTGGGGCAATATTTTTTTTAGGTAGAGATGGTAGCCCTTGAAGATCCGAGTGGAAAAATGGGGAGCCACCAACTCAGGATCTAGAAATATTTTTGTTTTAGGTTTTGCCATACACCACAGGCTTCCGAGTAAAATCGATGAAGTCATTTGGGCTAAGAGAAATTAAATCGGGCCCGGCTTTGACAAAGCTTACTTTGTTTTTGCCCAAATCAATTTCGTTTTTTGTCACTTCCGAAAATAAAAATGAAAGATCGGTATCACTCCAAACTTCAACCAAGGCCTCGGAGGAGGCCACCCGGGCTCTTCCAGTTAGGTTTCTTGCGATGGATGGTAGTGCATATAGTTGGTCAATATTTTTTTCGCTAAAATTTATTCCCCCATCCTTACCTCGACCAGACAATAAAAAAGAATGATCTCCGGTCCACTCTGCAAAATCACCAGATCCATATCTTATTAGCGAGCTCTGCTGATCCTCTCCGAAGTAAGTGACAATCAGTTCATTGTTAATGATTTCGAGAAATAGTTTTTTGGGATCGTACAAAAACCCATTTGAGTTTGGCGTACTCATTGCAAAGCCCATAGAAATTTCTGCTAGGCCGTAAAGATTTGACATTTGATTCTGGTCTACTTTGAGTTCTGTTTGATAAAATTTATTCTGGTTCGCTAATACTAATGAACCCCCGAGCACTATTTTGAGGCGGCCCCCCAGATTTTTTGAATATTGTCCCCATTTTATTAGGTAGTTCAAACAATGGGACTGGCAGATAATTACAAAATTTTCGTAGCAGTCCGAATAATCTCGAATAAAACTTTCAATGTGGTCGGGTCTAGCGCCGCATTCGAGAACCTTGAAGCAAGCCGGATATTCAATGGCTGCAGGGTAGGCACTTAAAAAAATATTTTTTTTTGGATCGAATCCGAGTAACCGAGCTAACTCTCCGGTTTGCTGAGAGGAATCGACCAAACTCCCTTCATATTTTGCTCTAAAGCAAAGTGGACTTTTTCCAGTCGAACCCGCTGAAGGAATGATCCTAACTCCCAAGCCATTAAATAAATGCGATTTAGAATAGGAATAGAAGGTGGATCTATCAGAAATAGGAAAAAAATTTACAAAATTCGAGTAATCAGGGCCTGAATTTAAAAAACTATTTATTTTTTCTTTTAAGAAAGAATCTTGTGCTTTTTTTTGCACACGCCTCAAAAATTCCACTAGAAAATCTTTTGAGACCTCAAAGCTCTTCTTGTTATTTGTAAAATTTACGTCCATACAAAATCTTTATTCTTTTCGGTTATTTGAACGGAGAGCTAAAGTATTTTGGTTCAGCGAACCAAATTTTATGTGTATCCGAGGAGGGATTTATTTAGCCCAAATGAGAATTTCTTTGAGGGCTTGGTCAAATTTGTCAGGACCCGAAAATATCTGGGTCGCGAAGGCTTTTGAGGGTTCAACAAACTCCACATGCATCGGCCCAACATGATTCTTAAACTGCTTCACAACGCCCTCTAGACTGCGTCCCCGTTGTTTGGTGTCTCGCTCTTGGCGACGAAGGAATCGAGTTTTTTCGTCTATCTCCAAAAAAACTGAAAAATCTAAACAATTTCGGACCTTTTCATTTGCCAAGATTAAAGTTCCATCGACAAGAAGAGTGGTTTTTTCTTTGGGGTCTAAGTGAATCGTTTCACCAATTCGTTTGTGAGCTTTAAAATCATATTGCGGGATCTCAATAGACTTGCCTTCTTTGAGCATTTTGAGGTGTTTGGCCATAAGTTCAAAGTCGATTGAAATCGGATGATCAAAATTAACGCTACCGCCGTCTTCTTTGAATTGATGGCTTTGGTCGATGTAATAGTTGTCTTGAAAAACTATAGGGACTTTCGAAGTGCCTAATCTACTCTGGGCTTGGTGGGCGAGAGTTGTTTTTCCTGAACAGCTACCGCCACAAATTCCAATGATTTTCACGAGTTTTTTCTACAGGCTATCAAACGGTATCAAAAAGCCTGTCTCCCGCATCGCCTAATCCTGGCAAAATATACCCCTTTTTAGAAAGTTCGCGGTCTATTTGTGTGGTCCAAATTTCCACATCGGGATGAAAATGTTGTACTTTTTCAATTCCCTCTTTTACCGACAAAATACATAAAAAACGTATAGGGCCGACGCTGTAAGATTTTAGTCTATCAATGGCATTTACCGCAGTGTCGCCCGTTGCAAGAAGGGGATCAATCAACAAAACCGTGTTTCCCTCTGAATCATTCGGAATTCGAAAATAATACTCAACGGTGTTTTGAATAAACTTGTCTCTGTAAATTCCAATATGACCCACTCGCGAAAAAGGCAAAGTTCTTAGAACACCATCAAGCATTCCGCTGCCGGCCCTTTGAATAGAAACAACTAACGGTGAGATTTTAATCTGCGGACACTTTGTTTTTTCAAGTGGAGTTTCGATTGAAATGTTTTGAAGGGCAAAATCTCGGGTTGCTTCATAGGCCAGCAAACTGCTCATTTCGCTTAAAGTACGTCTGAAGTCTGCGGGTGAAGTTTCCTTTTTTCGCAACAAAGTAAGATTGTGTTGAAGCACCGGGTGGTCGACCCAATGAATGTTATTTGTATTTGTTTTTAAAATATTTTTTGCCATTAAAAAACCGTTCCATCGCTTCGAATTTGTATGGGACTTGCGCCACTTGGTCTCATGTTTTTTGCTAGCATGCGACCGGTGGACCAAGTTCCCCCTTCAAGAACACTCCCTAAAGGAAACTCTTCCAGGCTTTTATTTAAAGCCTTTCTTACCTTAGGCGCAATCAAATCAAGAAGACCAACCGTGAGGGCTCGCCACTCAACCACGAAATCTGATTCTACTGCGTGGGTAATAGCCAACAACTTGGAGTTCCTTAAAACCAACACCCCTCCATCTATAAACAATCCACCATTTCGATATTCAGGCAAACCCGTAAGATAAGAGGCGTCTTTGAGTTCATGACCTAACATTTCAAAAGGGTAGGCCAAAGAGAGACTCAACCATTGCGGAAGCTTGTGAAACGGCACAAGTCCCTCAATTCCTCCACCAAGGGGACCATATATCCAACAGTCACCTAAGTTTTGGCCGTTGATTGAAAGGCGCCCAGGCCAAATTCGTCCAAGTCGGGTGTGAAGTCTGTAGAGAATTTCTTTAAAATTTATTTTGGATTCTTTCGAAAAATCCTTTTCAGAAAACAGCAAATCAGAAATTCGATTGACTTTGGCTTCCGCAATAATGCGACCCAGATTTTGCAAAAGTTGTATGCGGCCCTCGAGTCCAACGGGTGTGTTTTCTGGAGATAATTGAAATGAAGTTTTAAGTTTATCTGGGCTTAGGCTGGAAAGTCGCGATGCATTTACCTCAAGGGGCTGGTCGGGATTTTCGGCCAGAATGCCAGACAAAAATAATTCTCGACTGGCAAGAGCAAGTCCCTCTGATCTTCCAACGCTTAACCCTGATTCCTTGTCGTTGTATTTCCATTGGGTTCCGGCGCCTGCATCAAGCAATACACTCAGCACCGTTAAATCCACGCGGGCTTTGCTTTTTTCAACATCGCTCTTGAGTTCAGTTGAGAGCCGGGTTTCAAAAACTCGATTGCGATCAATCCCTCCAACCTGAAAATGTTTCCATCTTGAGTGCAGTGGTACCTTTAGGGAAGGATAATTTTTTCGAGTGTTTTCAGCAACCAATTCAGCGAGTGGATCGAGTTTTTCAATGTCTATTTTGAAATGAGTTTTACCACGAACACTCAATTCAAAAATTCTTGCGGATCGTTCTCGAACAGCTTCTGTTGAAAGAAGATATTTTACTTCATTCTCGGTCGCGGCGAAAAAATTACTCATTGAGTCCTCGGCCTCTTACCTTTTTTAGATCAATTGATTTTTTCTTAGGAGTGAAATATCCGGCAGCTTTTTTTGCCTCCATTTCGACACTGGCCTCAGAGGGAACCAAAGAGTCTGGAATCGCAATTCGGTTTTTAATTTTAATTCCACTTTTAGCGATGGCGTCGTATTTCATGTCACTCATAGAAACGAAATTATCGATTTTTTGAATTCCCATCCAATGCAAAGTATCGGGCATGAATTCCTGAAATCGCATATCCTGTACTCCAGCCACACATTCAGTTCGGTGAAAATAATTTGCAGCGCTATCGCCACCTTCCTGGCGTTTTCGCGCATTGTACACAAGAAATTTAGTGACCTCGCCAAGCGAGCGGCCTTCTTTTCTAAAATAGACAACAACGCCCACCCCACCCTGCTGAGCGGTTTTAATGGCCTCTTCAATTCCGTGAGTAAGATAGGGCCTGCAGGTGCAAATATCAGATCCGAAAACATCGGACCCATTGCACTCATCATGAACTCGAGCGGTGAGAACTTTGTCGGGTCGAGAAAGATAATCAGGATTTCCAAAGATATAAATAGAAGTGCTTCCAATGGGTGGAAGTAAAACCTTTAAATCTGGTCGGGTTACTAGCTCAGGAAACATACCACCGGTTTGTTCAAAAAGAACCCGCCTTAGTTCGGGTTCACTAACTCCAAATCGTTTAGCAATTCCTGGTAAAAACCAAACAGGTTCAATAGCAGCTTTGGTAACCACAACCCCTGAATTTGGAGTGACAATTTTTCCATCTTTTGCGATTCGGCCAGCTTCAATGGCGGATTCAATTTCGGGCATTTGAATGTGGGCCTTTGTCACTGCGATACTTGGTCTGATATCCAGGCCTTTTTTATAATAAGTTTTGAAATAGCGGGTAACGTCACCACCCCAGGGATCAAGCGAAACAATTTTTTCAGGATTAAACCAGGATTTGTTGGGCTCAAATTGGTAAACAGGATGGGTATTAGACAAATCAGGGCGATGATCAAGCTTAAGCTTGGATGCCGCCGTGGCTAGAGCCCGATAAACCGTATAGCTGCCACCATGTGAGCCAATCGCGTTTCGATATTCAGGCTCGAGCAAAGAAACCACAATGGGGCCACGTCGGGCAGGATCTTTTGCCCCCCAAACTACGGGTACGGAATTTTTGTAAACGGTGCCCGGATGAGAAGTCAAAACTACATGGTGTGATCTTGAAATAGTCATAAAAAAAACGTCCTTAGATTTTTCCCGATTGTGAAGTAATAAAAAGTGGTCGAAAAACTCCACAAGATTCTTGCCTTAAACGAGCCCCACTTGGAAAACTCGAAAGTGTGGAGAAATTAAAAAAACGAGAGTGACAACCCCTAATAAAAATTGGATTTTTCAGGTCAAACTCTTTGAGTTCAGCCAATAAAAAATTCCCCTTATTTGAAGATTTGGGATTATCTAAAACCTCGGCTACGACATATTCGGCGTATTTTCCGCCAGTGATTTGGTTAAAAAAAATTGAAATTTTTTCTTGGTATGGCACCGGGCTCGAATTGGAAAAATTGCTTGAATTCAACGACCAGGCCCATTCTATTTTTTCAATTAAATCAGATGAAAATTTTGAACGAACAGTAATTCCGGGCGAATCTAAAAACCCAAGTACCGCAAATTCCATTGGAGGCTCACCGAATTGGGCCGAAATCAGGCCACGAGAAAGCAGAGTGAGCTGCTGAGATTTTTTGCTCCAAAATTTACCAGGTTTTTCGGTAGTTAAAGAGATCCTCTCGCCATTTGAAAGTTGCAGGCTCCAAGAAAATCTGGGCGGATTTGATAATTCTTTAGCAACATCAGAATCAATATTGTCCGAAAAGGAAATAATCCATGACAAAGTATTAAGTTCTCTTTCGTGAATAATTTTTAGGTTTGGTACCAGGTCTGAAACAATGCTAGCGGGCTTGAACTCTTCCTCGCGCCTACTTTGGCCGCATGAAAACAGGACTGACAATAGGTTAAGGATCAATAACTCCTTTAACCAAATTTTAGCCATGATTTTGTTTATCACTACCCAGTGAAAACTACCAAAGTAAGGGAATATAGGTCCAACAAAATACAGAGATTATTACGGCGAAAATGAGGTTCAAAAGCCAACCTACGCGAATCATTTCTGAAATTTTTAGTTTTCCCATCGAGAAAGCAATGGCATTGGGTGGGCTGGCCATAGGTAGCATAAAAGACAGCGAAGCCGAGGCAACCACTGCGAAGGAAACAACGATCGGCGAAAGGCCAAGTCCCTTAGCTAAAACTCCTGATAACGGAACAAAAAGGGCCGCAAGAGCCGTGTTAGATGAAATTTCAGTAAGCAAAATTAACAGGGAGACAAGAACAAAAAGAGTGCCAAGACCGGGTGGTATGCCCAGGCTCGGGAGGGCGTTAGAAACTAAATTCAGTAAACCGCTTTTTTCAAAGGCATTTGCCAAAGCCAGTCCACCGCCAAACAAAAGTAAGATATTCCAAGGCTGGGTATCAATATCTTCGGGTCCTAGTATTTTTTTGTTTTCTTTACGTGAACCCGCAGGAAAAAAGAAAAAGCCCATGCCGCCAAGGATCGCAATCCAGGAATCTGAAAAAAGATTTTTGTTTATAAACGGCCCCAGCGTCCAGCCCAGTACCATAAGAAAAAATAAAACAACGACTTTGAGTTGGTCCTTTGTAAGAGGTTTGGAGTCTGAAATAGTATTTTCGGATTTAGGACTATGACCCGAAAACTTCATTTTAGAGATCAACACGAGCCACACGACGCCAATTCCAACAACGACTAGCGGACCAGCTGTTAAAATCCAGTTTAAAAAGTTTACCCCCAGTTCAGGGTGGGATTCTCTGAGATAGCCAAAAAGCAGCGCATTAGGCGGGCTCCCGATGGGAGTTCCCAGGCCTCCAATGCTGGCGCAATAGGCAATTGCTAAAAGTATATGCTTTTTATGTGTTGCGTTTTTTTCTCCAAAATTTTGACCAACTTTCAAGCCGAGAGGAAGCATGATCAGGGCTGCAGCGGTATTTGAGATCCACATTGAGATAAATGCCGTTAGAGCCATAATTGAAAAAATCAAAAATCGGGGATTGGATTGATGTCGGCTTAAAAGTCTATGGGCAATCCATCCATGAATTTCCCATTTTTCTATGGCTCGAGATAGAAAAAACCCCCCTAAAAAAAGGAAAATAATTTCTGAAGAATAAAAATGTGCAACACCAGAAAATTTTTCAATTCCTAAAACGGGTAAGAGAACTAAGGGCAAGAGTGCGGTTATGGCCAACGGAGCCGGTTCAAGAATCCACCAAAAAAACATCCACGTCCCAAGCCCCAAAGTTTGCCGAATTTGAGTAGTGAAGATTTCAGATTGAGGCAGATAAAAAAATAAAAATACGAAGGCCAAAGGGCCCGAGGCTAACTGAAACCAAAAAAAGAGAGATTGTTTCATTAAATTGTTATTTCGAGTTTTCACCACTTAGGTCCAAACATTTTGAATTTATAGGATTTCCAAATCTTTACCTAATCTTAATTATATTCGGTGCGTAAATTGAACGAGAATTGGGAGTGTTTACGGCTTCATAGGAGTAATTATGTCATCAAAAAAAACAGTCACCATCAGTTACCAAGGCAAGAACCTCGAACTACCTGTCTTTACAGGAAGCGAAAATGAGGAGGCATTTGATATCGCCGCCCTTCGCGCACAAACGGGGCTCATTACATATGACAACGGCTTTGCAAACACATCGAGTTGTCGAAGTGCCATCACCTTTTTAGATGGCGAAAAGGGAATCCTCCGCTATCGCGGTTATCCCATAGAGGACTTAGCCGAGAAGGCCTCATTTTTAGAAGTGGCTTATCTGCTCGTATACGGCGAGCTTCCAAACAAAGAAGAAGCAAAAACCTGGGCTAAAAAAATAAACGACGCCATGATTTTAGGTGCACCCCAGGACGCTCTTTTGCAGGCCTTGCCTCGGGGGATACATCCTATGGCGGCGCTGTCTGCGGCGGTTGTTTCTCTTTCTGGAAATTTTGCTCATATTTCTGATCCCGCAAATAAAAAGCACACCGAAGAAGCGGCTGTGCGCATGATTGGAACTCTACCTGTTTTGGCCGCTGCAAGGTTTCGGTTTGAAAATGGAAAATCATTTATCAAGCCCAACCCTCAGTATTCTTACTGTGAAAATTTTCTTTATATGATGACCGGGGAAAAACCCTCGCCTGCATCCGTCTCAGCACTTGATTTGCTACTGATTCTTCACGCCGATCATGAGCAAAATTGCAGCACCTCGACTGTGAGATTAGTGGGCAGTAGCGCAGCGAATCTTTTTGCCTCTCTTTCGGCAGGAATTTGTGCCTTGTGGGGCCCCTTACATGGTGGAGCCAACCAGGCAGTAATCGAAATGTTGCAAGAAATAAATAAGGGCGGCGGAGACGTTCAAAAATATATTGGTTTAGCGAAAGATAAAAATTCGAGTTTTCGACTGATGGGATTTGGTCACCGAGTTTACAAAAATTTTGATCCTCGTGCTTCGATTATCAAAAAAGCCTGTGACAAAGTTCTCAGTCAAATGGGAATTCAAGATCCTCTTCTAAATCTCGCTAAAGGTCTTGAAGAGGCTGCTTTAAAAGATTCGTATTTTAAAGAGAAAAAACTTTATCCGAACGTGGATTTCTATAGCGGAATTATCTATAGCGCCCTCAATATTCCAGTAGAAATGTTTACTGTTATGTTTGCTCTCGGAAGACTGCCCGGATGGGTTGCTCACTGGAAAGAACTCAACGAAGAAGGCGCAAAAATTGGACGCCCCCGTCAAGTTTATACCGGATCGGTCGAGAGGCATATCTCGGGACAATCAACACCCAAGAAAAAAGCAGCTTAGGAGTTTTTTTTAAGCTGCCTTTTTTTTAGTTTTGTTTTTTGAAAAAACAATTTCAAAACAGGTATTGGGTACGTCTTTGTTAAGCCGAAGTTCGGCACCGTTTTGTTCTGCAATTTCCTTTGAAATTGACAGGCCTAGTCCTGTTCCCTCTCCCACCGGTTTTGTTGTAAAAAAGGGTTGAAAAAGTTTTTCTTCAATTTCTTTGGGAATTCCGCTTCCGGAATCTGTGACTCTTAGACCCATTTCAGTCTCAGTCTCAAAGTTCTCGATGCGCACCCATTTCTGGCTGAGATTTGCGGTAGCATCAATTGCGTTTCCTAAAAGGTTTACAAAAACTTGTGAGAGTTCCCCCGCACTACCTTTAATTTCTGGCAAGTCTACATGGCAAACATGGATTGGAACTGATGCTCGCTGCGCTTTGATGCTGATAACTGTAAGCGCGTCATCAAGGACGTTTTTTAATGAGACGATTTCTTCTTTCGACCTAGAATCTGTGCGAGCAAACTTACGCAAGCCGTTGACAATGTTTGCAATTCTGTCGATTGATTTTTGAATTGATTCAATTTTGTGACGAAATTTTTCGGGATCATTTCTATATTTTTCCAAAAGGCGGGCACTTCCACCGATGATCGCCAAGGGATTGTTGATTTCATGGGCAACACCCGCAGCAACCTCGCCAAGTGAGGCAAGTTTGGCCTTGTGAGCAGATTTTGATTTTTCCAAAAGAAGTTCTTGTTGAATGAGTCGATATTTTCCGGTCCAAAAAAAAACCAAACCTAGGACGATTGGCGCAGTTGAGATTATTGCGAAAAGAAACCAAGGCTGTTCTACAAAAAAAAGGGCAACGGCCGGAAAAATCAAGCCAAATGCAAACCCAAAACCCGCAAACTTGAAATGGGAAAAATTTTTACCAAAAATCATAAATGGTTTTCACTTATCGTGACTTTTTCGGTTGTTTCTCTCAATTATTTGAACCCGCAATGCTGCTGGGCGTTGACAATCCAATCCTTAAAGTTAAACTGAATCTAAACATGCCTCATTTACCACCGTTGATTCAGGACCTGGCTTTAATTTTAATTGCTGCGGGCTTTATTGCGACACTTTCAAGGTACTTTAATTTTCCGGTGGCCTTTGGCTACCTGGTTGCCGGTTTCTTGATTGGTCCCTTTAGTCCACTGCTCACCCAAAGCCTAGTTGAGGACTCTGAGAGTATTAAGGTTTGGGCAGAACTCGGAGTCATTTTTTTTCTATTTGGCCTCGGTTTAGAGTTTAGTTTTAGAAAACTTTTTAGATCAGGGTTTTCAACCTTTTTTTCCTCGATTTTTGAGATCAGCTTTATGTTGTTGTCAGGCTACCTTCTCGGAAAATTTTGGGGATGGAGTACCGTTAGCAGTTTGTTTTTAGGCTCACTTTTATCCATTTCATCAACCACCATGATTTTAAAATCCTTTGAAGATTTAAAGCTTAAGGAAAGAACTTCGTCGCAATTGGTTCTAGGAGTTTTAATTTTCGAAGATGTTCTTGTGGTTTTTTTGATGGTCGTGCTTTCGGGTTTAGTAGCCACTGGAGGCTGGAGTGCCGATGCCTTGTTTCAGTCGGGCCTCCGATTATTTAGCTTTCTGGGGCTTTGGACCCTTTTGGGTATCAGTGTTTTGCCGAGTTTGTTTAGACGAATTGGCCGGCATCTTTCAGACGAAATACTGGTGGTCATTGCAACTGGACTTTGTTTGGGAATGGTTTTTGCTTCGAGTAAAGCGGGCCTTTCAACTGCTCTTGGCGCTTTTATGATGGGATCTTTTCTTTCTGAAACCTCTAAAGGAGAAAGAATTCACAATTTAATTGGGCCGCTCAAATCCATTTTCGGTGCAATATTTTTTGTCACCATCGGGATGCTTTTTGATGTTTCAACGCTCAAAGAAATTTATCCTCTCGTTTTAACCGGTTTTTTGATTGTGGTTTTGGGAAAAACATTTGCCAACCTCGTGGCTGGGATTTTGACGGGATTAGATTTTAAAATCGCACTCCAAGTTGGAATGAGTTTGGCTCAAATAGGAGAATTTTCGTTTATTCTAGCAGGCCTCGCTATCACATTGCCGGGAGCTCCGCCCGAAATTTACCCACTTGCCATAGCTGTAGCCACTCTCTCGTCTTTAACGACTCCCTTTTTTATTAGAAAAAGCGGTCCTTTTTCTGAGTGGGCCGAAAAGAAATTTCTATCAAAACGTTTTTTACAATTGCTCACTCGCTACCGATTTCTCTTTCAGCGAGGTTCAGTGAATTTAGAGTGGCAAAACCTTTTGCGGCATCAAATTCTGACAACGGCCAGCGGAAGTTTTTGGGTTTTTTTAATGGCCCTTGTTTACAATAAGTACGCGCGCGATAGGTTTTTGTTAAATTCTCCGTGGTTCATAGATGAGCTTTTGGGTTTCGCAGGGCTTCTGGCTTTTTCGGCGCCAGTTTTGTGGGCGATGTCTGTGGGGTCTCTAAAGGACTCAAAGATTATTCAATTTTGGAAAAAAACACCTGAACTTAGAATTCAACTTGGCCTACTCTTAGTCTCCAAGTTTTTTGTTTCAGTGACTTTAGTTCTTTTCTTAATTGGTCAAACGATTGGATTTAGAGGTGGCCTCTTTTTCGCCTTTGCAGGTATAGCGATTTTTACACTCATTTTTTCTAAGTATTTAGAAAAACTTTACCATGTGATTTTTAACCACCTGGCGAAAAATTTT
>CAXNEW010000018.1:0-30270 GCA_964201665.1 Bdellovibrionota bacterium
ACAATGATTACTTGTGACCGCTCGATCGCCTAAAATATTTGCAATTTTGTGGAACCCTTATCAACAAATTAGGATTGGTTCTTGGGGCATGTCTAAAATCCAAACTTCCGTAAGGTTGTCCTTCAAGCAGGCCAAATATTTTCTCTAACTCTTTTAGCTTAAAGATTATTTTGTTTTGAACGGGATAAAGATCTACCGGACTTTCAAAAGATTCTTTTTTATGGAATTTCTGTACAAACCACTTTGAAAAAAAAGGAACTTTTGCGTAGCCGATTAGCTTTCGACCCTTAGGTGTTTCTATAACTGGAAAAACTATAGTGGGTTTGCGGGAATCTGAGAATTTTACCAGGTTCGTAAAAAATCGACTCGAGAGGGTTTCCCCTTCTTGCAGCCACAGAAAAAAATCTTCCTCATGCAAGTCGAGCTCTTTTGAAAATTTTTTTAAAAATGAGAACAATTCCAGAGGAATAGGACTCCGAACCCAGCGCAGCTGAACCGGCGAAAGAGTGCTTTCTTTTTCGACAAAGATTGCAAGCTGGTCCGAAATATTCGGAGCACCCGCATTTGAAAATATCACGAATTTGATTTGGCTTCGCAATCCTGGATCCAAATGAAGAGCCATTGATACGGAGTCAACTAAACTCAGCAATGTGTTTCGTGTGTCCTCCAGATTTCTTTGGGCGGCAACAACAACACAAAGTGGCAACACGAGGCTACTTTAATCCAAACCTAGCTAGAATTTCGGCCTGGTCTTTTGCCGAAAGTTTCATTTGTGTCCCCAGCCAAGTTAAACGATCTTTAATGCGATTGGTTTGATCGGCATCGATAGTCACTATTTCGGAATTCAAATCATCTAAGGCCTGCTCTAGAATCTCAAGAGCATCCGCCATAAAACCCGCAATAATGGCTGCAATACTTTGATCTTTAACCTGGCTTCCCTTGTACCCTAGGGATTTGCAGCCCTCCGAAAGATTTGAAATTGCCGCAAGTGGTAATTTCAAATTTTCCAGCCCATCAAGACCCAGGGTTTTTGCACAACCCATAATTCCATCAATTCTTTGAGCAAAGTGGGCAAAATCGGAATGCGGCTTTAGACCGGCCTCAATATCGTCAAGAAGTTTTTGCATATCACTAACGATTTGCAGTGATTCAGATGTAAAATCATCAACAAGGCTTTTTTGATCAGGAGTCATAGGTTTATTGAACCTGATGGTTTCAAACTAGGGAAGCCTCCTTAAACAAAAAATGATTAAGTCACGCCACATACCCGGTCACACTTCAGTGAGGCTCTCCACTCTTAGAGAAGAATCTCGCCTTGCTATGGATATTTTTGTTCCAGTTGGCGACCGCCCCGTCAAATATTCGGCAGCTGGCGAAACTTTAGACGCAGACAGAATGTTGAGATTGAGAAATTTTAAATATTCCAAAGTCTGGATTCGCGAATCCGACGAAACCAAGTATCGAACTTATCTTACTGACTTGATTTCAAGGGCAGAGAGTGACCCAAAAATGGACATGGCAAGTAAAACCACAATTGTAAGCAGTGCCGCCGAATCTGCGGCTTCTGACATCATGGAGAAGCCTGAAGATAAGGGAACTTACCTCGGTTCACTTGAACACTTTGAAAGATTTGCAAAATTTCTAAAATCCAACGAGGGGAGTTTTAAAGAAATTCTTCGACTTTCCTCGGTTGCAGGTGAGCAAGATTATATTTCGCACGGTGTGCAAGTTGCTGCTCTTTCGTTATTTTTGGTAGAAAAGCTCGGCCTAGTACGAGACGACAAACACCAAACCTCAATTATCACCGGAACTTTTTTACATGATATCGGTTCTGAAAAATCTGAGATTCCCCGGGGTGAATCCTCAAAACTGAATCCCGAACAAAAAAAACTTTGGGACAAACATCCAAGGATTGGGGCCGATCTTCTCAACAACAAGGATTACGTTGATAAACAGGTTTTGGATATTATTCTGGAGCACGAGGAAATCCCAGACGGTTCTGGATTTCCTCGCGCCTTAACCGGACAAAAAATGGACCCCGTATCAATTCAAGTAAGTTTGGCAAATTCGTTTGATCACACTTCACAAAAATACAAAGCCGACAAAACCGAGGCCCATAAAGAATTCATGAAACTTTGGCTTGGCAAATACGACCTTAAACACGTCGAATTAGTTGGCGCATTCATCAAAGAATTCAATAAAGTCTAACGGGTACCGGTCATCTCGAACGAAGTGAGAGATCTTTAACGTACTTGGCAGCCAAGAAACGAAGAGATTCCTCGCTGCGCTCGGAATGACTGTGTGTCTGCACTAGTTTTTTGAGAACCAGGATTCTAAACCGCGCTGATCAGCCTTCATACCGGGCTTACCCTTGGACCAATTTGCAGGACAAACTTCGCCGTTTTCTTCAAAATATTGAAGGGCATCCAAAGTTCGGAGGGCTTCATCGACGCTTCGGCCGATGGGAAGATTATTCACTAAAGCGTGTTGAACCACACCATTTTTGTCGATCAAAAATAAGCCTCTAAATGCAATTCCCTCTTCTTCAAAAAGAGTGCCGTAGCTTCTTGATATTGTTTTATGCAGGTCGGCCAAAATGGGGTACCTAACTCCTTCAATCCCGCCTTGTTTTCGGGGGGTGCGCAACCAAGCTGCATGCGAAAATTTGCTATCAATTGAACAAGCGACAACCTCGCAGTTACGTTTATTAAAGTCTTCAAGTTTGTCAGAAAAAGCGTGAAGCTCTGTGGGACAAACAAAAGTAAAATCTAGGGGATAAAAAAACAAGCACAAGTACTTTCCCTTAAAGTCAGCAAGTGACAATTTTTTAAACTCATTGGGTCCAATTGCGGCCTCGCACTCAAAGTAGGGGGCTTTTCTTCCAACCAAATTTTCCATAGATTTTTTTAATTTCTCCTCAATCAGTGCTTCTAAACACTACAGAGTTTTTGAGCAACACTAAATTGGACTTGGAAATTCCGCTCTTCGTTGCGGACTAAAGGCTGGGACAAATTTTCTCAAAAAGGGGAAGTTAAGAACTAAGCTTTGGGAAATTCGAGATCTCAACGCAAAGTCACGCGAAAAATTTAATTCTTGCTCGTTAAAACGCTTGATTTCACGATTCATTTCAACCCAGTCATTGAATCGCATGAGTCTACTTTGAAATTTCAAAAACCTTTCGATCGATAAAAAATCAAAATGTAAATCAGAATGAAAAACAGACGAATGCCTACCCCAAAAGCGCCCCAAGCCTACGGTGTCTCCATCAATTTCAAATGAACTTTTGGGCGCAAAGGCGGATTCGTGCCTCCAGTAACGAGGTGATTGACTGAGTGAACCCAATCCTAAACCTTGAAAGTAGGCCGGCCCATTTTTTGAAAAACAAAATTCGAGTTCCTTTTCGATTTGGTGTGCTGAATCTCCTCGCAAATTTAAAATCCAACCTCCACCCGGATGGGGTTCTGAAAGTATTTGAACTCCATTTAAATGGCAAAAAACTAAAAATTCTTGGCGAGGGTTTTGCAAAGCAAGATTCTGCAGCGGCCTCAAATAAACTTGTAAATGAAGAGTTTCTTTTTTTGGTGATGCTTCTTTTGTTTTTGGAGGTCGAAAATCAATTCTAACAGTAGCCGTTTTAGATGAAGTACTCAAAGAATCTGAGAAACCGACCCCTCGCAGAAAACAAAGATCGTAAAGATGACCTTCAAGCGTCGAGGAAAATATCCACCGGAAGTTTTCATCCGAATGCCAATCGCGATCGTATTCCACCTGACTGTAATCGGGCTTTTTTGGGTTCAAAAAAATCCACCCTTTTTGCCGAGGTGTATTTTCAATTTCACGAACCAAAAGGTTGTGGCGAATAAAAATGCGCTTTAGTTTTCCCCAAACAATCGGAGCTGCCCTTTGAACCGAAATTTGAGAGTCCGCTTCCTTTTTGCGTATCCAAGTTACTTTTTGGCCTTGATCGGCAAGCTCTAATGCTAAAAAAGCCGGCCCAAGTCCCTCTCCAAAAATTTCAAAATGGGCTAACACAAATTCGACGCCTCCCCCATAGGCCAGTATAACAAAACTAGAATGAAAGTTTTAATTTTTGGAGCTACCGGATTTGTTGGAAAAAAACTTCAAACGCTTTTAACTCAAAAAGGCCACACTGTGGTGGCAACTGACCAAAGACGCGATCGCGACTGGCCCTTTAAGGTAGCCTCCTGCGATGCCGTGGTGAATTTGGCGGGGACTCCAATTTTTGGAAAACGCTGGAATGATCGAATCAAGTCACAAATTTTTGACACTCGCGTCCATGGAACCGAAAAAATCTTTGAAGAAATGAAAGCGCTGGCCGAGGGAGATCCAAAGAAAACCCTACCGAAAGTGTATGTTTCGGCTTCCGCGATTGGATTTTATTCTTCTCGAGGCGATGAAATCTTGACCGAGACAAGCGAAGGGGGAACCGATTTTTTGGCCTTCACCTGTAGAAATTGGGAAGAACAAGCGCAGAAAATGCAGGGAAGTCTCGGAGTGAGAACTGTGCTTTTAAGATTTGGGATTATTTTAGGCAAAGACGGGGGAGCTCTTGAAAAAATGTTACCTCCCTTCAAATTAGGTGTTGGTGGCAAGATCGGGAATGGGCGCCAATGGATGAGCTGGGTTCACATCGACGATATCTGCGAAATGATTGCCTGGGCCCTAGAGAATTCTGAAGCCCGTGGAACCTACAATGCTGTTTCACCGCAGCCCGTAACAAACAGTGAATTCACAAAAGTTTTAGGAAAAACTTTGGGCAGGCCCACAATTTTTCCGATACCAAAAATTGGAATGTACGTCCTTTTTGGCGAAGCGGCTTCAATTCTTGTCGGAAGCCAAAGAGTGGTCCCTCAGAAACTTGAGAAAGAGGGTTTTAAATTTAAATTCTCAACCCTCGACATGGCCCTCGAAAACATTCTAAAAACCTAACCTTCATCATGAATTCTTCGAGGTAAAAATTTAAAATATGGCAAAAAAAAATTTCATGAATTTCCAGGTAGACCACATGACAGTGTTGGTAGACCAAAAAATGTACAACGTAGCTTATGTCATTTTTAGAAATATTCTTGGCGCCACGCCAGATGATATTATTTACAACGTAAGGCGATCTTGGGGGCCAACAGAACCCGAACAGTCTTTGACCTTTGCCACAAGGCTTGGCCAGGGTGCAAATCCTAGAAACGAGCTCAACAATACAATGGTCGCCCTTGTGCAGGGCACTGAACCCAAATCAAGTTTTTCCCATGTTCGCAAGATGCTTGAAGATCGCAAGACATCTGTTCACTTTCAGCATGTAGCGTTGAGAACGCCTGACTTGCTTGCGTTTCACCAGCACGCCTTGGATCGTGGTGTAAATTTCATCACTCCCATTTTGAAAGACGATCATGACGACCTTATTCAGGTTTTCAGTGGAGAATGGTTTGTTCCTGGCACCAGCCCTTCTGGATTCTTTTTTGAATTTGTTCAAAGAGAGGTCAGCCCCTCACTTTTAAAAATGCTTGAAGAGCGTAACCGCCAGAGCTTTTTTAGAGATCACGCTTTTTTGGGACTTTATGATGAAAAACAAACTGAATACCAAAAGGGGAATATCAAACCCTTCATTCCAGAAGAACTTTTCTTTAAACTTTACGAATTAGTTGGAAACAAAAATAATTGGGAAATTGCAGAGGCAGACCTCCAAAAGGCTGACTCAATAATGCTCGATTTCGGCAAAAGAAAATCAAGCCACTAGGCGTGTTTGCATTTGTTTTTAACGATCGAGCTTGAGCAGTCGAGCAGTGAAAAGAAAAACAGAGTAACTCCCATTTTTGGGGGACTGGCTCGGGTTCTTCCCCCAAAGATGGGAGTTACTCTGTTTTTCGGTGCACCGTTTAACGAAATCTAAAAAACCGCTGTTGCCGTCAGAGTAAATTGCAACTTCGAATAGCGCGATGTTGAAGTCGTAGACAGGTTCTTCATATAACTTATGCCAAACCGGGTCTCGATCATTTCAAACCATCCCTTAGCCGTCGAAATACTGTATCGAATCAATTTATCTGAACGAGCCGTTGTCGCCTGATAATAGCTTGTGTACTGGAAACCTGTTTCTTGATTTAAAAGCATTCCCCAGTCTTCAGGTCCGATTGGAAAATCCCATTTAAAACTTGCCGCACCCATATAATAGGAATTATCGGTGCCACCGTTTGTGGCAGGCCTGAGCTCGATATCAAGGCCAGGCCCAAACACGTGAGGGGCCTCGTGACGCATGTTGTAGCGAGAAGAAAACAAAAACGATTGAGCATTCGAATCCGAAGTCGCTGTCGCAGCCGCTCGCTGCGACAAAAACTTGCTGTACTTGAAGGTATTGTCCAAATCTCCAGTGGGATTTTCCAAAGGCCCCAAGTATTTTTGCCATTTGACTTCGCCAGACGCCGTGTCGAGATATTCGGTGGAAGTTGAAATTGAACCTAAATAAACTTTATTGTATCCACCACCTAAAATTAAGTTATTTCCATCAGCCGGCATAAAACTGAAACTGGTTCCTAAATCTACTGACTGAATATCGTAGTTGAGTGCAATATCTGGGGCTTGGTAGTGCATCAACAAACCACTGACTCGAAGTTTATGATCTAAGCCTTTGCCATAGAAGGGAACTTTAATTTCCATCATTCCTAGCCCTAGATACGACACCGAAGCCTTATCTTGAACGGCATAGTCAGACGGAGAAAGGCCCTGTGGAAGTGCAATGACGTTGGTGTCGTAGCCCGTTCCAACTGTGGTCGCAAAATTCACATAACGATTTTGATAATTGGCTTCAGCTCGCATGCGCCTAACAATTTGTACACGTTCTTTTGCAAGGCCTACAATTCTTTGGTCATTTGCAAAATCAATGGTGTCTAAATATGCACTTTCTGCTTTGTCATATTCAAGTTTATTTTCGGCCACGATACCTAAATAAAATCTGGCGGCTTCTGCGAAATTTGCTGACTGTCTTTTTACGAGTTCCGAAAACAAGCCCTCGGCATCGTCAAATCTTGCTTTCTCAACAAAACAAAGTGCCCGGTAGTAAGAAACATCTTCATAGTTTTTAGGGTTTGCATCGGCCTCGCGAAAATCATCTTCAATAAAGTCGCAGCCCTTTTGGTGAAAAAGCGAAATACCCTTACCTAGATGCGCCTGAGTGATTTGGTCGGGATTCAAAAGAGCTTTTTTAGACACAACTCTCTCGAAAGCCTCCAGAGAAATATCATACTGACCTGCATTGAGTGCCTTCCAGCCCGCCTCAAAAAGTTCCTTAATACCCTTAGCCTCACGCAAATTTCTTCTGCGCTCTGCGGCCTCAGGCGATATCACAATGTTTCTGACCTTAGGATCAATTTCAATTCGAATAACTCCCGATTTTAAACGTTCAGTCCTAAAGCCCACTGTGCGCCAAACGGGTTGGTCAAAAATAAGAGATTTAGACATCCGATAGCCCCCCAAAGCGGGGTCAGTGGGCGCAGGCATGCGACCACGATATTTTTTTATTGAATCAAGCACACTGAATTCTGGAACTAACTTGTCACCCTCTTTATCAAGAAGCGAGCGCACAATGTCAGAGGCAATAAACTCTTCATCACTCACATCAACAATGGCTTCTTTTCCGGAGCTTAGATTTTTTACGCGAAGGCGTGTCCCTGGTTTTCTCAAATGACTGGGCACAGAAAGTTGTAAACCCTTTTGAGTGGGAATGGGGCTCGAGCTTTGAGTTTCAATTTTTGTAGGTTTTTTGTCTGCGGTCTTTTCAGAGGTTTTTTTTTCTTTAACCTTGCCTTGGGCCCCAGACTCCGACATTTCAAAAATCGCCAGATTAAAAAAACTAACTAAAAAAAGAATACGTGCACATTTCATCTTTATTACTTTACCAAAAAAGAAAACCCCCGGTAGGTCATACCGGGGGTTTTTCATATCGGCATTTAATTGACGATAGATCTAGAAACGGTGAACAGCTGAAAGAACAAAGTCATGATGAGCTTTTGCGCCAGTAACACTCGCTTTTGAGAAAGTGTACTCAGGACGTACTGTGAAATCTTTGCTCATTTTAAAAGCAGGGCCTGTAGCAATTTTGATCAGTTTGGATCTGGTGTCAGTTGCGGTAGCAACTTCATTAGCAGCATAGGTCTGGGTCCACTCAGGGCGTAGGCCCCATGTGGTGTCTTCAGCCAATTCAAAATCTACAAGGGCCATAATGCCCATTTCGGTTTTGGTGAAGGTGTCAGCCGTAGCAGCGCTTGCTTTTCTTAAAGCAACATCAATTGCAAAGGTCATCATTTCGGTTTTGGTTTCAGCCATTACGTTGAATAACCAACCCATTTTGGTGCCAGTAAGGGCAGCTTTGTCAAACAAACCACCAACTGCAGCCGTAAAGGTGTCTGATTTTGTTGAAAGCTTAAAGCCCCAATCAAAAGGGGCCCCGCCGGTTGGACGCTTACCTTGGTTTGCAGTGTTAGCGAGTAACACATCAAAGCCTAAAGCGTCAGACATTTCATATCCAACTTTTAAACCGGTGTGGGTATAGGGCATGAACAAACCCGATACATTTGATGAAACTGCAAAAATACGATCAGCAGAATCATTGGCCTCATAACCATAAAGAGAATCGAACTGACCTAAGCGCCAGTTAAATCCGTTATCATATTTCCAATGCACAAAAGCTTGGGCCTTGGTACCAGCCAAAGTGAAGGTATTGCTAGCGCCCGAATTGTTCACCGGGATATCAATCATCACTTCGCCCATTCCCATGGTCTTGCCCAAGTACAGAGCTGCATCATGCAGAAAGAATGCCGAGGTTGAGCCGCCTGACTGATAGGCGCCATCCACGAAGCCACCAATTTTGAGACCATCGGCAGCAAACGCCGACGAGCTCGCAAGCACAGCACTCAAAGTTGTTAGTTTTTTCATTTTAGTTGTATCCTCCTTAAAGGGTTCATTTAACGGTCTAATTTTTGACCCTTATGTTGTTTAAACTGATCTCCTTCATTATGACGCCCTTGGAATAAAGCACAAGGGGACAATTCTTGAGGTCATAACGCTAAGCGCAATTGCCAGAGTCCTTGACTCCACGCCCCCTCCCCGACTAGTCCTTGGTGCCCTATGGCAAAGAAAAAAGACCGCTTGGTAGTATCTCTTGAGTGCACTGAAGCTCGTAAAGAAAACAAAACTCCAAGCCGCTATACCACTACTAAAAACAAAAAAACTACGACTGAGAAGCTTGAGCTTCGTAAGTACAATCCTTATCTCCGCAAGGTTACAGTCCACCGCGAAGTAAAATAGTCTCGCCGCCGGGAAACGCCCATCTTTCCATTTCTCACTCACTCAGGGCCCTAGGCGCGGCCACCTCGTTCGTTGCGAAATGAAAATATGGGCATTTCGCGGCAGCGATTTTGGATCGGGAAACGCCCATCTTTCCCTGTTTGCCTCAGCCCGAGATTCAAATAGACTTCATTTGTTTTGAAAGATTCTACTTTTTCACAAAATGAGCGTTCTCGCTTTATTGAAATTCTCTCAAACGAAAACTCCAGCCCTGTTTTTGATTTATGTATCGTAGGAGGCGGAATAACTGGTGCAGCGATTGCTCGCGACGCCGCCCTTCGGGGCCTCCATACACTTTTGATTGAGAAAGACGACTTTGCCCAAGGGACCAGTTCTCGGTCCTCAAAACTTGTTCATGGCGGTATTCGTTATTTAGAAAACTTTGAATTCGGTCTGGTTGCTGAGAGCACGAGAGAAAGGGCCCTTCTATGGAAGCACGCCCCCGAACTTGTAAAACCCCTGGGCTTTGTTTTTCCGACATACAAAAATTCCCGCCTACCGCTTTGGAAACTCGACATCGGCGTTTGGCTTTATGACATACTTTCTTTTTTTAGGTCGCCCTCGCTGCACAAACTTTTTTTTAGAGATCGAACTTTAAAAAAAGAACCCGCGCTTCGTAATGATCAGCTCGTAGGTTCAGTGTTTTATTGGGATGCGGCAACTGACGATGGCTTACTTACACTCGCCAACATCATTGACGCCCACAATAACGGCGCTTTCTGTTTGTCGCAGGCCAAATTGAAGTCAGTAGATTGGAACCCAAAAAATTCTTTAGGCCCTGATTTTGCCCATAAAATTCATATAGAGGCCAAAGATTTTAAACAAGACTCTACCAAACAAATATTGTTTACGGCCAAAGCACGGAGTGTTGTTTCAGCTACGGGGCCATGGACCGACGAATTTTTAGGTCACGCTGTCGGGCGACCCTCCACAGCTCCTAAAAAAATGGCTCCTACTCGAGGCTCCCATATTGTCGTTTCGGCAAAAAAAATCCCTATCAACTCGGCAATTGTGCTGACTCACCCCACCGATGGCCGGGTTCTATTTGGAATTCCTTGGGAGGGGTTTACAGTAGTTGGAACCACCGATGTTTTTGACAATCAAAATCCTGATACTGTCCGAATATCTGCCGACGAAATCAATTATCTTGTTCAGGCTTGCGCGTTTTTTTTTCCAAATCACCCCATCGAGGCCCACGATATTTTAAGCGCTTGGTCAGGACTTCGACCGCTGCTGGCCCCACCTGACTCGGCATCGGCTTCTGAAATTTCAAGAGAGCACGTTATTGAATGGAAGGACCCCGGCTTTCTTATGATTGCTGGCGGAAAACTCACGACCCATCGTGAAATGGCCGAGCAGGCTGTTGATCGTATTTTAGCTGAAACTCAAAGTTGGGAGATCCCTCTAAAACACGGAAAAGTTTTTGATTGCCTCACTCATGCACGCAAACTTCCCTTGGTTTTGGGGGGCCGTAAAATCCCATCGTCAATTTCTGACCTGACTTTCGAAGTTTTGGACGACATGTGCAAAACTCAAATGATTCTTCACCTTGAAGATCTCTTAGTTCGAAGGACTGAAATTTTTTATAAAGACACCCAAAACGGACTCGAAAAAATTAATCAAATCCGCGAACCCCTATGTTCAATTTTGGGGTGGACTGAAAATCGATGGCAGATCGAACTCAACAATTACAAAACCTATGTTGACTTCAATTTTTTAGAACCCAAACGAAACTACACGTCCTTACTAGGGGTGTCTAAAATAAAGGGCTAGTTCAACTTTGTGCAAACCCGCCGGCAGAACCCGATAAAACAACAATCGGTCTTTTGAAATTTCCTGAATCTTTATCAGGGTTTCAGTCTTGAATTCTTCAATCCCCAGTCCCAAATATAAAACTGGGGTCTGAGGATCTCCACTAAAAAATTCCCTGAGTAGCCCTAAATCACTCTGAAAGAGTTCCAAAACCTCTTCAGCTTTTTCAAAGGTCAAAAAAAATTTTGGCTTTAAAAAGCGAACAACTTCTCCCAATATCCACGCAATGTTGACAGAAGTTGATTGCTTTTGTTGGTCAAAAAAAATTTTAAACTCCGTTTTTTCATGCGATAAAAATTCAATGTCAGCAATTTCTTCATTCTTAAGTGTGTAAAAAATTCCTAGGTCTGGAAAAACAACCCCGCTGGCTTTTCGGCTCCCCTCTTGAACAATCACACCGAGAGACTTGGATCCCAATTTGGCTAGGTCATAACCCAAAGCCGAAAGCACCCCATTTTGAGCGGGAAGAACCACTGCCCCAAGCCGATGAGAAAAAACCATTTCTCATTCAAAGCCTGTAAGAGACTTTAACGTCAAGGAATCCGTAGCAATCCACAAAAGTTCACCATCTTTTCCGTTGGCACCACGTTTGCCAGGCTTTCCAGGCTCTCGAGCAGGCCCGGGCTTTCCTTTAAAAACTGACACAACTTTGTTTTCAGTCCCACCCGCTTGAGGATCCACAATCTGAATAATTTTTGGCTCTGAAGCCTTTAGCATTGGTGAGCCCAATCCTCTTTCGCCTCCCGGGCCCCCCGTAAGTTTAACTTTAGAAGTGTCTAGGGGTTCGGGCGAAAGCACAAGAAGGTTTGCGCCAGGCCCGCCCGCTTTGCCGTCTTCACCCGAATGGCTTTGGCCCTGGGAATTCCCGTCAAGTTCACCTGAATCAACCAATTTTTGGGCCTCATTTTTTAAATAATCCAAATTGTTTTTATTGATTTTTCTAATGCCTGATTTTTGCACCTTTTGGGTTTCAGTAAAACTGACAACCTCTTGATAAGGCTCCTGCCGGGTTTTTTTCTGTAAAACCAAATTAAAATCATTTACACCCAGAATCATTGCGGGCAAACTCCAAAACATGAGGTTAGTGTATTTTAGAGGGACCTTGACCCACTCATCATATTCAACCGTACGAATTTTAGTTTCCACTCTTTGCCGAACTACAGGGACATCTTCAAAATAAGTATAAGTTTCGGACTCCTCCCAATGACTCACTTGCCACTGGAGGGGCTCTTTTGCATCCTGTGAAAGAGGTCGATTTTGGATAAAACTTTGCCCGTCCTGACCAGGAACTCCTGACAAATCGATTTGACCTTTCAGAAAAATTTTGTCCGCCACGAGTCGCAACAGACCTACGGAATCAGAGGACTCTTTGGAAATGGATTTCTGCTCGCGGTTTAGTGAAACAATTTTTCCATCGATATGAATTTCACCAGCCTTCAGAGTTAAATGGCAGGGACCCAGCTCGAAATTTTTCCCTTCTGGGACATGAATTCGTAGTGCCTTCAACTCAATTTCCCCTTCGCAATTTTGAAGGCCCTCAGACAGATTCAAATCAAAGGCTGCCTTTAACCATGGAGTTTCGACTTGTCCGCCAACGCGATACTTGGAATCCTTTTTTAGCTCACTATCAATATACTCACCCGTTGAACTTAGAAACCCTGCAGGCTCCCAATTGCTTTCTTCTTTTTGCTCAGGGTCTCGAACTTTTTTTTCAACTTTGAGATCCTGAGGCGCCTCAAAATTTTCAAGTCGAATTCTTCGTTTCCAAGGCTGCCCTAAATTTTCAGGCGGAACGCGCTCGTATTTGAGTTCAAAAGAATTCTCATCGGGTTTTTGATTATCAACTTCCTCTGGCTTGGGTGACTCGAGTTCAACCTGAGACTGTGCACTAGGATCAGTGCCTTGAACATCAATTTTGGGTTGTTCTTTTGAAGGCGAAAATCTTGGGCTACACCCATAAAAAAAACTTAAAAAAACTAGAAAACGAAAATTTTTTAATATCACTGAAACTCTCCTTCTGACGGGGTTTGGGTCTGGGTCAATTTCATAAACACATGAAAACCAACTGATTTTGGCATCATGCTTTTGACCGATGCATTAAACATGCCAATCAACTTGATGCCCCTGGGCTCAACATCTATGTTTAGAATTTCAAGGAGTTTTCATGTCGGAAATTACGTCCAATTCAGCCCGAAAAATCATAGTTGTTGGATCAGGCCCCGCTGGGCTTTCAGCGGCAATTTATGCGGCTCGCGGAAACTTAAAGCCGCTCGTGATTGAAGGATTTCAATCGGGGGGGCAGCTGATGCTTACTTCCGAAGTAGAAAATTTCCCGGGCTTCGAACATGGCGTAATGGGCCCTGAGCTTATGAAAAATATGCGCGCCCAAGCCCTAAGGTTTGGCGCTGAGTTTATTTCTGCTGATTGCACTCGGGTTGAACTCAAAGACGCTGAGAAAAAAGTGTGGGTAGAAAGCAAGCTCTACACCTCAAACACCGTGATTCTTTCAACAGGAGCTTCGGCCAATTTGTTAGGTTTAAAAAATGAATCCCGACTTATGGGTAAAGGCGTTTCAACTTGCGCAACCTGCGATGGATTCTTTTTTAAAAACAAAATCATTGCTGTGATTGGCGGTGGCGATAGCGCCATGGAAGAAGCTAATTTTTTAAGTCGGTTTGGATCTAAGCTTTACCTCATCCACAGAAGAGACCATTTTCGCGCTTCAAAAATTATGATTGATCGGGCAAAAGCCAATCCTAAAATTGAATTTGTTTTAAACACAATTGTCGAAGACGTTTTAGGCGAAAGTGGAGTTGAGGGCCTGCTCGTTAAAAATACTCAAACGGGTAAATCCCAAAATCTAAAAGTGGATGGAGTGTTTGTAGCCATAGGGCACACCCCCAATACAAAACTCTTTAGCGAACAGATTCATTGTGACGAAAAGGGCTATGTAAAAACCGCGCTCGATCGAAGCCAACTTTCAGCAACTAATATTCCCGGGGTCTTTGCCTGCGGTGACGTACAAGACAGTAGGTATCGCCAGGCAATAACAGCAGCAGGAAGCGGCTGCATGGCCGCCCTAGATGCAGAACACTTTTTGACCCAGCATTAAAAAGCCGAACCTGACCGAAAAAATCGGGGCTCGGAACATTAAGATCCCGCGAAAAAAGGAAGCACCTTAGGATCTTTCAGGCATTCTTCAATTGTTTTTACTTTTTTGTCGACTTTAAGCTTTTCTTTGCAAATTTTTGTTTTGTATTTTTCCTTTATTTTGCAGGAATCAGATTTTTTTGACAAATCCCCGCTAGCACTTTGAAAACATTTCGAGGCCTGAATGACGATTTCATCGTCGGTAGATTCTACAATAGAACAATACTGGGCCACCCAATTTAAAGGGTCTGCAGGATACAAACAGGTGTCAGAAAAACTAGGGTAGGAAAAAAAAATCAGCGGGCCCAAAAACTTTTTCAACATGTTAGCTGTAGAATAACTTAAACTTTATTGACTACAAATTTCAAACCAAACTACAGGAAGGAGCTGCGCAAGCAGCGACCCTTTGTGCCAACGCACAAACAACAACAGTGCCAACGCACAAAGCAATATTATGAAATTTTTTTCTATGGGAAGGGGAAAAAAAGCAGGAAATTGGAAAATAGAAATATAGAGGAATTTTCAATTCCCGCGCCGAGATTTTCCATTCTCCACCGCGGCAATTTTCTGAGGAGCTGCCCAAGCAGCGACCCTTTGTGCCAACGCACAAAGCAAAATTATGAAATTTTTTTCCATGGGAAGGGCCTAAGCCATGAACAGGGCTCGCCAAAAAAAATTGGTTGGCCCGCCAGGATTCGAACCTGGGAATGGCAGAATCAAAATCTGCTGACTTACCACTTGTCGACGGGCCAACCCTAACAAGTGGGATCGTTTCTAAAGGGTGCGCTGCTCGGTTGCAAGTTCAAGTGTAGTGATAAGTAAGAATCACTTCACTAAGCCGAATTTTGAGCAGAGCCATGTGAGGGAAAACTCATTCCGGTTGTGACTCCCGATTCGAGAGCTTTTTCGTAGGTTCCAAGAACGGCCTTTTCAACTTTGGAGCGCATTTCTTGATTTAGTGGATGGGCAATGTCTCGGAAGGTTCCGTCTTTTCGTTTTTTTGCAGGCATTGCCACAAAAACACCACTCAAACCTTGAATGATTTTGAGGTCGCGCACGACGAAACAATTATCCAAAGTGATAGTGGCATAAGCCTTAAGCTTGTCCTCATTCACAACAAATATTTGAACGTCTGTTATTTCCACCCCCTGAGTATAACGCAAAGCGGAACTTATTTAGGTCAAGAAATTGTTAATTTTAAGCCCTTGGATTTAATCAACTTAATCAATTTCAGGAAGGGTCTCACCAAGAGACACTAGGGGCCAAGGAAACGTGGGGTCCTATTGAAAAGGGCCCGGCCCAAAATTGGGGCCAGGCTACATCCGTCTTGAAAATTCAAGCCCTGAACTATTTGGGGGTAGTCCTCTCTTAGGTCCCTTAAAAGCCCAAGTTCCTCGGAGTCGGCCACAAATCGTCTGAGACTTTTTCGCTCGGCCAAACCCATTTCTTCACCAGCTACAGGGTCGGAGTCCCGGTCAGCTAAATCTGCAAGCCGTTCAAGTTCCAGCAAAAGGATAGCCCTGGG
This sequence comes from Bdellovibrionota bacterium, assembly GCA_964201665.1. Classification (GTDB taxonomy): domain Bacteria; phylum Bdellovibrionota; class UBA2428; order UBA2428; family UBA2428; genus CAXNEW01. The sequence goes on from CAXNEW010000018.1 coordinate 15,839, forward strand.
ATTGGGCCCCATCGCGGTAGCTCTCAAGCGAGGCTGATTTCTAAAAAATTTCAATGTCACTGCTTGGTCGCTTTTGTTGAGGTCGGCGATAAGCCTTCGAAATCGGTCCTTCTCAGCTCCCTCCAAATGATCCAGTTGCACTCCATAGAATTCAAAAAATCTTTCTGCAAATGAAAGTGGTTGTCTCTGTGATGAGGTAGGCCAAAACTCTTCTCTAAATCGGGGAGAATCAAACCACTTTGCAATGTCATGAAGTCTAAGGAAATCAAAAATTTCAATATCGGTAAGCGAGCCAAACTTTTCAGGCCAACGGTTTCGAATGACAAGCCCCAGTCGCACCACTCGCATTCGATGCAAAAGAATATGGTGTTTAAAATCATCTAAATTTCTAACAAATTCGTTTTGTTGAAAACGTTTCGACGCAGGTAGGGCAAAACTCGAGTTCAGAAGGGCCGAAGTGCCTAAGAACAAGCCCAAAAGAAAAGCCCTAAAAACAAAAAAATTGATTGTTTTCAGGCTCTTTACTTGCCGCATTAGAGGCAATCAATGTAGCTTACACTTGGCCCCTTTGTCGACCAAAAATTTAGGCTCTATTTAAGACTAAGAAATTCAGCTTCTTTTGCTTTCTCGACAATTAGCACAATATCAGAGGGTAGAGGCCCGAGAACTTTACCTTGTTGATCTCTCTCGGGATATTTCGGAAACAGCAACCAACCCTCTTTGCCCGCAACCCATGAATCGCCGTTAGACCGGGTTCCTAAAATTGAATCTTTTTCAATTTTTGAAAAATTCATAAATCCTGGATTGAGCCGAAGTCCCGAGTCTTCGAAGGGTATTGCATGCGACCTTTTCATCAGGATTAATTTCGGTGACTTTAAGGCTAACTTTTTAATTTCGGCAATTGATTTTGGATTTTTAAACAGTGAAAGAGCTAAAACTGCATTTGTCAGCACACTTTTGGTAATTTTATCAGCTTCATCATTAAATCCTTTTTGAGAAAGCTCCAGCGTAAGTGAGGGCACTCCAAGTTGGGTTGCATACTCGGTTGCTGACAGCATTCCTTTTGCAAATTCAATGTTGGCGGCGCGGGTTACGAGGGTTTTGGCACCTTGCAAATATCGAGCCCAAAAATATGAGGCCTCACTGAAGGCAAATGTATAAAAAGGCTCACTTGTCGGCTCAATAGTTTGATGGAAATCAATGAAAAGATCTGCGACTCCCAAATGTTTCATTATTTCTTGAGCGCGGAGTTTTTCCGAAGAATCGGGCGCTGAATTCGTAAAAACACGATTCAAGTCTTGTTCAATAAATCTTTTTTTAACGAACGCAGCTTTTGGGTTACCAATAAAGACAGTTAAAGTTCCCTTGAAAGTGCTTCTCTCAATTGTCGAATTAAAAAAATCGTTCACTGCGGGTAGGCAGCCGATTTCATCACCATGAATCATACAACCTACAAACAAGTGCGGTGATGACTGTGACCCAAGCTGAATGCTTATGCTTTTTGCAAATGGGCCCGGGTATTTTTTTTCGAGGCTGGCAAAATAACTGAGGTGTTCCTCAAGAGATTTACCCGCAAAAATAGGATCATCGCCTTTTTTGAAACTTTCTGTGCTTGCGCATCCGATCATAACATTCAAAAAAAAAACTACAGGAACTGGAAATTTCAACAATGTTCGGCCCTCGATTTATTGGATTATCAACACAAATTCGTTTCAACAATAATATTTTCGGTTGTTAAATCATTGTGAGGATGACCGGAAAAAAACCTAAGGACTAAGTATCAGCCATTCTTCTTCGAGAGAATTTTTTTGAATTTTCAGCTGATCAATTTTTTCCGACATGACTTTGAGCTCCTGGCCTCGTTGGGCACTAAACCCAGGCTCAAGTGAAATTTGGTTTTGTAGCGCCAATAAGGACTCGAGTTCTTGATCCACTTTTTGAATTTCTTTTTCAATTTGTTTCAACCGTTTTGCGGAATTGAATGTAGAGTTTTTTTGTAAGGCTATGTTCGTTTTTTTTGACGGACCCTCTAAGGGCAACTGAGTACCTTCTTCAGGTCGGCTGCTGATTTTTTGAGATTGGCTCCAAACATACTCATCATAGGAGCCCAAATAGAGCCCCACTTTTCCATCTCGAACTTCTAAAATTTTCTTCCCAACTCTGCGGGTAAAAGACCTATCATGACTTACGACCACAACTGTTCCCTCGTAGGAATTAAGAGCTTCGGTAAGGGCTTCAACTGTTTGAAAGTCCAAATGGTTGGTGGGTTCGTCGAGAATCAAGAATGGAGATCTTTGCAGAAGAATTTGCCCAAAAGCTACACGGGCTTTTTCGCCTCCAGACAAAACTGAAATCCGTTTATCCATATCATCGCCCGAAAAAAGAAGTGAGCCCGCGAGATTTTTTACATCTTGAACACTCACGTCCCCATCCGCGGCTGAAAGCAGAGATTCTAGAACAGTAAGTTTGGGGTCTAGGGCTTCGCCGACATGTTGGGCATAATACCCAATTGAAACTTCGTAGCCTAAGGTTTTGGCTCCGGTTTTTGCATCCAAAAGATTTGCCAACGCCTTAAGAAGTGTGGATTTTCCGGCTCCGTTGACCCCCACCACAGCGATGTGATCTCCACGTTGGATCGAAAAAGACACTCCCGAAAGAATAATTTTTTCTCCGTAACCCAGACTGACCTGGTCTAAGGTCATAATTGTTTTTCCACAATGTTTTGGAGGCGGAATTTTAATCCGAGCTTTTATTGGAAGAGGTTTCAAATCAATGTCTTCCATTTTTTCAACTTGCTTAAGCCGAGATTGGGCCTGCTTGGCCTTACTCGCCTTCGCTCCAAATCGAGCGACGAATTCTAAAATTTGAGCTTTTTTCTGGGATTGGGAGAGCGCGGCAGTTTCGAGTTGACTGCGAAGGATTTGCTTTTGCTCAAAATAATCGTCGAGTCCGCCGTTAAATTTTACGATATCGCCTGATTCGACTTCTAAAATATGGTCGGTGGTGCGTCTTAAAAATTCTCGATCGTGGGAAATCAGCAAAAACGACGAGCTTGTTTCTTGTAAGAATTTCTCTAGGGTTAAGACACTTTCTAAATCTAAATAGTTTGTCGGCTCATCCAGCAAAAGCAAGTCGGGTTGGGTTCCTAACAGATAGAGAAGTTTTATCCGAGTTCGGTAACCACCGCTCAAATCCCGGACTTTAGAATTGAAATGAGTCTCGCCAAGCCCCAAACCTCGCCCTAGGCTTTTCAATTCCCACAGAGGCATCGAAGTGCCCTGAGACAAATAATCTTCGACTCGAGTTTCAGGCGTCCAGTCATCATGCTGAGAAAGGTAGCCTAACTTGAGGCCTTTTTTTCTTACAAACTCCCCCGAGTCGAGTTCGTCCTGCTCAACCAAAATCTTAAACAGGGTCGATTTTCCGGCCCCGTTGGGGCCAATCACACCCACGTGTTCGCCTTCTTCAATCGAGAAAGTAGCTTCCTCGAAAAGAACCTTAGGCCCAAAAGCCTTATGGCCTTCTATAATTTGAAGTAAGTTTGACACTCTTGATGAAGCGATTGGAGTAACAAACCTTTGGGTGGGCCTCAATCAGTTTTAGGCCTTTGCGTTGGACAGGCCGACTTTCATAGGCCTAAGGGGTTGAAGTGGAAGAACCCGAGCCAGTCCACTTCAGCCCCTTAGGCCTATGAAAGTCGGCCTGATTATTTTTGGAATCAAAACTAACTGAGGCCACCTGGCGGTAGTGCGGGCAGATGGGGCTAAATAATTTTAAGTTTTAAAAAAAACAAATTGACAGGGGGCCTAAGTTTAGACTTTTAAAGTAGGTTTTTTTTATTCCCTCAAAAGGCCTCAAACCCCATTTTAACCCCTAATCCGTTTTTGTTTAGGGGCTAACCGGCCGTAAAATCAATATTTTTGGCACGTAAACAAAAAAAGTTGATATAAATTGAAAAACTTTTCTTTTGTTTTCTAAATTTTTTGTATACATTCGCCGGCATGTCAAAAATCAAAACACTAAGTCCTCATGTCCCTTACTCTGAAGAACTCGGAAATTTCTTCAAAAACCAAAGACAAAAATCTGGTCTTTCCCAATGGGAAATGGCAGAGGCTCTGGGCTACGAAACTGCCCAAGTCGTTAGCAACTGGGAGCGCGGAGTTCAGTCTCCTCCTTTCGCAAAGCTAACTGATGTCTGCAAACTTTTGAAAGTGTCTCCTGACGCTATGATTAGAAAACTTCTGAATGTTCAACAGTCGATTTACACAAGCTCCTTGAAATCATCCAAGAAAGTTTCTGTAGGTCGTCGAGTCGCTACTTCAAGCCGTCGCGCTTAAGTTTCGATCTCGATCTTCAAAACCACGCTTTTTTTGCCAACCAACTGGCAAAAGAGCGTGGTTTTTTTTTGCCATTGATACACGCATAAATAAAACGGGCGTATTGGACTCCGCCGATTTAGACTCATAAGCTTTTACTGAATGTTCTATTGGATTTTGGCCGTGTGCGCGCTTCTCATCCGACTCTTTTTTGCCCCCTATACTTCTTTTGGAATTGATGAATCCTATATGATTGATCGATTTTCTTGGGGTTCAGAGTTTCCACTTTCAAATGGGTCTGAGGTTTACAAATGGTCGCTACGACCGGGCCTTCTCATAAGCTTGGTGCTCGGCATTCCTCTTAAATTTGTTCAAGCAAAATCCCTTTGGGGTGTTTGGATTATGGCAATATTGGGCTGGCTCACTGCTTTGCTCACATTTAAAATCTACTCTGATCTTTTAAAAAATGAGCTCACAAAACGGATAGTATTTGTTGCTATTTTATTTGCACCCTGGCCCATAATTTTCAATAGCCTTTGGCATGCAAGCTTCACTCCGTTATCGGGTGTACTTTTTTTTCTTTCACTTAAGGCCCTAACCAACCCCGATTCAGTTAGTAATTCCAATGGTCGATTTAATCTCGGAAGTTCCGGGATATTTGCGTCATTTATTTTGTGTTTTCAGATAGGACTTTACTTTTTGCCACTGGCTTTAGTTTATTCACTTTTGGTTTGGACCAAACGTATTTCGCCACCCATGCTTAAAGATTTTTTGATCCCGCTTTTGCTCGCAGCCGCAACCCTAGGTCCCTTCTACTTGTGGGGTCCAAATCTGAGTTTGATTCCAGAGAATCACCCCCGATATCTTGAGACTCAAACGACCCCCCATCCTCATTCAATATTTGAAAGAAACCCCGAGCTTGTAAAAAACAATAAGAATTTTTCGGCCCTTGTTTCTGTTCATCCTGAAAATTTTCTACAACTACCCAAGGTCATCTACCGATTTTTAAGCTTCGCCACGTTTGAAACGAGCCGTTTTTTGGGTCCTGGATTTAAGTCCACATGGAAAACCTTGGTGAATAACTCTTGGTTGATTCCCTTCATTTTGGTTTCGTGGCTACCCAGTTTAGTCCTAGGGATTGCTACAGCACTCTATTTTTATTTTTCAAAAAAGCGATTTTATTTTGTATTTCAGACACTCTTTTTAAGGCCAAATGAAAATGTCAGAAAATTGACCTTCGAAGAAGTTCTAGAAATTTGTTCATTTTCCTTACCCTTTATTTTTACTGCTGCATTTCTTTTCTCATTCAAAGGCCCCTCGGCACATACTTTTTGGTTAATTTGGCCTTTGGCATTCTTTCCGTTTATAAAAATTTGGAGTTCTAAACTTGAAAAACTCCGTCAACTTATGGGTCCCTTAAGGTTGGGAGTTTCTCTAGGTTTTTTGTTTTTTTCGGCACTGCTAGGTTCTCTCTACGGGCACGCTGTCAACCCCAGAACCTGCACCCTTCAGGGAGTTCGATCGGCTGCAGCCAAAAACGACCTAAGCTTGGCCTGCCCCATGGGCGATCCAGAAGCCCGGCTAAGAGCCTTTGATGTAATCAGACGCGAACTATTCGATGCGAATGAGAACAGAACTTCCTTGAACTCCAAGTGAGTTAGGTGACAAAATTCTGATGCTAGAAAGGTCAGTTTTTGTTTATCTTTTTTCATAAACTTACGAAAAGCCTTAATGACTAACAATCCGGCTGAAAATTCGAATGCAGAGGCAAACCAAAATCCCTTTCTGAACTCATGGGCAAAACCGCTTTTGGAATTGCAAAATAGCCTACTCACGACAAATCTCCAGGGTGCAACCAAAAAGCAAATTCTAAACAATGTCTTTCGATATTCCCGAAGTTTAGAGAGAACCCTTTTGGTGGAAGAAACCAATGTAGCGAAACGGGTTTTTGATTCTGTTTCTGATTTGGAAATGATTTCCCGCATTGAACGAATTTCTGAGAAACCCCTTTCCCCAGAGGTTCTTCATTTTTTAAAAAGTCGAATTTTTGAACTTAAAGCTCCGCTTCAAAACAAACTTCCCGTTTTTCAGAATCCCCTAGCCTCACAGTTTGAGAAGGGGCTAATCGGACTCACTCAAATTGAATCAAACAAGGTTTCTTTTGTTTTTCCAATTCAAGAATTTATTGGCGTTACTCATAAAAATCGTTTTTCGACATCGCGCAAGGATTTTCAACATTGCCAAATTGGTGAGCTCGAATTTGAAGCAAGTATGGTTCCAGTTTTTGACTTAAGTTTACTTATTTGCGGGCGCCCGGCCCCAACCCTGGCCACACAGTTCTGGGTTTTCGGTGACAAAAAACTTCCGCTTTTTGCAGTTCCGATTAACTCTGAACCGGAAATTCTATTTTACCAGCAACATCAGTTTTCCAAACTAAATCCCAATTTAAGACTTTCGCAAAAGCGGTCCCTACTCGGAGTCGTCCGAGGCAATCAAAAGACGCTTCCCGTCATCAACCTAAACCCATTTACAAAGGCCAGCCGGTAAAAAAAATATTTTTTAGTTGAGGTCTATTTCACTTCCGAGATAGGTCTCAATTATCCATGAATTCAGGAATACTTGATTCTCAAACGGTGGCCCTTCACCGCGCTGAACGTCCCTTTAAAATTTTCTCTGGCTCATCTAATCCTGACCTTGCAAAAAAAATATCTGAAAAAACCGGCTCTAAACTCGGAGACCATATTTTAGGACGTTTTTCGGACGGAGAAATCAGGTTTGAGATTTCTGAAAATGTTCGAGGACTCGATGTTTATGTTGTTCAGGCAACATGCAGTCCTTCAAACACAAATTTAATGGAACTCTTAATCATGGGAGATGCCTTCAAACGAGCGTCCGTGCGAAGTATTTGCGCCGTCATTCCCTACTATGGATACAGTCGCCAAGACCGAAAAACATCTCCCCGAACCCCCATTACGGCTCGCTTGATTGCGGATCTCATAACTGCAGCTGGTTTTAATCGAGTCATAACTGTCGACCTTCATGCGGGTCAGATTCAGGGTTTTTTTGGATTTCCTGTAGATCATCTTTTTGGATCAGCCGTATTTGTTCCTTATTTTAAAGAAAAATATAAAAACACCCCGTTGACCGTTGTCAGTCCTGATGCAGGCGGAACTGAAAGGGCGAGGATAGTTGCCAAGCAGCTCGACGCTCCCTTGGCCATCGTCGACAAACGGCGCTCTGGCCCCAACGAGGCTAAAGCCATGAATTTAATCGGAGAAGTTGAAGGCCGCATTGCCCTTCTCTTTGACGATATGGTGGATACTGCTGGAACCCTTTCAGAGGCTTCGAGGCTTTTGAGGCAAAAAGGAGCCAAAGGGGTCCTAGCCTGCGCTACCCATGGGGTCTTTTCGGGGCCCGCCGCCCAAAGACTCAAAGACGGGAAGTTTGACGAAATTATTACAACCGACACGATCCCCTTGCAGGAGGATATCAAAAAGTTTAAGAACCTTACCATTCTGTCGGTGGCTCCCCTAATCGGGGAAACGATCTTTCGAATTCAGCGCAACGACTCCGTAAGCGCCCTATTCTGAGACAGCCTTCGACATTTATTTTTTTTGGAGATTATTTATGTCTGAACCCACATCAACTGAAAACAAATTAAGCGTTCTTGGCCGAGGATCCTTGGGCAAAAATGCATCCTATCGCGTTCGCAGTGAAGGAAATGTTCCGGCCATTGTTTATGGTCCAAAGTTGAAACAAGGTATTGCCGTTTCAATTTCGCCTAAAGACGTTCGAAGCCTTTATTCGAGAGTAGGCCGAACTGGCTTAGTCACTCTTGAGGCAGGCGATGGAGCGCCTAAAGAACTTCACGGAACCAAGGCTCTTTTTAAAGAAATTCAATCTCATCCCTTAAAAAGAAATATTGTTCACGTTGACCTTCACCAATTGGATTTAAGTAAAAAAATTCGAGTTATTGTTCCGCTTAATTTTGTAGGTAAAGCAAAAGGCCTTGCTGAAGGCGGAATTATGTCAATTGTAACTCGACAAGTTGAGATCAAATGCCTTCCTGAAGATCTACCCAATCGCCTGGATGTGGACGTTTCTGAAATTGAAGTCAATGAGTCCATTCACCTTGAAGAACTTGCAAAGAAGTTTGAAGGTTCAAAAATCGAATTTATCTATGAAGCAAACGTTGCCCTTGTAGCTGTTGTGCCTCCTGAAGAAGAAAAAGTTGCGACACCTGTTGCAGCCGACCCTGCAGCTGCTGGCGCGACTCCTGCTGCTGCTGGCGCAGCTCCTGCTGCTGGAGCGGCCCCTGCTGCGGGTGCAGCACCTGCTGCTGCCTCTGGTGGCGACAAAAAAGACAAAGGTGGAAAATAAAACTGACGAGCGACGCTCGTTGGAAAAGCCTGCGGTGGTGGAAGAAACTCCCTGATGGTTTGGGATCATATTGTTTTGGGTCTGGGTAATCCGGGGCCCAAATATTCTTTCACCCGCCACAATGCGGGCTTTATTGTTTTAGATATTTTGGCCCAAGAACTCGGAGTCAAATGGACTCCAGCTCTTAAAGGACTTGGAGCCAAAATCAATGCCGACCTCACCGAAATGCGTGTTGAGAACAAAAATATTTTGGCCTTGAAACCTCAGACCTACATGAATCTATCAGGAGAAAGCCTTCAAAAACTGTTTTACCTTTTCGGCCACCTCAAAGAGAACACTCCGATTACAGTCATTCACGACGAAATTGACCTGGAGCTAGGCAAGGTTCGAGTTAAGTTTGGCGGTGGCGACGCCGGTCATAATGGCCTTAAAAGTATTCGAAGCGTCCTTGGCCATGGTGACTTTTTTAGAGTGCGTATGGGCGTTTCTAAACCCCCAGCAGACTCAAAAATAGAAGTTGCCGACTGGGTCCTGCAAAACTTTCAAGACAGCGAACATGAATTGCTTTATTCAAGCACCGATCGATGCATTACAAGTCTAAAATGTTTGATAGACAACCCCAATGAAAATTTACAAAAGGCTCAAACCCTAGCTTCTAGGGACGAGACTTAAGAAAGGCAAATCATGGCTCTTCAATGTGGAATCGTAGGTCTTCCAAACGTAGGTAAATCAACTCTGTTTAACGCCGTACTTTCCAAGGCTAAGGCAGTGGCGGCCAACTACCCATTTTGCACCATTGATCCCAATGTGGGTGTGGTTGAAGTTCCTGATCACAGGCTTCAGAAAATTTCCGACGTCATCATTCCTAAAAAACTTGTGCCGACTTCTTTTGAACTCGTGGATATTGCGGGCCTTGTTAAGGGCGCAAGTCAGGGCGAGGGCTTAGGCAATCAGTTTCTTTCTCACATCAAAGACTGCAATGCTGTAGCACAGGTTGTTCGATGCTTTGATGATGGTGACGTGATTCATGTGAGTGGATCAGTAGATCCCTTGCGCGATATTGAAGTTGTTGAAACTGAACTCATGCTCGCAGATTTAAACGTTGTGGACAAAAGAATTGATCGAACAGCAAAACTCGCAAAATCAGGCGACAAATCAGCCATAACTCAAATTCAGTTACTTGAAAAAATCCGCACGGCTCTTAACAATGGAACTCCAGCCCGCCTTGTACAAGGTGAGGCAGCCGATTGGGAACTCCTTAAGGACATTCAACTCATTACACGCAAACCTATGCTTTATGTAGGCAATATCAACGAGTCTTCTGCGGGCAGTGGAAGTGAGCTCAGCAACCCTCATTACAAACGACTTCTTGAATATGCTCAAAAAAAAGGAGTTACCGTGATTCCAATTTGCGCCAAAGTTGAATCCGAACTTGCCGAGCTTGAACCCGCTGAACGAGATGAGTTTTTAAAAAGTCTCGGGATTGAAAGCTCTGGGCTTAGCAAACTCATTCGAGCGGCCTATGACTTGCTCGGCTTGAGAACTTACTTTACAGCTGGGGTCCAAGAGGTCAGAGCCTGGACAATCCAAGCAGGCTGGAAAGCACCCCAAGCAGCTGGAGTTATTCACACGGATTTTGAGCGAGGATTTATTTGCGCCGAAACTTACCATTATGACGATCTCATGCGACTTGGAAGCACGGCAAAGGTCAAAGAAGCGGGCCTCATGAGACTCGAAGGTAAGGACTACGAAGTTAAGGATGGAGATGTTATTCTGTTTAGATTCAATGTTTAAACAAGTTTCATGTTTTAGTTTTCTATTTGGTTTAACGGTTTTTTGTAACTCTGCGTTTTCAAATATTGAAAATGAAAAATGGATTTACCATTATCGAGACGAAAAAATTTCTTTCAACATTTTGGGGCATTTGCGTGGTTCACCCCAAATTCCTCTCAACGAAATCGCCCAGAAGTTTCATTTAAAAGTTCAGTTTGATCCAAACACATTTAAACTAAGCCTTTTTAATCCTCGAACCAAACTTGTCGCAGAAACCTACACCTATTCAGACACCTTTAAGTTTGGAAGTTTTCAGATTCGCCTTTCAAGGCCTCCGACTTTTGAAAAATCCAAATTGTATTTTCCGGTTGAGTTTGGAGACCGAGTGCTGACGCCGCTTTTGACGGGAGAGCCCCCTGATCTACCGAGTTCAATTGATTCTGTTTACTCAACCAAGAGCCAAATGCAGCCCGAAAAGGTTGATCTCATTATTGATCCCGGCCACGGTGGAAACGATTGGGGGGCCCACATTAGAGATTCCAAGGGAAAAGTCATTCGAGAGAAGGACCTTAGCCTTGAGTGGTCTCAAGAATTGGCCTCTGAATTAGAAAGTCTAGGAATCCGAACGGGCCTTACTCGAAATACAGATGTTTTTTTAACTCTTTTTGAACGAAGTCGAATTGCCGCCCAACACGGCGCCCAGTTTTTCTTGTCCTTTCATTTGAACTCCTCCTCTAAGAAAGAGCATCGAGGATATGAGATTTATTTACTTTCACTGAAATCGGACGATTCCGTGGGGCGCTCTGCGGTTGCCGAAGAAAACCAAATTATTCCAGATGACTTACCCCAAGGCTTTGAACGGGCGCTCGCAGATCTAAGAGCCGAAGCCCAACTTGAGTCCTCATTACAATGGGCAAAAAATTTGGATTTGGGCCTCAGAAAGTCGGGCCATGTTTCAAATGGAAAGGCTCTCAAAATGGGGCCCTTTTATGTTCTCTACGCAAGCCAAATGCCATCGGTTCTTCTTGAGTTAGGATTTTTGACGAATACCCAAGATCGGGAGTTGTTACTCAACCCTGCAAAGCGGAAAGCCCTAATTCAAAATATTGCCTTTAACTTGGCGAACGATTTAAAACCGGGCATAAGAGCACGATGAGTTTATCCCGAGATTTTAATCGGAACCCTGCCGACCTTCGCCCCATCAAAATTGAACCCCATTTTTATGATTATGCTGAGGGTTCTTGTTTGGTTTCATTTGGAAATACCCAAGTCATTTGCGTTGCAACAATTGAAGAAACTGTCCCGCCCCACCTAAGGGGAAAAGGCGTAGCGTGGGTCACCGGAGAGTACAGCATGCTTCCGCGCTCAAGCCCCGAAAGAATTCGGCGCGAACGCGACAAGGTGGGTGGCCGAACCCACGAGATTCAAAGACTCATTGGAAGATCGCTCCGAAGCATCGTAAGCACATCCGGCTGGGGAGAAAGAACACTCATTTTAGATTGTGACGTTCTAAAGGCCGACGGAGGCACCCGCACTGCGAGCATCACCGGAGCTTTTGTAGCCCTGGTTTTAGCCATGCGAAAACTTAAAGGTAAACCTAAAATCCAAGCCGACCTGCCCTTTCCGGTAAAAGATTTTTTGTCGGCAGTTTCAGTGGGAATAGTTCAAGGCGTTCCCTGCTTAGATTTAGATTACAAAGAAGATTCTGGCGCCGATACCGATATGAACCTTGTGGTAACAGGGTCTAAAAAAATTGTAGAAATTCAGGGCACTGCTGAAAAAGATCCTTTTTCTACAAATGACTTTCAAAAAATGCTCGATTTAGGTTTGGCGGGCTGTGAGTATCTCTGCCAAGAACAAAAGAAGATTTTAGGCCCCTTAGGGTGGTAGTTAATTTAAGGCCATTAAAAGGTTTAAAGGTAGTGTTTGGATTTTCAAGCTTACAATCTCTATGTTTCTTCCGGGAATAAACACAAGGCCCAGGAGATTGTTGAAATCGCGGAAATTGTGTTTCCACAAACTTTAGGAAAATGGAAAATTCGAGCCCCAAAAAGCGCTGAAGAAGTTGCAAATTCTTATCAAGGAAATGCTCAGATAAAAATGCTCGCGTTGGCCGGTGAGATTCAGAAGGAAACTTTTCTGCCCTTTGCTGTTTTAGCCGATGACTCGGGGCTTGAGGTTTCGGGCCTCGATGGAGCACCCGGGATTTATTCTGCACGATATGCTGACCCATCTGGAAAAAATTTTGATGCAAATATTGCTAAGGTTTTGTTTGAACTTGCGAGGTTTTCAAAAAATTCACCCCAAAGAGATGGGGAGTTTCGATGTGCCTTGTCTTTAGGCTTTTTTGACCGCGCCCAAGATAAATGGAACCTATTGGAATTCAGCTCTGAGGGTAAGGTTTCTGGTCAAATCGAATGCGAGGTGCAGGGACACACCGGATTTGGTTACGACCCCCTGTTTTTTTATCCTCCCTTAAAAAAACGATTTTCAGAAATGAGTAGTTATGAAAAAAACGAAATCTCCCACCGTCGCAACGCCTTTGAAGCTATCAAAATCAAAATTAGGAAGCCTCATTCTTGAGCGCCTGAAACAGGAGTATCCCAAACTTCCTCGTTCGTTTTTAAACCATTCAAATCCCTTTGAATTGTTAGTTGCTACAGTTTTAAGCGCGCAGTGCACGGATGACCGCGTCAACAAAGCCACCCCGCTGCTTTTTAAGGAAGCACCCAACCCTGAGGCTATGAAAAAAATTGGTGTTGGTAGAATTAAAGAACTTATTAAATCCATAAATTTTTTTAACAATAAAGCCACGGCACTTTGGAACCTTTCGGTTAACCTTATTGAAAAACACCAATCCCAAGTTCCGCAGACACTTGAGGAGCTCGTAGCATTACCAGGGGTCGGGCGAAAAACTGCGAATGTTGTTTTAGGTAATGCCTTTAACACCCCAGGAATGGTTGTAGACACTCATGTTCTGCGAATTTCAAATCGCCTTAAATTTTCAAAATCAAGTGATCCTGAAAAAACTGAACAAGATTTGATGCTTATTTTTCCAGAAAATGAATGGGTCGAGCTTTCACATCGCTTCATTCTACTTGGAAGAAATCTGTGCAAGGCTCAAAAAACACTTTGTAAAATGTGTTTTTTAGTTGATATTTGCCCGTCCGCCTTTAAAAATCCTAAGGAATGGAAAAACTGAGCCTCATGGGAATTTTTTTTAAACTCTTAATTTTGGGATCCCTTTCAAGCTGTGCTTCGCCAAAATTTTCAGACTTAAAAACGGCCGACACTAAAATTGATGACATTGAGAGGCTTGAAAAGCTCGCCCGTCTCACATTTCGCGATTACTTTAGTTTCTGGGTCGAGCGAGGTTGGGTTTCAAATGAAAAACTCACTGACGTTTGGTTTTATCAAAACCAAACATTAGAAAACGCAGAAGCTTCTCAGCAGATTGGGCGATTACCTGAGAAGAAAAATCTTGAAAAGTTCTACCAAAGCTATTTTTACGCGCGAAGTTTGAATCCTAAATTTTTTTCGTTCAAATATTTTGCTTTGCCTCGTCAATTTGAAATGAGTGCAAGCTTTGTAACAAATGCCCTCTATAACTCTACTTTGATTGAGGGCGTCGACTCAAAAACAGGTTTAAGGTTTTTGTTTAGGCCCGTGGAAGCCCAAACGGGTTGCCTGAGCGCATGCAAGAAAATAATTTTTCACTTGGTTTATGAAAAAATTGATAAGGGTTTTTCGCTGATCGAAATTTTAGAAGAACCCAATTCCCCACTCACAAAAATTGGCCACGTTCCTTGGACCTCCGAGGAAAAGGCCTTTGTCTTGAAAACAGCTCAATCGTCACTTGAATTTTTAAATGGCCTGGGCCATCCCACCCACACCACAACCCAGGGACCTGGAGTTCGCGAACAAACTTGGACAATTTTAAAACCCTTTGTGGTTCCGGGGGCC